>DASSTP010000244.1:0-12790 GCA_035707845.1 Gemmatimonadales bacterium | reverse complement strand
GCTTTGTGGAGCAATAACGAGCAGGGAGCCCGCATGCACCAGAATTCACCAATCCCCCGTCGCACCCTCGGCCACAGTGGCCTCACCGTTTCTGCCCTCGGCCTCGGCTGCATGGGCATGAGCCATGGCTACGGCCCCGCCAAGGACCGGCAGGAGATGATTTCGCTCCTGCGCTCGGCCGTGGACCGCGGCGTCACGCTCTTCGATACCGCGGAGGCGTACGGGCCGCTCACCAACGAGGAGCTGGTGGGTGAAGCGTTGGAGCCCGTGCGGAACCAGGTGGTGATTGCCACCAAGTTCGGATTCAAGGTCTGGCCCCATGCCGAAAAGGATGGGGTGGACAGCCGGCCGGAACATATCAGGGATGTGGCCCACGCCTCGCTCAAGCGGCTCCGGACCGATACGATCGACCTTTTCTACCAGCACCGAGTGGATCCGGATGTCCCGATCGAGGATGTGGCCGGTGCGGTGAAGGAGCTGATCCAGGAAGGCAAGGTGCGTCACTTCGGGCTGTCGGAAGCCGGCGCCGAGACCATCCGCAGGGCGCACGCGGTGCAGCCGGTGACGGCGCTCCAGAGCGAGTACTCGATCTGGTGGCGCCAGCCCGAGAAGGAAATCCTGCCACTCGTGGAAGCGCTGGGCATCGGCTTCGTGCCGTTCAGCCCGCTGGGCCGAGGCTACCTCACCGGCAAGATCGACGAGCGCACGACGTTCGACCAGTCCGATTTCCGGAACATCCTGCCCCGCTTCACGCCCGAGCATCGGAAGGCGAACCAGACAGTGGTCGAGCTGCTGCGGCGCATCGCCACCCGGCACGACGCAACACCGGCGCAGGTGGCGCTCGCGTGGCTCCTGGCCCAGCAGCCGTGGATCGTGCCGATCCCGGGCACCACCCGGCTCGAGCGGCTCGACGAAAATCTTTGCGCCACCGCCGTCGAGCTGACGGCCGATGACCTGAGGGAAATTGAGGAGGCGTCGGCCCGGATTCCCATCGAGGGCGACCGGTACCCGGAGCACCTGGAGAAGCGGACGGGGCTGTGAAGGACGTGGGGCGTGGGGCGTGGGGCGTGGGGCGTGGGGCGTGGGGCGGGAAGCTAACCCCGGCGTGTCATTGCGAGGGCGCGAAGCGCCCGAAGCAACCTTGCGGCCCGACATCGGAGCCTTCCACGGAACTCCGCCCGTGAGATCGCGGTCGGGCTGCAAGGTTGCTTCGTCGCACGCTCCGCGTGCTCCTCGCAATGACACCGTCTGCCGAGCCGCCGAGCCCGCGACCTCACGTATTCCCGAATTCCGCAGTATTATGGTGCCAGAGCAGCGCCCTTCGACCGCCGGCTGACCATGCCCCATTCCTCGCCATCCGTGAGCCACCTCCTCCAGGAGTTGAGGGCGGGCAACAAGTCCGCCTTCAGTGACCTGTTGCCGCAGGTGTACGACGAGCTGCACCGGCTCGCCAGCAAGCAGCGCAACCGGTGGGACGGTGACGAGACCCTCAACACCACCGCCCTGGTGCACGAGGCCTATTTCCGGCTGGCCGACCAGTCGGCTCCCAACTGGCAGAACCGGGCCCACTTCCTGAGCGTCGCGGCCGCCGCCATGCGGCAGATCCTGATTGACTACTCCAAGCGGAAGCATGCTGCCAAGCGGGGCGGTCGCTCACCGCATGTGCCCCTGCACGAGATCGAGGCGGCGCTGCTCGAGCCCGGGCCGTCCGCCGATGTGCGGGATGACATCCTGGTGGCCCTGGACGATGCGCTCCACAGACTGGAGCAGATCAACCATCGCCAGATGCGGATCGTCGAATGCCGCTTCTTCGGTGGCATGTCGGTGGATGACACTGCCGAGGCGCTCAACGTGTCGCCCGCGACGGTGAAACGGGGCTGGAGCATGGCCCAGGCGTGGCTCTATCGCGACCTCCGGGCGCACGCCGCGGAGGCCTCGTGAGCGAGCCGGGCACCGGACCGGACAGGGATTTGGACCACATCGAGGAGCTCTACGAGCGCGCGCTGCAACTGACGCCGCCCGAACGCCCGGCGTTCCTGGAGCAGGCCTGCGACGGCGACACTCGGTTGCTGCAGGAGCTGCGTTCGCTGCTGGAGCATCGGGAAGCCGCCGAGACATTCTTCAGGGGCCTTGCCGACAGTGTGACCTCGCCGGCCATCGGCGAGCAGGTGCACCAGTACCAGCTCACAGGCATCCTCGGCACCGGCGGCATGGGCACCGTCTATCGCGCGCACGACACCCGGCTGAGCCGCGTGGTGGCGCTCAAGTTCCTGCCGCCCTACCTGAGTGCCAACCCGGAGTCACGCGAGCGATTCCTGGTGGAGGCACGTGCTGCTGCGGCCCTCGAGCATCCCAACGTCTGCAGCATCCATGAGATCGGCGAGACTACTGACGGCAGGCCGTTCATTGCCATGGCCTGCTATGATGGCGAGACGCTCAAGGAGCGCCTGCGGCGCGGTCCGCTTCCGCCGGCGGAAGCGCTCGACATCGCCATCCAGCTCGCCCGGGGCCTGGGCGCAGCGCACTCCCGCGGCATCGTGCACCGCGACGTGAAGCCCGGCAACATCATGCTCACCGCCGACGGCACCGTACGGCTGCTGGACTTCGGCGTGGCCAAGATGGCGGATGTGAGCCTGACCGGTCCGGGCGCGACGCCGGGCACTATCGCCTACATGTCGCCCGAGCAGACACGCGGCGACGCCGTCGGCCCCGCGACCGATCTCTGGAGTCTCGGTGTCGTACTCTACGAGATGCTGGCGGGCGTGCGGCCGTTTCGCGGCGGAAACGATCGTACCATCATCCAGGCCATTCTCCACGATGAGCCTGACCTGGGACACGTTCCGCTTCGAAGTGCGGCGCCCCACACCCTGCGCGTCATCGAGCGACTGCTCCGGAAGTCCCCGGATGATCGCTTTCAGGGCGCTGGCGAGGTGCTGGAGGCGCTCACACGAGACAGGCAAGCCTCTCTGCCGGAACGTGCGCTCACCTGGGCCCGACGGCATCCGCGCGCACTCGCCGCCTGCGGCACCGCCCTGCTCGCGGTGGCCGTGCTCGGCGCGCTCGTGCGTCCCGGCCGGCGCTCGGGGGCGGTGACGCCCGGCACGGACGACTCCGCGCGGCCCGCTATCGCCGTCCTGCCCTTCACGGTGCGTGGCACCGGCCTCGACGTCTGGCACGAGGGCATGGTGGACCTGCTCTCGATTGGTCTCGATGGCGCCGCAGGCGTTCGCGCCGTGGATAGTCGCACGCTGCTCGCCGCCTGGCACAGCCAGATGGGCGACGAGACGTCGGCGGACCTCACGAAGGCGCTCGGCGTGGCCCGGCGAACCAATGCCCGATACGCGCTGGTTGGCTCGGTCGTGGGCACAGGGCCACAGATTCGGCTTGCAGGCGACGTGTACGACGCCTTGAGTGGGCAGAGCATGGGATCGGTGCAGGTGGATGGACCGCCCGACTCGGTGCTGGCCCTCGCGGACCGGCTGGGCATGCAGACGCTCGCGCTGATTTTCGAGAAGGATCCCAGCCAGGTCCCCACGGTGAACCTGGCCGCGATCACGACACCGTCGCTCGTTGCGCTCAAGGCATACCTGGAGGGCGATGAACACTACCGGCGATCGGAGTTCCCTGCGGCGAGCGAGGCGTGGGAGCGTGCGGTGCGTTCCGACTCGCTGTTCGCGCTTGCGTACCTCGGCATGGCGGATTCGTACTCATGGTATGACTTCGACGCGTTCCAGCGGAACACCAGGCGAGCCAATGCGCTGGCGGCGCGGCTTCCCGAGCGCGAGGCAGCCAAGGTGCGAATGCGCTGGGCACGGTATGTCCAGGATCCGGGCGCGCTCGCCATGATCCGGGAAGTCATCCGCCGATATCCTGACGCGGCGGACGCCTGGTATGAACTGGGTGAGGTCTACTTCCACGACGCCACGGCCATGGAGGGACCGGGAGAGTCCGAGGCTGCGTTCCGGAAGGCGGCGGAGCTCCAGCCGACGATGGCGCCCTACCGCGTGCACCTGCTGGATCTCGCCTTCCAGTGGAAGGCCGACAGCGCGCCCATTGCCCAGGAGCTCGATGCCTATGCCCGTCTGGCACCGGACGAGCCTCGGACCCGGGCTGCCGGCATTGCGTTCAAGCTGGCCTACGGTGACAGCAGCGAGGCCGCCGCTGCGCGCGCCAGTCTCGCCGGGCTGGATCCCAACGCCGTGTTCCAGGTGTACGAATACCTGCAGCATCCCCGGTTCGCCGATGTCCGCCGCTCGCTCATTCCCGTAGTCACGCCCCTGCTCGACGAGAGATTACAGCCTCTGCTCACGCACTCGCGGTTATTCAATCTTGGCTTCCTGGACGGCCGGCTTCGGGAGGCGCTGACGATACTTGCCGATCCGGCTACGCGGCCGGTCTACCGGAGCTGCGGTCCGCTCTACTATGAGGCGCGAGGTTTCCCCGTGCCAGAGAGCGCGCTGGAGCAGGGCCGCGCGGTGGCCGAGTTGGACACCTCGCTGCTCAACGGGCCGGTGCTCCGGTGTGCCGCCGACTACGCTGCCCGCTTCGGCGATTGGAAGGAGCACGCGGCATTGCTCGCGCGCGCGCGCGCGACGGCGGCGCGCGACCTGGCATCGGGAGATACCCTGCATGGCCGCACCTGGCTCGCGGTCGCCAGTTCGACCGAAGGCTACGGCCTGCTGCGTCGCGGACGGAAGAATGAGGCGCTTCGCGCCTATCAGAACTGTCTCCCCGGAGATGGCGAGTACGGTCGCGAGTGCATCTGGTTCGTTGGCTTGCTCGCGGCTGACCTTGGAAGGCTCGATGAGGCCGAGCGCGCCTTCCGCTCACTCTGGGATCAGCGGGGTGGCGCGTGGGCGCGCCTGCATCTCGCCCGGATTCTGGAGCGCCGCGGCCGTCGGGCCGAGGCGCTCGAGGCGTACCGTTACGTGGCCTATGCATGGCGCCACGCCGATCCGGAGTTGCAGCCCGTGGTGGACGAAGCGCGACAGGCCGAGCAGCGGCTCTCACTCCCCGCCTCCGCCACCACTGCCCGGGGGAGCCCCCAGCAGCTTCCATGACCCGGCAGTCGCCTCGTTGAGCAGCCAACTGGCCGTCGCACGATTACCGACATAGTCCGCCCATGGCGCGATCGAGAGCGTGGACTGGTTGCCGAGCCACCCCGACTGCTCGCCCAGCGTAATGAGCTGGTCACCGGGTGTGGACGGAAGCCGCAGGTCCAGCACCCTGCTGATCCAGCCCGTGGCGGCGGCGTTGCCCCGGGCGCTGGCCTGTTCGTGGCGGACATCCGGCTCGACGGCGAGCGCCCACAAGCCGCCGTGGGCCCGGTTCGCCGCGAAGGCGGCCTGCACCGCGTGATTGAGAGATGGATTGTCGAGTCCGGCCTGCATCACGAAGGTGGGTACGGCCAGGGCTTCGACAGCGACAAGGCTCGCCGCTCCTGGCGGAACCCGTGCAAGCAGTCCTATTGCACGGTCGGGATGCCGCGAAACCAGGCCGCCCATCTCCGTCTCACTCAGGCTCATCCCCAGCACGGGCGCCTCGGCGAGCTCAGCATGCCCGCTGCTGGCCGCGACCGTACGCAGCGCTGCAAAGAAAGCCTCGTCGCTGGCCGCGCTGTTGCTGGGGTTATCATTGGCGCCGAGCAGAGCCACGTGCCTGGAGCGTGCGAGGGATCGGACGCTGGCGGCCCACTCCTGCAGACTCTGCTCGAGATCGGGATTGTCCGAGCCGTGGATCGGTTCGCCCGTGATAAAGCCGCGCGTCCCGTTGCTGCCAACCACGATGATGGCGCCACCGATCGCTGCGGTACCGGACGGGACGAGCACCGCCGTGTTGCCCAGCAGGTAGATCTCCTTCGCTGTCAGCACGAAGTCATGGGTGTTGGCGCCTGCGGAAAGCGTGATGGTCGCTTCCGCGGGCTCGTACCCCGGCCGCTCGGCGCGCACGGTGGCCGAATCCACCGGCACGCTCGTGAGTTCGAAGCGACCATTTTCGTCGCTGGTGGCCTTTAGAGTCCCGACGCTGACCGTGGCGCCCGCAACGGTGACGGTCTGGCCCGCGACCCGCACCGTCCCTGAAAGCGTCGCACCGCCCCCGCCTCCTCCCGGTCCCGTGGAGTCCCCGCAGGCAGCGAGGAGGATCAGCGTTATCGTGGTGGTGATCAGTCGTAACATGGATCCCTCCCAGTGGCATGCGCCCGTCGCGAGGCTCGTACGGCTCCGCGGACAGGCCAGCTAAATGCGTTCTGGGATTGTTACGACGAATGAGGCCGGATGGGATCAAGTGAGGAGCGCCGAGCGCCAAGCGCTTGACGCCTGCAGCCAGCGACCCTCCTACCGCTTGCGCAACCTTCTCAAGCCGCCCACCACCTTCTCCCCCACACTGTGGCGCCAGGTGCGATAGCGAAGCCCGCGCACCGCGCGGCCCACGGGCGTCGGTCCCAGCGCCCGTTGCGCATCCGCCCATTGGCCCGCCAGGTGATGCGGGATGGACCAGAGTCCCCTGATGCGCGCGGGCAGGTCGATAGTGCCGAAGCAGGTGAGTCGGTCGAGCGCACCAGCTGCGGCGAACTGGACCTGGGTGCGCACGCACTTCTCGCATTCGCCGCAGTTCAGCTCGGCGGAACGGTTCTCCCAGCACACGCGCAGCTCCTGGTGCACCAGCGGATGGTCGGCGATGGCGGCCACCTTGTCCAGCCGCGCCACGCCGGGACCGGCCGTCGCAACGCTGACCGCTGCGGACGACCAGCAGCGGTCGAGCTCCACGGTCGAGCCGTGCGGCGGCGGCACATCGCTGCTGGCGACCAGCACATGGCCCACATGCGGCGCCAGCAGCTGGGCGACCGCGCCCAGCGCGGCCCCATGAGTGTGATTGCCCCAGTGCGCTCGCCGAAATACCAGATGCTGCCGAAGGTTGGTGCGGATGGTGAGCACCCGGAGGTTGCACGCGTCGGCGACGTGGTCGAGCAGCCGGGCGGTTGCGTCGAGCCGTGGCTGGTCGGTGAGCGGGATGTCGAAGCCCTGGACGAAGATCAGCGCGCTGACCGTTTCGAGATTGGTGAGCAGCGCATGGAATGAATCCACGCCGCCGGTGAAGAACACACCGGTCGCCTGCGCACCAGCATTGACCGTTGTCGTCGGCGCCGTCACCTCTCCACCCGCGAAGCCCCAGTAGCGCCGGGCGATTGCTCTCGCCCGAGCCACGTTTCCTGCCCACACACCGCAGACCGGGTCGTCCGTCCGCAGCGACTGGCCATGCATCATTGCGGGGATAAGCAACGCTGAAAGGAAGGCCTCCGCGCTCGGCTGCAACGGCACCGCGGACTCGAACCAGAGTTCATCGCCCCCGACCGTTGCCGACACGCGCCATGCACCTTCGCCATGCACAAGCTGGACCGGGCTGATGTCGAGTGGGGGCGACGCAGTTGATTCGGTCATCGGGCGGGACTCCCTGAGGGGCCGCGGGTCACGGGTCGCGGAACCAGCCCTGCTCCTCTTCTGAGCGCAGCGAAGGATCTGCTGACCTGCGTCCCGAATCGGGCGAGTAGATCCTTCGGTCGCAGTGCGACCTCGGGATGAGGAATTCTCCTTGCCATCGGCTCATAGCGCATAGCGCACAGCGCACAGCGCACAGCCTATTATAGTTTCCCATCATGACCACGGCGCCCACGAATAACGACATTGTGACGGATGTCACAGTCGCCGTCGAACGGGTACGCGATGAGTATCGCGCCAATGCGGCGCGGACGCCACCGCGCACGGTGGGATCGTGGCGCGCGGACCAGCTGGACAATCTTCACTTCCTGGCGGCCCGGCCGGAGCTTCGGCCCCTCGCTGAAGGGATCGCGTTCGGCCTGCATGAGGAAGGGCCGACCCTCTACGTCCTGCGCGATGGCCTGGTCTCCCTGCACTCGGCCGTCGCCAGCCGTGCCGATGCGAGCGCAGCCGTCATCCTCCGGCATGCGCTGGAGGTTTCCCTCCTCACTCGGCTGCTTCCGGATGACGACGAAGGGCGCATCACGGGTCTTGGACTCGCGTGTCATGCGACGCGCGGCTATGTGGAGGGACTGACAGCGCCGGAACGGGACCATGTCCTGTGCGCCGAGGCCGGCCCGGCGGCAATTCTCCTGGCACCGCGGACCGATGATGCCAGCTGCCTATTCGAGCATCTTGCCCAGCATGCGGCATCACTGTTCGAGCTGCGAGCGTGGGACGCGCCGGCGGCGGTCGAGCGCTTCCGCTCCGCTCTACTCCAGCAGCGTGTCCTGGGCCGCCTCACCGCGCTCCTGCCCCTCGCGCTTCCCACCGAGCGGCTCCTTACCCTCGGCGGCGACAGCCGGCTGCCCATTGATCCCGCGACGGGGCTCAACCGGTATGGCTGCAGCCCGAAGCCGAGGCCGTGGGCCCACACCTTTTCCTCGTGCACCGCAACCTCGGTATCTGAAGTCGGGTTCCGGACGGCCGAACGCTGTCGCCAGCGCCTGATCGCCGCCGCCAGCCAGGACAATTTCGACGAGGCCATCCTCGATCACGCCGAGAGCATTCGCCGGGCCATCCTGCGGTGGCTGCAGCTGGACCTGCCGGGCACCGAGCTGGTGCTCACGTCTTCGGGCACGGATGCCGAATTGCTGGCGCTCTACTTCGCATGCGGCAACAGTGACGCCCCGATTACCAATGTGGTGCTGGCGCCGACCGAAGTTGGCAGCGGAACGGTGCCGGCCGCTGCGGGACGGCATTTCGACAGTCTCACCCCGCAGGGACGTCCCGCCCGGCCCGGCGCACCGGTGCCGGGGCTGCCCACCGAGCGGCTCGAGATGGTACAGATTCCGGTGCGGCGGGACGACGGGACGGTCATTGCGCCTGACGAACTCGACCGCGTAATCGAGGCGACCGTGCGCGATCGGTGCGAGGCCGGCGGCATCGTGCTCCTCCATCTCGTGGATGCCTCCAAGACTGGTGTCGGCGGGCCGAGCGTGGAGCTGGCGCGGGCGCTGTCGGAGCGCTATCCGGACCAGCTCACCGTGCTGGTGGATGCGGCGCAGATGCGGCTGAGCCGGCCGGCATTGCGGCATTATCTGGATTGCGGATTCCTGCTGCTCATCACCGGCTCGAAATTCTTCACGGGACCGCCGTTCTCCGGCGGACTGGTGGTGCCGCCGCGCATGGCCAGCCGTGTGGACCGCCTGCCGCCGCTCCCGGTGGGCCTCGCCGACTACACCAGCCGCAGCGACTTCCCGCGCCGGTGGCGAGGTCTCACCCACGGCATCTCGCTGGGCGCCAATGTCGGCAGCCTGCTCCGCTGGCGGGCCGCGCTCTGGGAGATGGAAGCGTTCTACGCGGTGCCCGCCGAGCGGCAATTCACGGCGGTGCGGCACTTTGTGGAAGGGCTCTCCGCCGCGGTCGCGGAGAGCAAATGGGTGGAGATGGTGGAGGCCCCCGCGCTGACCCGCCTCCCCGAGGGGGACGAGCAGGCATGGGACTCGACCCAGACCATCTTCTCGCTGCTGGTGAAGCGCGCCAACGCTCCTGCCGGCGAGCCACCCTTCCTCACGCTGGAGGAGGCGAAGCAGCTGTACCACTGGCTGAACATGGACATCACAGCGCTCCTGCCGGACGCCATCGGAGAGGATGAACGACGTATCGCATCGTCGTGCTGCCATGTGGGCCAGCCGGTGGTGATCTTCACCGACCACGGCCACCAGTATGCGGCCATTCGGATCGCCTTCGGGGCCCGGCTCGTCTCCCGGGTCGAAATGGATCCGCTGCTGGGCGAGACCGCCGCGGCCCGGCGCGAGGGCGAACTCGGGAGCGCGCTGGCGGTGCTGCGCAAGATCGAGCTGATTGCGCGGTGCTGGGGGGAGTTGGTCGAGGGGTAGAGAGGTCGAGATGGTCGAGATGGTCGAGGTGGTCGAGGTGATCGAGAGTGAGCAACTTGACCCCTCGACTTCTCGACCCCTCGACTATCATCCCCACATGCCGAAATCATCGAGACACCCCACCGCGCTGGCCGTCGCCTTCACGCTCCTCGCCAGCGCCGTCCACGCCCAGTCGCCTGATACGATTCCCCTCCCCGAGCAGCCCCGCCCCGACTTTGCCCGCGCCGAGTGGCTGAATCTCAATGGCCGCTGGCGCTTCGCATTCGACTCGGCGGACCAGGGCGTGCAGGCGGGGTGGAGCAACGGGCAGCTGCCGGGCGATGCGCAGATCCTGGTGCCCTTCTCCTGGGCCGCACCGCTCTCCGGCATAGGCGACACGACCAGCATCGGCTGGTACGCCCGCAGCATCAGCATTCCCGAGGCCTGGAAGGGCAAGCGCCTCTTTCTCGTGATCGGCGCATCCGACTGGCGCACCTCCGCCTGGCTGGATGGCGACTCGCTCGGCACCCACCAGGGCGGGTACACGCCGTTCTCCTTCGAGCTCACGAAGCTCGCCAGTCCGGGCACCGCGCAGCAGCTTGCGATCCGGGTGGATGATTCGCCCCATCCCTTCAAGCTGGAAGGGAAGCAGGGGTACGGTGAGGCCAAGGGAATCTGGCAGACCATCTACCTTGAAGCCCGTGGCACCGACCCGCTCGACGCCATCCATTTCACGCCGCATGCCGATCTCAATGGTGTGGACGTGGATGTGCGGCTGCTGGAGCCGGCGCCATTGGCGCTCAAGCTCCGCGTGGCCATTGGATCGGTACAGGTGACGAGGGACGTGAGACAAGGGACGAGAGAACTGCACTTCAGTGTGGCGATGCGGGGGGCGAGACGATGGACGCTCGACGATCCCTATCTGTACGATGCGACCGTCAGCCTGACAGGAGGGCCCGGCTTCATCCCGGACACCGTGCACACCTATTTCGGGATGCGGACGGTGTCAGTCACAAGTCGCAGGTCGCAGGTCGCAGGTCGCAAGTCTCGCGACCTGCGACCTGGGACCATGGTGACGATCAACGGCCAGCCAACCTATCTCCAGATGGCCCTCGACCAGGCTTATCACCCCGACGGCTTCTACACCTTCCCCACCGACAGCGCACTGAAGGAAGAAATCCTCCGCGCCAGGCAGCTGGGGCTCAACGGGCTGCGCGAGCACATCAAGATCGAATCCCCCCGCAAGCTCTACTGGGCCGACAAGCTTGGTGTGCTCATCATGGCCGATGTGCCCAACTGGTGGGGCCCGCCCGACTCTGCTGCCTTCCGCGAGCATGACGCGGCACTGCGCGGCATGATCGACCGGGACTACAACCACCCATCCATCTTCTCATGGGTGCTGTTCAACGAATCGTGGGGACTCATCAGCCGGGTGGACTCGAGTGATCGCTACCTGCCGGCCACGCAGCAAAGGGTGGCCGCCGATTATCGGCTCGCCAAGTCCCTCGACTCGACCCGTCTGGTGGAGGACAACTCGGTCTGCTGCGACTGGCCCCACACCGAGACCGACCTCAATTCCTGGCACAGCTATCTCCCCGGCTGGCGCTGGGCGAGTTACGACCGGCAGATCAGCGACAGCACCTTCCCCGGTTCCAGCTGGAACTTCACCGCGCCGTGGAAGCAGGGCCGCCAGCCGATGCTCAACTCCGAATTCGGCAACGTGTGGGGCTACGACGGCAGCACCGGCGACGTGGACTGGAGCTGGGATTATCACCGTGCGGTGGATGCCTTCCGGCGCAACCCGAAGATCGCCGGCTGGCTCTACACCGAACTGCACGACGTGATCAACGAGTGGAACGGGTACGTCCGCTTTGACCGGACGTCCAAGGAGACCGGCTTCGGCGCGCTGGTGGACGGCATGACGCTGCAGGATCTCCATGCGCCGCTCTACATCGCCATCGGCGATTCCGCGCTGGCCACCACCACGAAGCCGGGCGAGCAGGTGGAGGTGCCGCTCTACGCCTCGTTCAACACCGGCAGCACCGCGCTCCCTGATTCACTCACGCTTCGCTTCGACCTGTCGGGCTGGAACACCCTGGGCGAGCGGAAGACCTGGGATACGGCATCACGCCGCATTCCTTACCACCCATGGATGTCGGAGTCACTCGCGCCGTTCGCAGTTACCATGCCTGCCGAACCGGCCGTCGCCGTGCTCGCCGTGCGGCTCGAAGATGCGACAGGCTCCGTGCTGCAGCGCAACTTCACGACGTTCGTGGTCGAGGGAGAAGCGCCCGACAGTATCACACTCGCCGATGGCCGCCACGCCATCGTGTCTCGCGTCCCCGCGTCCCGCATCCGTGCCTCACACTGGAGTCTCAAGCAGTGGGCCGTCATGGACAGTCTCAAGATGGACGGCGCCGGGAGCGGCTATTTCGAGTATGCCATTCCCTTCCCCAAGGGTCTCACTGCCCGGGACATGAGCGAGGCGACATTCCTGGTCGAGGCCTCGGCCAAGCGGCTCAACGGCAAGGACCGCGACAGCACCGCCAGCGACAACGGCGATTACATGCGGGGTGGCGGCCTGCATGACCGGAGCCGCAACCCCAACAGTTATCCGATGACGAGCGAGGACACGTATCCCAGTGCCATCACCGTGAGCTTCAACGGCCATGTGGCGGGCCGGGTGGAACTCACCGACGATCCTGCCGACTCACGGGGCATCCTGAGCTGGCATGCCCAGCCGCATGACGGCCACCTGCATGAAGCCGGCTCATATGGCCAGCTGATTCGTGTTCCGATTCCCGCTGACGCGATCGCCGAGGCCGAGCGCACGGGAGAGATGATTGTCAGGATGGAAGTGAGCGACGCGCTGCCCGGCGGGCTGGCGATCTACGGGGCGAAGTTTGGGAGGTATCCGGTGGAGCCGACGGTGGT
>DASSTP010000243.1:0-3590 GCA_035707845.1 Gemmatimonadales bacterium | reverse complement strand
ACCGACCTCCGCCAGCGCCGCCTTGAGCACTGCGCCCGCATCCCATCCCGACTCCGGCCCGGCCGCAACAAAGAGTGTGGGAGGTTCATGGAGCGTGGCAATGAAGCGCACGCCGTGCACAGCCCCGATGGCCTGGCCAATCGCACGAAGTTCGTCGGCGTCGTATCCATGTGACGTAAGAACGACTCGTCGAATACCGTCCCCATCCGGCTCGACGCTCTCGGCCAGCATGCGCGCACGGGAGACGGCCACCTCGGCGCCCAGCTTCTTGAGCACGGAGCGCGCGTCCTTGAGCTGGCTGGTGAGCGACTGCAGTGCCGAGGGAATCTCTGCCACCGGCGCGCTGAGTGAAACCGATGTCGCTCGTACCAGCGTCTCGTTGCGCCGAGCGTGGGCAAGGGCGCGCCAGCCGGCCAGGAATTCCACCCGTGCCTTGCCTTTCACCCGCTCGGTGCCAAGCACCAGCAGCGGCCCGATCTCACCGGTGCGACGGACGTGGGTGCCGCCACAGGCGCTCTTGTCGATGTCCTCGATCGTGACGATGCGGAGCGTGCCCTCGCGCTTCGACGCCTTGCGCAGCCCCTCCGCTTCACCAGCTGCTTCGAAGGTGATGGTGACAGGCCGGTCTTCCATGATGACTTCATTGGCTCCGCGCTCCGCAGCCGCGAGCTGTGCGTCGGTGATGCCTTCGCGATCGAGATCGATGGTGCTGGTCTCGGCACCGAAGTGCACGCTCGTGGTGCGGGCACGGAGTTGCGAGTCGAGTACGGCGGAAAGCAGGTGCTGCGCGGTGTGCTGCTGGATGTGATCGAGCCGGCGGGGCCAGTCGATCATACCCTCGACGGTGCCCGTGGCCTGGAGCGGTTCGGCGAGCAGGTGCGCAATGCGATCATCTTCGTCCACCACGTCCACGACCTGGATGCCGCCCAGGGTGCCGGTGTCGTGCGGCTGGCCACCCGAGGTGGGATAGAAGGCGGTACGATCCAGATAAATGCGGCGGCCGCCGTCAGCCTGCTCGACAACGGACCCCGTAAAGCTGGAAAGAAAAGAATCGGTGTAGTAGAGCCGCTCGGTCACGACGTCATGCCGCGTTCGAGCGGATACGCGACGACGTGATCCACGCCGTCGGGATCCCTCCAGATACCAAGGATCTCGTTGCGGGCGATCTGGGTGGGAGTAAATCCCGGAGGCAGGGTGATGGTGCCCTGCCACTGGCCGTCGGGCTGAAAAACGTCCCACCGTGTTGCCGCAGTGGAATTTTCCGAGGCGAACCGTTCCACCCAGATCGTGCTGTCGTCAGCAATCCGGAATGTCGCGTAGGGTGGCTCGAACTCCGGCAGCGTGAGTTTCGAGAGCGCTTCGTCGTACGCGCGGCTGATCATCTCGGCCATGGGACCGCTCTGGCGTCCCGGGCGCAGGCTGTCCACGGCGGCCTTCGCGTGGCCCGGCTCGAGGAATGCCGGCCGCTGGTCCCGGCGGATGCTGGTGATGAGCCGGCCCTGCAGGTCGAGCGCGTCAATCCGGTAGTCGTCGGCGGTGCCGACCCAGAGAGCGCCATCGTGGGCGCGGACGGTCGTGCGGCGGCCGAACGGCGCCTTCAGGACGCCGAGGAAGCGGTCGTTCGATGCGATGAGCACGTCGTCACCGGCGAGTGAGGCGATCAGGGTGTCGGCCTGCCCATCCTGGCCGATCATCCAGATCCAGGTGCTGTCACGCCGGGGCCCGGACACTTCGCCCGTCATGTGCTCGGTGGTGGCGACGGCGATCCAGCCACCTGTGGAGATGCGGCCGAGCGGCCGCAGGCCGAGTGGTGCGCCGTCCTTGCCGGCCAGGGTGATGAGGCGGGCAAACTTGCCGTCAGGACCGAAGATGGAAAGCCGGTGCAGCTGCGGGTCGAACACGGCAATGGAGTCGCCGATCTCCAACAGACCGTCGATGAAGCGGAACTCGCCAGGGCCTTCGCCATCGCGGCCCACCGCAAGCATCGGTGTGCCGTCGCTGGAGAACCAGCGCAGCGCATGCGCGCCGCGATCGGCCACCACCACACGTCCGTCGGACAGCCGGAACGCGCCCGCCACCGGCCCCACCAGCGCGTTGGTGTCGGTGACGCCGCCACCGATCTGCAGCGTGGGCTTGCCGCCCACCTTCCATTCGGTACCCGGCGTCCACGCCGCCGCCCGGCTGGTGACGATATGCACGCCCGAGCTGTCGCTGGTCGCCACCGGCTCGGCCGGCTTCTCCTTGCCGCAGGCGGTGAGGAGGATGGCAAGCAGGGCTATGTAGCGCATGAAGGCTCCTTGAGGGTCGTACGTCATAAGTCATGCGACCTATGACGTATGACTTATGACGTACGACTCTCCTCCGCCTTCCTCTGCAACTCCGCCAGCCGATTCATTGCCTCCAGCGGCGTGAGCTGGTTGAGGTCGATGGCGCGGAGGTCTTCCACCACCGGATCCGGCTTCGGCGCACTGAACAAGGCGAGCTGGCCGGGGTCGGCTGGCGGCGGCGGCGCGCCGGGGACCACGCGATGCTCGCCCTCCAGCGTGCCAAGCACCTCGCGGGCGCGCTGGACCACGGCGTCGGGAAGGCCGGCAAGCTGGGCCACGTGCACGCCATAGGAGCGATCGGTGCCACCCGGCACGAGCCGGTGCAGGAACACCACCGTGCCGCCCGTCTCCTGCACCGCCACATTGCAGTTCCGCGCGTGCGCCAGCCGCTCCGGCAGCTGCATCAGTTCATGATAATGGGTGGCGAACATCGTCTTGCAGCCGATTCGGTCGTGCAAATGCTCGGTGACCGCCCAGGCGATGGCCACGCCATCATACGTTGAGGTCCCTCGGCCGATCTCATCCAGCAGTACGAGACTCCGCGCCGTGGCGTTGTGCAGGATAGCGCTGGTCTCGCTCATCTCCACCATGAACGTGCTCTGGCCCTGCGCCAGGTTGTCGCTCGCACCCACCCGGGTGAAGAGCCGGTCCACCACGCCGATCACGGCGCGCTCCGCCGGGACAAAGCTGCCCATCTGCGCCAGCACCACGCAGAGGCCGATCTGCCTGAGGATGGTGCTCTTGCCCGCCATGTTGGGGCCGGTGACGAGCAGGACGCGCTCGGCCTCGTCGAAGCGGACATCGTTGGGCATGAAGCGCTCGCGCGGCATCAGCCGCTCGATGACCGGATGCCGGCTCTTCACCAGCTGCAGGCCGAACCCGTCCTCGACGACCGGGCGCGTGTAGCCCTGCTGCACCGCCTGCTCGGCGAGCGTCGCAAGGACATCGAGCGCCGCCAGCGCACGCGCCGAGCCCTGGAGCCGGGCTACCTGTGCACCGGCACTGGCGCGCAACTGCGTGAAGAGCTCTCCCTCGCGCTCGAGCAGCCGCTCCTCGGCGCCGAGTACCCTGGATTCGTATTCCTTGAGCTCGGGCGTCACGTAGCGTTCGGCGCCAGACAGCGTCTGGCGACGCTCGTAATCCTGGGGGACGCGATTCGCGTGTAAATGCGTCACTTCCAGGAAATAGCCGAACACCTTGTTGAAGCCGACCTTGAGCGAGGGAATGCCGGTGCGCTCCCGCTCGCGCTGCTGCAGCGTGGCG
>DASSTP010000242.1:0-16195 GCA_035707845.1 Gemmatimonadales bacterium | reverse complement strand
TTCTGCTCACGATAGCCACCGCCTGTCGGCCATCCGCGCCGGCAGGCGGTGCTGTCGAGAGGGCCAGCATGCCTTCCATCACTGATGTGCTCAAGCGCCACACCGATTCGCTCATGGCCATTCCCGGCGTGGTGGGAGTGGGCCAGGGCGAGCAGAACGGCGCACCCACCGTTTACGTCATGGTCGTTGCACTCACCGACAGCCTGCGCGCTGCCCTGCCCGACTCGATCGAGGGGTATGCCGTGGTCGTAAAGGAAACCGGCGAAATCCGAGCCCAGCCAGAATGACCCCACAACAGTTCACGCGCGTGCTGGTCGTCCATCACGCGTTTGCGGAGCCGATCGTCGAGCGGCTGCGCCCGGCGCGCCCCGACATCGAGTTCCGTGCATCACATCCGAAGAGCGCGTCCGCCGCGGACGTCGCATGGGCCGAGGCGCTGGTCGGATTCCGGCGGCCGGCGGCAGGCCTGGGCAGCGCGCGATGGGTGCACTGCATCGGCGCGGGAGTGGACGGCTGGACCCGTGACATCACCTGGCCAAGTGACGTTCTGCTTACTCGCACCACGCAATCCTTCGCGATTCCCATCGGCGAGTACGTGCTCGCCCGCGTGCTGGCAGCCGCACAGGAGATCCCCACGCTGGTACACGACCAGGACGCGCGACGCTGGCGCAGCTTCGTACCATCAATCGTGCACGGCACGCGCGCCGTCGTGGTCGGCACCGGCGACCTGGGCCGAGGCATCGCCGAGCGACTCTCGGCGGTTGGCATCACGGTCGTCGGGGTTTCCCGCTCCGGCCGCGCAGCAGCGGGGTTTGAGCGCGTGGTGCCGCAGTCGGCGCTGGACGAAGTCCTGCCTGACTCGCAGTGGCTGGTGCTGGCGGCGCCGCTCACCGACGAGACTCGGGGCATGATCAACGACGCCGTGCTCGACCAGGTGCGCGGCTGCTGGCTGATCAACGTGGCGCGGGCGCCGCTGGTGGATGAGGCGGCGATGTTGCGGGCGCTCGATGATGGCCGGCTCGCCGGAGCGGCACTCGATGTCTTCAGCGTGGAGCCGCTCCCGGCCGAGTCAGCCCTGTGGTCGCATCCCAGGGTCATGATCTCGCCGCACATCGCCGGCGTGACGAGCATTCCCGGCGCGGTGGATGGATTCCTGTCGGCGCTGGCGGCCCTTGAGGCCGGGAAGATGCCGGAGCGGGTGGTGGATGTGGGGGAGGGGTACTAGGGCATAGGGCATAGGGCATAGGGCCTAGGGCGTGAGGCGTGAGGCCTGGGACGCGGGCGGCGAAGGCACAGCGCACAGCGCATAGCGCACGGCGCACAGCGCACAGCGCACGGCGCACAGCGCATGGCGCACAGCGCTTGACGCAATTCCCCCGACCCACTAGACTCCCCCGCACAATCGCTCCGCTCGTGGTCAGTTGCCGCCTATTGCCGCCACGTTAAACAAGGTGCTAAAACGCGAACCGCCCGGCGGCGTCAGCTGCCCGGGCCTTTTTCATGCAGGTGAACCATGTCTTCTCTGCAGAGCGCAGTTCCTCAGCACGCCACAACTCCTGATGTACCGACCAGCGACGTGACGCGCCTCCCCGCCCAGCGCATCTCACTCGGCGATGCTGGCCCGATCGCCGGACGCTACGGCGGCCAGGTTGATCTCAGCGCAGTGTCCGCCGAGCTGGCCGGTGAGTCTGGGCTTCCGGTCGTGGCGGTGCTCGGCGGCATCTCGGCGCATGCGCACGTCGTGAGCCATTCGCTCGACCCAGCCGCCGGATGGTGGGAGTGGCTCGTGGCTGCCGGAAAGGGAGTCGACACCGAACGATTCCGGATTCTCTCGCTTGACTGGGCCACGGTGAATGGCGCCCCGACCGACACCGCCGATCAGGCGGCCGTGCTCGCCGCAGCCATGGACCTGTTCGGCGTTGCGAAACTGGCGGCGATCGTCGGCGCGTCCTACGGCGGCATGGTGGCACTCGCGTTCGGTGAGCGGTGCCCCGAGCTGGTCGAGCGGCTGGTGGTCCTGAGCGCGGCACACAGGACTCATCCGATGGCTACGGCGCGACGCGTCATCCAGCGGCGGATCATCCGGCTGGGCGAGGCAAGCGGCCGCCGCCGTGATGGAGTGGCACTGGCGCGGGCGCTGGCCATCACCACTTATCGCACCGATGCGGAGTTCGCCGAACGGTTCGAGGCAGGACAGCTGGGCAGCCACGCCGCACCCCGCTTTGCGGTCGAGTCGTACCTCGATCATTGCGGCGAACGATTCTCGGCCAAGTGGGAAGCTGATCGCTACTGCGCACTCTCGGAGTCGCTGGACCTGCACCACTGTGATCCCGCCGGCATCACGGTGCCGGTCTCGCTGCTCGCGGTGGAAGGAGACACCATCGCGCCACCCACGCAGATATGGGGGCTTCGGGATGCGCTGGCCGGGCCGGCGACACTCGAGGTCATTGCGTCGCGCTACGGGCACGACGCCTTCCTCAAGGAGGAGGCCGCCGTCTCGGATTTTGTGCGAGGTGCGCTCGACGCCCGACGCTCGATGCCTGACGCCCGACACCCGGCGCTCGAGGTTGGACGCATAACGCCTGGCTCTCATCCCGCCACCCGCGCGGTGCGCGCCGGAATCGGGACCGATCGCCATCACCGCGCGGTCGTGCCGCCGATCCACCTCTCCTCCACGTTTGCCTTCGAGGGTTTCGGACGAAAAGGCGCGTACGATTACACCCGATCGGGAAATCCCACGCGCGATCACCTGGCCGAAGCACTGGCCGACCTGGAGGGTGGCGCGGGCGGGATAGTGACCAGTTCGGGCATGTCAGCAGTGGCGCTGGTGCTGCAGCTGCTCCGGCCTGGTGACGTGGTGCTCGCCGCGCACGACTGCTACGGCGGGACGCATCGTGCGCTGGTGGGCCTGGCCAACAAGGGGCACTTCACGCTGCGGCGCGCGGACCTCACCGCGAACGGCGCAGCTGCCTCGCTGCGATCGAGCGGTGCCCGACTGGTCTGGATCGAGACGCCAAGCAACCCGCTGCTGCGGCTGACCGACATCGGTGCGGTGGCGGAGGCGGCGCACGCGGCGGGGGCGCTGGTGGTGGTGGACAACACCTTCCTCTCGCCCGCCCTGCAACGTCCCATCGAACTGGCTGCCGATATCGTGGTGCACTCCACCACCAAGTATCTCAACGGACACAGCGACGTCGTGGGCGGCGCCGTGGTATCGCGTGACAGTGCGGTGCATGAGGAACTTGCCTGGTGGGCCAATTGCCTCGGCCTCGCCGGCGCCCCTTTCGACAGCTTTCTCACGCTGCGCGGCCTGCGCACGCTCGACGCACGGATGCGTGTTCATCTCGAGAATGCGGAGCGGATCGCGGCCGTGCTGGATCTTCACCCCGGGGTGTCGACGGTGCACTACCCCGGCTTGGCATCGCACCCCCAGCACGCGCTGGCGCTGGTGCAGCAGCGGGGCTTCGGGGCCATGATCAGTTTCGAGCTGGCGGAAGGCGAGCAAGCCGTGGAACCGTTTCTCTCCCGCCTTCGCTATTTCACCCTCGCGGAATCGCTCGGGGGCGTGGAGAGTCTCATTGCCCACCCCGCCACCATGACCCACGCGTCGATGGATTCGGAGGCACGGGCAGTGGCCGGCATTTCGGATGCGCTGCTGCGGATTTCGGTCGGGATCGAGGGTGGGTGTGACCTCGAGCGGGACTTGAGGGAGGGGCTAGGGGCTAGGGGCTAGGGAATAAGGGCTGGGGGCTAGGGTTGAGAGAGGAGCATCAGCTCTGCCGCCCCAATCCCTGATCCCTAGCCCCTAATCCCTAATCCCTACTCCCATGAGCCGCTTCTCCACCATTTGTCGTACCTGGAATACAGCCCTTTTCCAGGAGAAGCTCCATGAAGCGCAATTTCCTGCGTGCGGTCACGGTGGCGGGCGCGGCCCTCTTGCTCGCAACGGCGTGCAATGACGACACGACGACGCCGCTGACCGCCGCAACTTCCAGCCAGGACGTGGCCCTGGCCCAGGCGCCGTACGAGCCCGGCGCTGCCTCCAGCCGCGAGCTGTACCAGGTGCAGCTGGGACCAATGAACGGCAGCAGCGATCACGGAATCGTCAAGCTCGAAATCGCGGGCGGATACCTGGTGGTGACGGTGCACGCCGAGGGCCTCGATCCGTCCCAGCACACTCCTGAGCACATTCATGTCAATCCGACCTGCGCCGATGGTGGGGCGGTGCTCATCAGCCTCAACGCGCACCTGACAGTGGCGGGTGAGGCGCCGCCGATCGGCGATGACTTCCCGGTCGCGAACGGCGCGGGCGTGGTCAACTTCCAGGCGAGCCGGTCGCTGGCGGACCTGCTCACCGCCGCCAATACCTACCTGGGCGCCAACCTGGCGTCGGTGGACGAGTTGGTGAGCTGGCTGGACCTGGGCAACCGGAACGTGCACATGCACGCCTCGGCGGCGCCGTTTACCCCGATGACATGCGGTGAGTTAGAGAGGGTGAACTGAAGGAGGGTCGCAGGTCGCAGGTCGCAGGTCGCAGGTCATGCGACTTGAGACCTGTGACTTGCGACCACTATGCGAACGCCGGGAGTCGAACCCGGACCCCTTGCGGGACAGGATCCTAAGTCCTGCGCGTCTGCCAGTTCCGCCACGTTCGCGTGGGAGCTACGAGCTACGAGCTACGAGCTACGAGCTACGAGCTACGAGCTGCGAGCTGCGCAAATCTAACAGTGCTCGGCTCACAGCTCACAGCTCACAGCTCACAGCTCACAGCTCACAGCTCACAGCTCACAGCTCACAGCTCACAGCTCACAGCTCGCAGCTCTCAGCTCTCAGCTCTCAGCGTAAACGAAAACTTCGCCCCCTCTCCCGGCTTCGCCTCCGCCCACACTCGCCCCCCGTGCCGGTGGATCACGCGGCGGACGGTGGCGAGGCCGATGCCGGTGCCCGGGAATTCGTCCGAGCGATGCAGGCGCTGAAACGGGCCGAAGAGCCGGCTGGCAAACTCCATGTCAAAGCCAACGCCGTTGTCCTGGACGTAGTAGGTGGGATCGCCTCCATCCAGGTGTGCGCCGAACTCGATCCTGGCATCGGGGCGCTTCCCGGTAAACTTCCAGGCGTTCTGCAGCAGGTTCTCGAGGGCAATCCGGAGCAGGCGCCCGTCACCGCGCACGATCATTCCGGGCCGGACGGTCGTGGCCACCGTCCGCCCCGGCTCCGCCTGCCGCATCTGCTCCAGCGCCACGCTCGCCACCTCACTCAGGTTCACTTCCTGGTCCCGCAGTTCGGCGCTGGTCACCCGGGCAAGGTGGATCACGTCATCGATCAGCTGGCCCATATGGATGATGCTGGTGCGGATGTTCCCCAGGAACCGGGTGCCGAGATTCGAGGTGACTTCCCCGGTTTCCTCGAGCGCGCGGGCAAAACCCTCCACCCGGCGGAGCGGCGCACGCAGGTCATGCGATACCGCATAGCTGAAGCTCTCGAGCTCGTGGTTCTTGTGCTCCAGGTCCCGGATCAGCGCCTTCTGCGTGATGGTCAGCTCGCGCGCCTCCTCCTCGCTGGCCCGGAGGAGCTCGGCCTGCCGCACCAGCTCCGCGTTCTTGCGGGCCAGCTCCACGAACACCGACACCTTGGAACGCACGAACTCCGGCACCACCGGCTTGATCAGGTAGTCTACCGCGCCCACGGCGTAGCCGCGCACCGCCATCTGCGCGTCGCGGTCGGCCGCGGTCAGGAAGATGATCGGCGTGTCCCGCGACCGTTCCCGCTCCCGGATGAGCATGGCCGTCTCGAACCCATCCATGTCCGGCATCTTCACGTCGAGCAGGATGACGGCAAAGTCAGCGAGGAGAAGATGCTTGAGCGCCTCGCGGCCGGAGCGCGCCAGGACGATGTGCGGACTGATCCCCTCGAGGATGGCCTTGAGCGCAACCAGGTTGGCGGGCTGGTCGTCCACCAGGAGAATGCGGACGGCCAGCTCGGTGTCGGCCGGCACTGGCTGGACTACCGGTGCAGCCATACCCGGAGCAGTGAAAGGAGTTGGTCGGTGTCCACCGGCTTGGCGATGTAGTCCACGGCGCCGGCCTCGATGCACTTCTCGCGGTCGCCCTTCATGGCCTTGGCGGTGACGGCAATGACCGGAAGCTTCCGGAACCGCGGCTGCTCCCGGATGGCACGGGTGGTCTCATAGCCATCCATCTCCGGCATCATGACGTCCATGAGCACGATATCGATCCCCGGGACTTCCTGCAGCCGGGCCAGCCCTTCCCGGCCGCTTTCCGCATGGACTACGTTCATGCCGCTCCGTTCCAGCAGCGTCGTGAGCGCAAAGATGTTGCGCACGTCGTCGTCCACGATCAGCACGGTGCTGCCTGCGAGTGCCGGATCCTGCTGCCGCACCCGCTCCAGCATGCGCTGGCGGGATTCGGGCAGTCGCTCGGTGACCCGGTGCAGGTAGAGCGAGGTGTCATCCAGCAGCCGCTCCGGCGACCGCGCATCCTTGATCACCACCGATTCCGCCAGCCGGCCCAGTTCCAGTTCCTCCGTGCGCGAGAGCGACTTGCCGGTGTAGACCACCGTGGGAAGCCGGCGGAGGCCGACCTCGCTCTTCACCCGCTTCACCAGCTGGAAGCCGGTCATGTCGGGGAGCCCCAGGTCGAGCACCATGCAGTCGAACTGGCGTGACTGGAGCGCATCGAGCGCTTCGGCGCCGCTGCCCACCGCCGTCGTCTCCACGTCTTCACCTTCCAGCAGCGAGGTAATGCTGGTCCGCTGGGTCACGTCGTCCTCGACGATGAGCAGCCGCTTGACCGGCCGGCTCACGAACTCGGTCAGCGACCTGAGCGACTCGGCGATGCTGTCCCGGCTGGCCGGCTTGGTGAGGAAGTCGATGGCGCCGAGCCGGATGCCACGCTGCCAGTTCTCCTCGACCGAGATCACGTGCACGGGAATGTGCCGGGTGGCCGCGTCGTGCTTGAGCCGATCGAGAATGGTCCAGCCATCCGCATCGGGCAGCCGGAGGTCCAGCGTCACCGCGGTGGGCAGGAATTCCCGGGCGAGCGCCAGCGCCTGGTCCGCCCGCTGGGCGACAATGCCCTTGAATCCATGCTCGCGGGCAAGGTCCAGCAGGATCTGCGCGAACGCCGGATCGTCCTCGGCGATGAGCAGCACCCGGTCGCCCGGAAGGATCGCCGCGCGATCGTCGCCAATGGTGCGCTCGACCGTAGGCAGGATGGTGAGGCGGGTGCCCAGCGTCGTCTTGGGCGCCTCGATGCCGGTCCGGTCGTCGGCTGGCTCGCTTTCCACGACTTCCAGCGGGAACGTCGCCGGCAGGTAGAGCGTGAACGTGCTCCCCTGGCCCGGCTGGCTCTCGAGGCAGATCTCGCCGCCGAGGAGCCGGGCAATCTGCCGGCTGATGGAGAGGCCGAGCCCGGTGCCGCCGTATTTCCGGCTGGTGGTGCCGTCGCCCTGCTGGAACGCCTCGAAAATGACGGCGTGCTTGTCGCGCGAGATGCCGATGCCGGTGTCGGTCACGCTGAACGCGATGACGGTCTCGGCGGCATCGAGGGCCGCCTGGCCGGAGCTCCAGCCCTCGGTGGCCACCTCCGCCCGCAGCGACACGCTGCCGCGCTCGGTGAACTTGAACGCGTTGGACAGGAGGTTCTTGAGCACCTGCTGCAGCCGCTTGGCGTCGGTCTGGACCGCGATGGGGAGGCCGTCGGCCAGCTCCACGCTGAAGTCGAGCTGCTTGAGGTCCGCCATCTGGCGGAAGGTCCCCTCGACGAAGCGCTGGAGATCGGCGAAGGGGACATTGCCGACATCCACGGCCATCGTGCCAGACTCGATCTTGGAGAGATCGAGAATGTCATTGATGAGATCCAGCAGGTCCGATCCCGATGAGTGAATGGTCTGGGCGTAGCCCACCTGCTTCTCGGTCAGGTTTTCCTCGGCGTTCTCGGAGAGGATCTGCGAGAGGATCAACAGGCTGTTAAGCGGCGTCCGCAGCTCGTGCGACATGTTGGCGAGGAACTCGGACTTGTACTTGGAGGTGAGCGCCAGCTGCTCGGCCTTCTCCTCCAGCGCCACCTTGGCCTGTTCCACCTCGCGGTTCTTCTGTTCCACTTCGGTCTTCTGCATCGAGAGCAGCCGGGCCTTGTCTTCCAGCTCCAGGTTGGTCTGCTGCAGCTCATCCTGCTGCTTCTTGAGCAGCTCTTCCGACTGCTGCAGGGAGCGGGTCTGCTGTTCCAGCCGCTGGTTGGTCTCGGTGAGGGCCTCGCGCTGGGACTGGAGGCTTTCGGTGAGCGCCTGCGACTGCTTGAGCAGCTCCTCGGTCCGCATGTTGGCGATGATGGTATTGAGCACGATACCAATGCTCTCGGCCAGCTGCTCGAGGAAGTTGAGCCGGATCTCGTCCACCGGCTCGAAGGTGCCCAGTTCAAGCACCGCCTTCACGTTCCCCTCGAAGAGCACCGGGATGACCACGATGTTCCGCGGCACTGCGGCACCCAGGCCCGAGTTGATCCGGATATAATCGCCGGGGACCTCGCTCACCATGAGAATCCTGCGGTCCACCGCGCACTGCCCCACCAGCCCCTCACCCAGCCGGAACGAACGGGGACTGTCCTTCCGCCCCTCGTTGGCGTAGCTGGCCAGCAGCTCGAGCCGGGTGTCCTCGCCGTTGCCTTCCACGAGGTAGAACACGCCGTGGTGCGCGGCGACCAGCGGCGCCAGGTCGGAGAGGATCAGCTCGGAGACGGCGGTCAGGTCGCGCTGGCCCTGCAGCATGCGGCTGAACTTGGCGAGGTTGGTCTTGAGCCAGTCCTGTTCCGTGTTCTTGCGCGTGGTGTCGCGCAGGTTGCGGATCATTTCATTGATGTTGTCCTTGAGCTGCGCCACTTCGCCCTGGGCCTCGACCGTGATGGAGCGGGTCAGGTCGCCCTTGGTCACGGCGGTGGCCACTTCGGCGATGGCACGCACCTGGGTGGTCAGGTTGGCGGCCAGCTGGTTGACATTGGCCGTGAGGTCGCGCCAGATGCCGGCGGCGCCCGGCACGCGGGCCTGGCCGCCGAGCTTGCCGTCAATGCCCACCTCGCGAGCCACGTTGGTCACCTGGTCGGCAAAGGTGGCAAGCGTGCCGATCATGGCGTTGATGGTCTCGGCGAGCGTGGCGATCTCGCCCTTCACTTCCACCACCAGCTGCTGCTTGAGGTCGCCGTTGGCGACCGCCGTCACCACGCGGGCAATGCCGCGCACCTGGGCGGTGAGGTTGCCGGCCATCGAATTCACGTTGTCGGTCAGGTCCTTCCAGACGCCGCCGACGCCCTTCACGTCGGCCTGGCCGCCCAGCTTGCCCTCCGTGCCCACTTCGCGCGCCACACGGGTCACCTCGGAGGCAAAGGAGTTCAGCTGGTCCACCATCGTATTGACGGTGTTCTTGAGCTCCAGGATCTCGCCCCGCACATCCACCGTGATCTTCTTGTCCAGTTCGCCACGGGCCACGGCCGTCGTCACGTCGGCGATGTTGCGGACCTGGGATGTCAGGTTACCCGCCATCGAATTCACGTTGTCGGTGAGGTCCTTCCACACGCCGCCGACGCCCTTCACGTAGGCCTGGCCGCCCAGCTTCCCTTCCGTGCCCACTTCGCGCGCCACACGGGTGACCTCGGAGGCGAAGGAGTTGAGCTGGTCCACCATGGTGTTCACGGTGTCCTTGAGCTCGGCGATCTCGCCCTTTACGTCTACCGTGATCTTCTTGTCCAGCTCGCCGCGGGCCACGGCCGTCGTGACTTCGGCGATATTGCGCACCTGCGAGGTGAGGTTGCCGGCCATCGAGTTCACGTTGTCGGTGAGGTCCTTCCACACGCCGCCGACGCCCTTCACGTAGGCCTGGCCACCCAGCTTCCCTTCCGTGCCCACTTCGCGAGCCACACGGGTCACTTCCGACGCGAACGAATTGAGCTGGTCCACCATCGTGTTGATGGTGTTCTTGAGTTCGAGGATTTCACCACGCACGTCCACGGTGATCTTCTTGGAGAGGTCGCCGTTGGCCACGGCCGTCGTCACCTGGGCGATGTTGCGCACCTGGGTGGTGAGGTTGGCGGCCATCGAGTTGACGTTGTCGGTGAGATCCTTCCACGTGCCGCCGACACCGCGGACCTGGGCCTGGCCGCCCAGCTTGCCCTCGGTGCCCACTTCGCGCGCGACGCGGGTGACTTCGGAGGCAAAGGAGTTGAGCTGGTCCACCATTGTGTTGATGGTGTCCTTGAGCTCGGCGATTTCACCCTTCACATCCACGGTGATCTTGCGGTTGAGTTCGCCGCGGGCCACGGCGGTGGTGACTTCGGCGATGTTGCGGACCTGGGTGGTGAGGTTGGCCGCCATCGAATTCACGTTGTCGGTCAGGTCCTTCCAGGTGCCGGCGACGCCCTTCACCTGCGCCTGCCCGCCCAGCTTGCCTTCGGTGCCGACCTCACGGGCCACGCGGGTCACTTCCGATGCGAAGAGGCCCAGCTGGTCCACCATGCCGTTCACCGTGCGGCCGATGCGCAGGAACTCGCCCATGAGCGGCCGGCCGTCGATATCGAGCGCCATGCTCTGCGACAGGTCGCCCTTGGCCACCGCGCCGAGCACGCGCGCCACCTCGGCGGTGGGCTGCACCAGGTCGCCGATGAGGGCATTGACCGAATTGACCGGTGCCGCCCACGAACCCCCTGCCCCGCGCAGGGAGGCGCGCTGGCTGATCCTGCCTTCCTTGCCCACCACCTGGCTCACCCGGTCGATCTCGGTGACCAGGTCCTGGTTCATCTGGATGATGTCGTTGAGGGTATCCGCCACCTTGCCGCGCACGCCGACGCGGTCACGCGGCAGGCGCACCGTGAAGTCACCACGCTTTACGGCGGTCAGTACCTCCAGCAGCTCGGCAGCGTCGAGCGTGTCCGTTTCACCACGACCATTCAGGGACACTGCGGCAGCAGCGGCCTTGCCGGCGGCCCGGCGCGAGGCGCGGGGTTTCCCGGACGCACGGTCATCAGACATGAAATAGCCCTCAGGCTCGCGGCACGCGCGTGGCGCGCCGGATATGATCAGGAATCAGGAGGCCGTCACGGAGCGCCCCTCCGTGGAGCATGGGCCTCGGGGGCGCCCGGGTCAAGTCTGCCCGCGGTTTGACAGGAGCGCGGCGTGTGGTGAATGTTGACCGATTGCCCTTCCCCGGCTCTTCGCTGGCGGCATGCCGCCGCCTGGACAGATAGCAGATGACTGCTGCTCCGCTGCAAGTGTTGCTGCTCGAAGACGTAGCCATGGACGCCGAGCTGCTGAAGTTCGAACTGGACCGGGCCGCGCTCGGCTGTGTCGTCCACCGGGTCAGCGCGCGCGACGATTTCGTGCAGGCGCTGCGCGAGTTCCATCCCGATGTCATCCTGTCCGATTTCTCCCTGCCCCAGTTCGATGGGATGCGTGCGCTGGAGCTGGCACGCGCGTGGGCCCCCGGCGTCCCCTTCATCATTGTCACCGGCTCCATCAACGAAGAGACCGCGGTGCAGTGCATGAAGGCGGGCGCCACCGACTACGTCCTGAAGAGCAACCTCACGCGAATCGGCCCGGCGGTGCGGACGGCGCTCGAACGCGAGCGGGAACGGGGAGAGCGGGAGCGCGCCCAGGCGGCACTCCGCCGCTCGGAGGCCGACCTCCGGACCATCTTCGACTCCACCACGCAGGCGCTGGTGCTGCTGGACCGGGATGGCCGGGTCCGGCTCTACAACGCCGCCGCGGCGCGCGCCGAGGAGCGGCTCGGTATCCGCATCGGCATCGGCATGCGCGTGCGCGAGCTTGGCCTGCTGGCCGAGGAGCAGTTCCGTCGCGCCCTCACCGGCGACCGGCTGAGCGTGGAAACCGCGCCCGGTGACGGCACGGCGCAGTTCGACATCACCTACGCCCCGGTCTGCGATGAGCAGCAGGCGGTGATCGGCGTCTGCGTCACGGCGGCCGACATCACCGAACGACGCCGCATGGATGACCAGCTCCGCCGGGCGGAGCGGATGCAGGCCACCGGGCGCCTGGCCGGCGGCGTGGCGCACGAAGTGAACAACATGATGACGGCCATCCTGGGCTTCGGCGACTTCCTGCTGCGCAGCCTGGCGCCCGGCGATGAACGCCAGGCCGACGTGGAGGAAATCCTCAAGGCCGCGCGCCGGGCCGCGGACGTGACGCGCCAACTGCTGGCCTTCAGCCGGCAGCAGGTGCTGCATCCCCGCACGGTGGATCTCAACGTGGTCATCCAGGAACTGCTCCCCATGCTGCAGCGGTCGGTCACGGAGAAGCACCAGCTGGTGACCCACCTGTCGCCACAGCCGTGCTGCAGCCATGCGGACCCGGGCCAGCTGGAGCAGGTGCTGCTGAACCTGGTGCTCAATGCCCGCGATGCCATGCCGGAAGGCGGGCGCATCGCGATCCAGACGGCACAGCAGCATTTCGACGGCACCTATGCCCTGCGGCATCCCGACCTGTCGCTGCCGATGGGCGAGTTCGTCATGATGTCGGTGAGCGATACCGGGGCTGGCATGGACGAGACGGTGATGCACCGGATCTTCGAGCCCTTCTTCACGACCAAGCCGGTGGGCCAGGGCACCGGGCTCGGCCTGTCCACCGCCTATGGCATCATCAAGCAGAGCAACGGATACATCTTTGCCTACAGCGAGCCCGGCCAGGGGACGGTGTTCAAGGCGTACCTGCCACTCTCGGCCGAGCCGGCGGAACGGCCATCGGGACCCAAGCGGATGCCGCCGCGGGGCGGATCGGAAACCGTGCTGCTGGTGGAGGACGAGGCAGTGGTGCGCTCGCTCGCGGCGCGCGCGCTCAGGGATTTCGGCTACACGATCATCGAGGCGGCAGATGGGCGGCAGGCGCTGGACATCTACGAACGGCGGGAAGCTGACATTGCCCTGGTGGTGACCGACGTGGCCATGCCCGAGATCGGGGGCCGGGAACTGGCAGCCCGGCTCCACGAGCGGGCGCCCGAGCTCCCCATTCTGTTCATGTCCGGCTACACCGGCGAGGAGGTGACCGAACGCGGGATGCTGCCGCTCGGGGCGCCGTTCCAGTCCAAGCCGTTTGCACCGGATGCGCTGGCCTCACGGGTCAGGCATCTGCTGGACAAGGCCGCCGCCGGTGTGGGGGCGCAACGCGTTGCGCCCCGGCCGGCGGCGGCAATTCCTACGAATGGAGCAGAGCCAGCCGGACCGCGTCAACCAGAATCGTGAGGTCGTGCAGCTTGCTCACCATGGGCACGCCGCGGGCCTCGATCAGCTCGTGCACCGCCGGCTCATTGGCGAGGCCGGTGAGGAACACCACGCGCTGCCGGAGCCGCGGCTCCTGCGCCACGATGGCGTCGTAGAGCGCGACACCGTTCAGCTCCGGCATCAGGACATCGCAGACCACCGCATCCACGGGTACGCCGCGCTGCAGGATCTCGAGACCCTCGCTGCCGCTGGCGGCCTCGATCACGCCCATGCCGCTCAATTCAAGGCGCCGGCGCACCGCGCGCCGCACCGATGGTTCGTCGTCAACCACGAGAATGGTGGCCACGCCACAATACTCCCGATTCCATCCTCGCCGTCAAGCCACGGCCCGTTTGACCGTGCCCTCGGCGGGCGGCTACCTTTCCGCCCATGACGACGGACATTCTGGTCGAAAAGACCGCGGAAGATGTGGCATCCCGTTCCCTCAAGGTCACGGTCCCGGTGGAGCGGGTGCGGGCCGCCGAGGAGAAGGCGCTCAAGTACTACGCCAGGCGCGCCCGGCTGCCGGGGTTCCGGCAGGGGAAGGCGCCGGAAGCCGTCGTGCGCCGGCGGTTTGGCGACGCCATCCGGCAATCGGCACTGGAAGAAGTGGTGCGCGACGGCTGGGAAACGGCCCGGTCGAGCGAGTCGCTCGAGCCGGTCACCGAGCCCAGCGTCCGCAACCTCAAGTTTGAGGAAGGCAGCCCGGTCGAGTTCGAGCTGTTTGTCGAAGTTCGCCCCTCGATCACCCTGGCACGCACCGGCGGCTTCAGGATCACCCGCACAGTGCCGGCCGTGACCGACGAGCTCGTGGCCGAGCAGCTGGAGAACATCCGGGAGCAGAAGGGAACCTGGGCGCCGGTGGAAGGTGAAAAACCCCAGCCGGGCCAGCTGGTGCAGGTGGAAGTGACGGCGCTGGAGGACGCGGCCGCGGAGCCGCAGCCGCACACCCTGGTGCTGGGTGAGCAGCGCGCGGTTCCCGACCTCGAAGAACTGATCATGCAGCTCACGCCGGGCGAAACCCGGGAGGGCGACATCCGCTTTCCCGAAGATCATCCCGACGAGAGCCGGCGGGGACAAAGCCGCAAGGTGCGCGTCACCCTGCTCGACGTGAAGCGCAAGGAGCTGCCGCCACTGGACGACGAACTGGCGCGTGAGGCGGGCGACTTCGAGTCGCTGGACCAGCTCAAGGCCGCCGTGCGCGAGGACCTCGAGAAGGAGGCCGCGCGCGAGGCCGACGCCCGGGTGCGCGATGACCTGCTGCGGCAGATCGCCGAGGCCAATGAGGTGCCCGCACCGGAATCACTGGTGCACCGGGTGCTGCACGCCTACGCGCACGCATACCAGCTGCCCGAATCGGAGCTCGGCGCCTTCGAGGCCCAGTTCCATCCCATTGCCGAAGCCACCGTGCGGCGCGACCTGATCCTGTCGGCGGTGACGGAGCAGGAAAAGCTCCGGGCCACGGAAGAGGATGTGGACGCGCGGGTGGCCGAGATGGCCCAGGCCCGCGGCGTGGAAACGGGCCAGCTGTACGCCAGCCTGCAGAAGGCAAACCGCCTGCCCGAGATCGAGCGGGCGCTCACCGAGGAGAAAGTCTTTGCCCATCTCCTCGCGCAATCCACCGTTGACGAGAAGACGGACTGACCTGATGGCCACGATCTACCCGCCCTACATCATTGAACGGTCGAGCCGCGGCGAGCGGACCTACGACATCTTCTCCCGGCTGCTGATGGACCGCATCGTGTTTCTCGGTGCGCCCATCAACGATGATGTCTCCAACATCATCATTGCGCAGCTGCTCTTTCTCGAGGCCGACAATCCCGAGAAGGACATCTATCTCTACCTCAACTCGCCGGGTGGCGTGGTGTCGTCGGGCATGGCCATCTACGACACGATGCAGCACCTGCGCGCGCCGATCAACACCATCTGCATGGGCCTCGCCGCCTCGATGGCGTCCTTCCTGCTCGCGGCCGGCACCAAGGGCAAGCGCAGCGCCCTGCCCCATTCCCGGATCATGATCCACCAGCCTTCCGGCGGGGCCCAGGGCACGGCGGCCGACATCGAGATCCAGGCCCGGGAAATCCTCTACCTGCGGTCCAAGCTCAACGACCTGTATGCCCAGCACACCGGCCAGCCGGTCGAGACCATCGAGCGGGACATGGACCGGGACCGGTTCATGAGCGCCGACGAGGCCAAGGCCTATGGCCTTATCGACAGTGTCTTTACGCCTAGGCGGGATCTCGTCCCCAAGACTTGACGCCGCCCTGCCCGGGGGGCCACCTTATGGGTGGCTCCCCTTTTGCAGTGTCAGCCACACCCTGTTTCACAAGTGGGCCCATGTCAAACGATAAGCACCTTCGTTGCTCATTTTGCGGCAAGAGCAAGGACTCGGTCCGGAAGTTCATTTCGGGCCCGTCCGTCTATATCTGCAACGAGTGCATTACCCTTTGCAATGAAATCCTGGCCGAGGACGAAGAGCGCGAGGTTGCGGATAACATCACCCAGGTCCCGACCCCGGCGGAGCTCAAGGAGGTCCTGGACCAGTACGTGATCGGGCAGGACACCGCCAAGCGGGCCCTCGCAGTCGCCGTCTACAATCACTACAAGCGTATCAACGCCCAGAGCGGCCGGGACTCGGACGTCGAACTCGACAAGTCCAACATCCTGCTGATCGGCCCCACCGGCACGGGCAAGACCCTGCTGGCCCAGACGCTCGCGCGCATCCTGGATGTTCCCTTCACCATCGCCGACGCCACCACCCTCACCGAAGCCGGCTACGTCGGCGAGGACGTGGAAAACATTCTCGTCCGGCTGCTGCAGGCGGGCGAATTCAACGTGGCCGAGTGCGAGCGCGGCATCGTCTACATCGACGAAATCGACAAGATCGCACGGAAGAGCGAGAACCCCCGCATCACGCGTGA
>DASSTP010000241.1:0-10142 GCA_035707845.1 Gemmatimonadales bacterium | reverse complement strand
CGGGCGTCGAGCGCTCGACGCCCGACGCCCCCCTCATCATCGAAATCCCCCTCCTCTTCGAAACCGGCACCGCTCACCGCTTCGATCGCGTCGTGCTGGTGCATGCGCCGCGAGAGGTGCTGCTCCGGCGGCTGATGGCGCTGCGTGGGCTCGAGCCCGCCGCCGCCGCGCGCTTCCTTGACATCCAGGCGGACGCCGATGCCGTGCGCCGGCAGAGCGACTTCGTGATTGAGAACAGCGGCTCGCTCGCCGACCTCGAAGCCGCTGCCCGCCCGGTGTGGCAAAAGCTTCGCCATCCGGCTTGATTTCACGGTGGCGGGTGCCTATCCTCTCACCGCAGCCAGCCTACGATAAGGGAGTGCCTGTGTCCAACGTTCCGGAACAGCTGCGGTACACGGCGGAACATGAGTACGTGCAGGCGACCGGCGATGGCGCCGTCGTCACGGTGGGGATCACCGACTATGCCCAGGGCGAATTGGGCGACATCGTCTACGTCAGCCTGCCCAAGGTGGGCGATACCTTCGATGCGCACCAGTCGTTCGGCACCATTGAGGCGGTCAAGGCCGTCTCCGAGCTGTTCATGCCGGTGGCCGGCGAGGTGGTCGAGATCAACGAAGCGCTCGATGCCGACCCTGCCGTGGTCAACCGCGATCCCTACGGGGCAGGCTGGATGGCCAGGGTCCGCATGGCCGACAAGTCCGCGCTGGCTGGGCTCCTCGATGCTGCCGCCTACCGGAAGCACATCGGCGAATAGTGGCCGGCAGCATCCGGTTCTTCTGCAACGACGCCCCGGGCTGCGCCTGCCCGGGGCGTCCGTCCGTTCAGCGCATGGCTTCCTTGAGGTAGTTCGATGACGACCGTCACTGCCCCCGCGCGTTCTTCACGTTCCACTGCCGCTCCGGCGGCGCCCGACGCGCCGGTCTCCGGCCGCCAGACCCACTTCGCCGCGCGACACATCGGCCCCCGCGTCGACGATATCCAGGCCATGCTCGGCCTGGTGGGCTATCCCTCGCTCGACGCGCTGGCCGACGCCGTCGTGCCGGAGGACATCCGGCTGCGCCGGCCGCTGGCCCTGCCACCGGGGCGCAGCGAACGCGAGGTGCTGCAGGCGCTCCGCGCCATGGCGGGACAGAACCAGGTCTTCCGGTCGTACATCGGCATGGGATACCACGGCACATTCACGCCGCCGGTGATCCTCCGGAATATCCTCGAGAACCCCGGCTGGTATACCGCCTACACGCCCTACCAGGCCGAGATTGCGCAGGGGCGGCTCGAGGCGCTGTTCACCTTCCAGACCGTCACGGCCGAGCTGACCGGACTCCCGATCGCCACCGCCTCGCTGCTCGATGAAGCCACCGCGGCCGCTGAGGCCATGGCGCTGACACAGGCCGTGAGCAAGCAGCCCGGCCCGCACACCTGGCTGGTGGATGCGCGCTGCCATCCGCAGACCATCGCCGTGGTCCGCACCCGCGCCGAAGCGCGCGGAATCACCATTGTCGAGGGCGAGCCCGATTCGTTCACCTTCGACGCGGGCGTCATCGGCTGCCTGGTCCAGTATCCGGCCACCGATGGCGAGATCCGGAATTTCCGTGATCTCGCCGCGCGGGCCCATGCCGCGGGCGCGCTGGTCACGGCGGCGACCGACCTGCTGGCGCTCGCGCTCATTGAGCCACCCGGTGCGTGGGGCGCCGATATCGCCGTGGGCAACAGCCAGCGCTTCGGCGTGCCGATGGGCTATGGCGGCCCCCACGCGGCATTTTTCGTGACCCGCGAGGAATACAGGCGACACCTCCCCGGCCGCATTATCGGCATGTCACGCGATACCGACGGCCGGCCGGCGCTGCGCATGGCCCTGCAGACGCGCGAGCAGCACATCCGCCGCGAGAAGGCCACCAGCAACATCTGCACGGCGCAGGTGCTGCTGGCGGTGATGGCGGCGATGTACGCGGTGTACCATGGCCCCGACGGCATCCGCCGGATCGCCGAGCAGGTGCACAGCCGCGCCGTGCTGCTGGCCAACGCCCTGCGCCGGCTGCAGTACCGCGTGGTGCATGACAGCTTTTTCGATACCGTCGCCGTTGACGTGGAGAAGTGGGCCGCCGCCCGTATCCTCGACGCGGCACGCGCGCGCAAGATCAACCTCCGCCAGCTGTCGCCCACCCGCCTCGCGGTGGCGCTCGACGAAACCGTGACGCTGGGCGATCTCGCCGACCTCATCACCGTGTTCTCCCGCGATGACATGCTGCCGTTCATGCTCGACGACCTCGGCGTCACGCAGGAAACCGCCATTCCCGCGGCGCTTCGGCGCACGAGCGGCTACCTGAGCCATCCGGTCTTCCAGAAGTACCGCAGCGAGACCGAGATGCTGCGCTACCTCAAGCGGCTCGAGTCGCGCGACCTCTCGCTCACGTCGGCCATGATCCCGCTCGGCTCCTGCACCATGAAGCTGAACGCGACCACCGAAATGATCCCGATCGGGTTTCGCGAGTTCAACCGGCTGCATCCGTTCGCGCCGCAGGCGCAGGCCCAGGGTTACCAGGTCCTGTTTTCCCAGCTGGAAGACCAGCTGGCCGAAATCACCGGGTTCGCACGCGTTTCACTGCAGCCCAACGCCGGCGCGCAGGGCGAATTTGCCGGCCTCATGGTGATCAGGGCGTTCCACGCGGCGCGGGGCGACACCCGGCGCGTGACCTGCCTCATTCCCACGTCGGCTCACGGCACCAACCCGGCGAGTGCGGTGATGGCGGGCATGCGGGTGGTGAACGTCCGCAGCGATGAGCAGGGCAACATTGACGTCGACGACCTCAAGGCCAAGGCCGCGGAGCATCGCGACTCGCTCGCCGCGCTCATGGTCACCTACCCCTCCACCCACGGCGTGTTCGAGAGCTCCATCCGCGAGATCTGCCGGGTGGTGCACGAGCACGGCGGGCAGGTGTACATGGATGGCGCCAACATGAATGCGCAGGTGGGACTCTGCCGGCCGGCCGACATCGGCGCCGATGTGTGCCACCTCAACCTGCACAAGACCTTCTGCATCCCGCATGGCGGCGGCGGCCCCGGCATGGGCCCCATCTGCGTGGCCGCCCACCACGCGCCCTTCCTGCCCGGGCATCCGGTGGTGGACCTGCACCACGGCGCCCCCTGCGGCACCATCTCCGCCGCGCCGTGGGGCAGCGCCATGATCCTCCCGATTTCGTGGGCCTACATTGCGCTCATGGGTTCGGAAGGGCTGCGCGAGGCCACCATCATGGCCATCCTGAATGCCAATTACATCGCCAAGCGGCTGGAGGGTCACTTCGACCTCCTCTACAGCGGCGCGCACGGGCTCATTGCCCATGAGTGCATTCTCGACATGCGGCCGTTCAAGCAGAGCGCCGGCATCGAGGTGGAAGACATTGCCAAGCGCATCATCGATTTCGGGTTCCACCCGCCAACGGTCTCATTCCCCGTGGCCGGCACCCTCATGGTCGAGCCGACCGAGAGTGAATCGAAGGAAGAGCTGGATCGCTTCTGCGATGCGATGATCGCCATCCGGGAAGAGATCCGGGAGATCGAAACCGGCAAGGCCGACCGGGAGCGCAACCTGCTCAAGGGCGCGCCCCACACACTGGCGCAGTGCACCGCAAACCAGTGGGACCGGCCCTACGAGCGCGAGCGGGCTGCCTATCCCGCGCCTGATGCGCGGAGTCACAAGGTCTGGCCCTGGGTGTCACGGGTGGACGGCGCATGGGGAGACCGCAACCTGGTATGCACCTGGGATGGGTCGTACAGCAGTGCCTGAGCGGCGGGTCCATGCTGGGCGCTGACAGCCGTCCTGCCGCAGCGGCGGCCGGTGTCGCGGCGCTGGCGTGGCAGCTCTGGGTGGACGACGAGCCCGGGCCCGGTTGGGCCAACATGGCGTACGACTCCGCCCTGCTCGATCTGGCGGCCGAGGGACATGCCGTGCTGCGGCTTTACCGCTGGGAGCCCTGGTGCCTCTCCTTTGGCCGGCATGAGCCGGCACTGCGCCGCTACGACCGCGATGCCATCTCGGCGCGGGGCCTCGCCACCGTGCGCCGTCCCACCGGCGGTCGGGCGGTGTGGCACGCCGAGGAGCTGACGTACGCCGTGGCTGCGCCCGCACCGGCCTTCGGTGATCTCGCCCGCGCATATCGCCTCATTCACGCCATGCTGCAACGCGCCGTGCAGTCGCTCGGCGTGCGCGCCATGCTCGCACCGGCCAGCATGGGCTCTCGCCCGCTCGACGCCGGCGCCTGCTTTGCAAATCCCGTGGGAGGCGAGGTCATGACCGCGACGGGCAAGCTGGTCGGCAGTGCACAGTTCCGGCAGAACGGCGCCCTGCTCCAGCACGGCTCGCTGCTGCTCTCGGGCAGCCAGGACGTGGTGCGCGACGTGGCGCGGGGACCCGCCTCGACGGCGCAGTGCAGCACCCTCGCCGCCGAGCTGGGCCGGCCGGTTGCCTTCGACGAGGTGGCGTCGGCCGTGGCAGCCGCCGCCTCAGCGTGGCCCGGAACATGGCACGAGCTTCGCGGACCATCAGCCACTGTGCGCGCGCTGGCCGAGCGGCATGCCGTCCAGTTCCAGTCGGCGGAGTGGACCTGGCGCCGCTGACCGCTGGACGCGCACCGCTGGTGCTCCCACATTGCAATCAATGACGCGCTCGCGACCCTCATCCTGGAGTGGCCTTCAGTGCGCCGGCTGATCTCGATCCTTGCTGCCATCCTCCTGCTTCCCATCTGCGCCCGGCTCGATGCCCAGGCGCCAGGAGGAACCATTGTCATCGTCACCGGCGAACAGGCCACCGTGCCGGTGCCGACGCTGATCGAGGGGGCGGCCGGCACCCGGGCCAACCAGGAGCTGGCGGACCAGCTCTTCCTGCGCCTCGCCGTGCGGAAGCCGGGACGTGCCACCAGCGACGAGAAGGGTTATGAACCGCAGCTCGCGCGCAGCTGGAGCCGCCGGGACTCGCTGACCCTGGTCTTCGGCCTCGATCCCCGTGCGCGCTGGCATGATGGCAAGCCGGTCACGGCACGCGATGTCGTCTTCACGTTTGGCCGCGCCCGCGACCCCCAGATTGCGCCATCGCTCGCCGCGCAGCTGCAGCATGTGCGTGACGTGCGCGCCGAAGGCGAGTACCGCGTCGTGATCTCGTTTGACGAGGTCTATGGCGAGCAGTTCTTCGATGCCACGTATTACGTGCAGCCCATTCCGGCGCACCTGCTGGCGTCGCTTCCGGCGGACAACATCTCGCGCTCGGACTTCGTCCGGGCGCCCGTGGGCGACGGGCCGTATCGCTTTGTGCGGAGCGTGCCGGGGGAATCGGTGGAGCTCGCGGCCGAGCCCGGCTTCTTCCTGGGAAAGCCGGGACTCGCGCGCGTCATCTTCCGGACGGCCACTGATCCGGCTGCACGCATGAACCTCCTGCTCAGCGGCGAGGCTGACGCCATGGCGTCTGTCGTTCCGCCGATGAGCAATCGCACCCGGCTCGAGCGCACCGGCGACTTTCGGCTGATCACCACGCCGTCGGACCTGCTTGGCTACCTGCTGTTCAATTACCGGAACCCGGCTGACACCTCTCGGCCGCATCCCATCCTGGCGGATGCGCGCGTGCGGCAGGCCATGACGCTCGCCCTCGATCGTCACGCCATGGCGCTATCGCAATTCGGGCCGTACAGCGTGGTGCCCTTTGGACCGGTGTCGCAGATGCTCTGGCTTGGCAACGTCTCGCCCAAGGCACCACGACAGAACGTGGCCCGCGCGCGCGCCCTGCTGCGCGAGGCGGGCTGGAACGACTCCGATGGCGATGGGACGCTCGATCGCGGCGGGGAGCCGCTGTCGCTCTCGCTCATCGTTCCGTCATCGAGCATCATGCGGCGCGACATCGGCGTGATGGCGCAGGAGCAGCTGCGGCAAGTGGGCGTCCGTCTCGAGGTGATCGTGCTGGAGCGACCCGTCTGGCAGGAGCGCTTTGTGAGCGGCCGTTTCGACGTGGCCTTCGGCGCCTTGCGCCAGGTTCCCTCGCCGTCCTCCCTCATCGATTCCTGGACCTGCCGGGGAGCCAACAACGTCTCGCATTACTGCGACCCGGCAGTGGACAGCCTGCTCAGCACCGCCATCGTCACGCAGGGCAACGCGGCCCCGATGTTCGTGGACGCGCTCAGCCGGATCGAGCAGGACGCCCCGGCCACCTTCCTTTACGCGCCGCTCGAAGTCATCGCCGTGCACAAGCGCTATGCCGAGGTCGAGCTGCGCGACGGGTCGCCCTGGCTCATGCTCTGGCACTGGCACGTGCGACGCGGCCAGGATCTCCCCCGGGACCGGGTCGTGATACACTGACATGAGATGGCTCGCCGGACGGGTGGGCCAGGCCATCGTCACGGCCGCACTGGCCGTGGTGCTGGCCTTCTTCCTGATGAGGGCCGCGCCCGGCGATCCCCTCTCCCGCCTGGGGGATGAACATCCGCTCACGCCCCAGCAGGTGCAGGTTCTTCGCGCGCGCTACGGCCTCGACCAGCCGCTCACGGCGCAGTTCCGCGCCTTTGTCGCCGGCGCCCTCCACGGTGATTTCGGGACGTCCATCCAGTACGGCCGCCCGGTGACTGACCTGGTCCTGCAGCGGCTGCCGGCGTCACTGCTGCTGGGCACGACAGTCCTGCTGATCACGTTCGTGCTCGGCTCCTGGCTCGGCGCCGCCCAGGCCCTGCGTGCCGGAAGCGCCACCGAGCAGACCGTGGGCGCGCTTTCCCTCGCGGCGTACGCGACGCCGTCGTTCTGGCTGGGGCTGGTGCTGGCGTGGCTGGTGGGCATCGAATGGCGACTGCTTCCGGCGGCCGGCATGCACGATCCCCTGCTCGCGATGGACGCACCGTGGGCCACGCGCGCACTCGACATCGCCCGTCACCTGATCCTTCCGGCCCTCACGCTCGCTGCCGTAAATATCGGCGCCACCATGCGGCACGAACGGAGCGCCATGCTGCAGGCCCTGCGCGAGCCATTTGTTCAATCCGCACGCGCGCGCGGCCTCGCCGAGCGGCGCATCCGCTGGCATCACGCCTTTCGCAACGCGCTCTTTCCAGTGGTGACGCTGTTCGGTCTCTGGCTCCCGCTGGTGGTGGCTGGATCGGTGTTCGTGGAGAAGGTGTTCGCCTGGCCCGGCCTGGGTGCGCTCGCAGCCGACGCGGTGAGCGCACGTGACTACCCGCTGCTGATGGGTGTCACCGTGCTGGTCTCGCTCATGGTGGTTGGCGGCGCGCTGGTGGCCGACGCGGCCTATGCCCTGCTCGATCCGCGGGTACGGCGCGCATGAGACTCCCGGCGAGCACGGCGATCCGGCGCGCGCTGGCGGCGCCTCGGGGCCGAGCCGGGGTCATGGCACTCGGCGCCATCGTGCTCTTCGGCATCGTCGCGCCGTTCGCGCTGCCCGACCCGTTCGCCCAGCCGGACATCGTCACCGGGGCCATGCAGGCACCGAGCGCTCTTCACCCCTTCGGCACCGACCAGCTGAGTCGCGACGTGTTGTCACGCGTCGCCACGGGTGCGCGCGTGTCGCTTGCGGTGGCGGCGGTCGCCGTGGCCCTCTCCATGACGCTGGGCGCGCTGGTGGGGCTCATCGCCGGCTACCTGGGTGGTGCCGTGGACGCGCTGCTGATGCGGCTCGTGGATGGCGCCATGGCGGTGCCGCGCCTCTTTGTCCTCCTGCTGCTGGTCGCGGCGTGGGAGCGGATGCCGCTCGTGGCGCTGATGCTCATGATCGGCGCGACCGGCTGGCTGGGCACCAGCCGCCTGGTGCGCGCCGAGGTGCTGCGACTCAAGGACGCCGATTTCGTGCGGGGCGCCGAAGCCCTCGGCGCGCGCAGCGGACGGATTATGTTTCGGCACCTGCTGCCCAACACGATGGGGCCCCTGCTCGTGGCAGCCACCCTCGGCGTGGGCGACGTGATCCTGCTGGAGGCGGGGCTCTCGTTCCTGGGAATGGGCGTGCGGCCGCCGACGCCGTCGTGGGGCGGCATGATCCTCGACGGCAAGGATGTGCTCACCGCGGCGCCCTGGGTCAGCATTTTCCCCGGTCTCGCCATCATCGCCACCGTACTGGCCGTCAACCTCTTCGGCGACGCGCTGCGCGCCGCCTCCGATCCGCGGGAGACATGACCGCCCTGCTCACCGTGCGCGACCTCCGCGTCTCCTTCCCCGATGCCGCCGGGCGCTTTCACCCGGTGGACGGGGTCTCGTTCTCGATCGAGCGCGGGAAGACGCTCGCGCTGGTGGGTGAATCCGGCTGCGGGAAGAGTCTCACCAGCCTGGCGCTCCTGCGCCTGATTCCGCCCCCCGGTCGCATCGATGACGGCAGCAGCATTACCCTGGACGGCGCCGACGTGCTGGCGCTCGCGCCTGATGCGCTCCGCGCGGTGCGCGGGCGCCGCATCGCGATGATCTTCCAGGATCCAATGACCAGTCTCAATCCGGTGTTCCGGATCGGTGACCAGATCACCGAGGTCATCCACGCGCACTTCAAGGTGTCCAGGCAGGACGCGCGCGAGCAGGCCGCCTCATTGCTGCAGGAAGTCGGCATCCCCGATCCCGGCGATCGGCTCAAGGCCTATCCGCACCAGCTCTCGGGCGGCATGCGCCAGCGGGTGATGATCGCGATTGCACTGGCGGGCCAGCCCGAGCTGCTCATCGCCGACGAGCCCACCACTGCGCTGGACGTGACCGTTCAGGCGCAGATCCTGGAGCTGCTCGATCACCTGCGCCAGAGTCGTGGCATGGCCATGCTGCTGATCACCCATGACCTCGGCATCGTGGCCGGGCGTGCGGATCACGTGGCGGTCATGTACGCGGGCCAGATCATTGAAACCGCGCCCACGCGCGAGCTCTTCGAGCATCCCTCGCATCCCTACACGCAGGGGCTGTTCGCATCCGTGCCCCGGCTGTCCGGGCCAGTGGGACGGCTCACGCCCATTGCCGGGACGGTGCCCCCGCCCACGGCGTGGCCATCTGGCTGCCGCTTCCGGCCCCGCTGTCCCATCAAGCACCCGAAGAGCGAGACGATGCCGCCGATGCTGCGCGCGGGCCCGGAGCATGAAATGCGATGCTGGCTGGCGGAGGATGGCACGTGAACGCGAAGCCCGAGGAGCCCATCCTGGTGGTGCGGGATCTGGTCAAGTATTACGAGGCAGGCGGCCTGCTCCAGCGAAATCGGCCGCCGGTTCGCGCGGTGGACGGTGTCTCCTTCGAGATCGGGCGGGGCGAGACACTGGCACTGGTGGGCGAGTCGGGTTGTGGCAAGAGCTCGGTGGGGCGCACCATTCTTCGCTTGCAGCCGCGGACCTCAGGGACAGTCCGGTTTGAGGGCCACGACGTCTTCCAGCTCGAACACGAGTCACTGCGCCTCCTTCGGCGGCGCATGCAGATCATTTTTCAGGATCCCTATTCGTCACTCAATCCGCGCATGACCGTTGGTGACGCCGTGGCCGAGGGCATCCGGATCCACCGGCTGGCGCGCGGCGCGGAGGTGGGCCGGCGGGTTGCAGCGCTGCTGGAGGAAGTGGGCCTCGACCCCAGTTATGCCCGGCGCTATCCCCACGAATTTTCCGGTGGACAGCGGCAGCGCATCGGCATCGCGCGCGCCTTGGCGGTCGAGCCCTCGTTCATCGTGTGCGATGAACCCGTCTCGGCCCTTGACGTCTCGGTCCAGGCGCAGGTCATCAACCTGCTGCGCGACCTGCAGGAGCGCCGGAGGCTCTCCTACCTGTTCATTGCGCACGACCTCGCCGTTGTCCGGCAGATCGCGCATCGCATCGCCGTGATGTATCTGGGGCAGATCGTGGAAATCGGGCCTTCGCAGGCCTTGCTCTCCGATCCGCGGCATCCGTACACCCAGGCGCTCCTCTCCGCCGTACCGGAACCCGACCCCGGGGCGCAGCCGCAGCGGATCGTGCTCGGTGGTGATCTCCCGAGCCCGAGCCGCCCGCCTTCCGGCTGCCGGTTCCACACCCGTTGCTTTCACCCGCTCCGCGACCAGCGTTGCGTCAATGACGTGCCACTCCTTCGCCCGATCACGGGTACGCGCGCGGCCTGCCACTACACTGAAACGGTGGCTGTGCCGGGCGTCACCGTCCCTGCCGAGTGAGCATGGTATCCTG
>DASSTP010000240.1:0-6784 GCA_035707845.1 Gemmatimonadales bacterium | reverse complement strand
GCGCTCTTCAACGGGGTCCTCGGCACCCAGCATCCGGCCGACGGGCAGAAACTCTATTATGTCGCGATGCAGTCGGGCTATTGGAAACTCTTTGGCCAGCCACTGCACAGCTTCTGGTGCTGCAGCGGTACCGGCGCCGAGTCACATGCCAAGTTCGGCGACAGCATCTATTTCCATGATGATGACGGCATCTGGGTGAACCTGTTCATCGCGTCCGAGGTGAACTGGGCCGAGAAGGGCGTGGCACTGACGCAGGAGACCCGGTTTCCCGACGAGGACACCACGACACTCACGGTCCATTCCCGGAAGCCGACGCGCATGGCGTTGCGGGTCCGCGTGCCATACTGGGCAACGCAGGGAGGAAATGTCGCGCTGAACGGCAGGACGCTGGATGCGTTTGCGGCACCAGGCAGTTACCTGGTGCTGGATCGGGTCTGGAAGAATGGCGACAGGGTAAAGATGACCATGCCGATGTCGCTGCATGCGTGCGCCATGCCGGACAATCCGGACGTGCAGGCGGTCATGTACGGGCCGCTGGTGCTCGCGGGGAAGCTGGGGACGGAGGGGCTGACGCCGGAGACGCTGCGCGCGGCGCCCACCAAGCCGAGGGCGATTCCGGAGTATCTCACCACACCGAACACACCGCCGGCGCTCAAGCCGCCGAGTGATGATTTCGTGTCGTGGATCAGGCCGGTGGCCGGAAAGCCGCTCGAGTTCCGCACCACGGGGCAGGCGCAGGACGTGACGCTGGTGCCGTTCAATCGGGTGCTGGATGAGCGGTATGCGTTGTATTGGGAGCTGTGAGCTGTGAGCTGCGAGCTGCGAGCTGCGAGCTGCGAGCTGTGCGCTGCGTGCCGACAGGTTCCTCATCCTGAGCGCAGCGAAGGATCTGCTGACCTGTGTTCCGAGTCGGGCGAGTAGATCCTTCGGTGGCTGCGCGACCTCAGGATGAGGAGTTCAGTCACGCTCGGCTCAGAGCGCACAGCGCACAGCGCACAGCGCATAGCGCTACTTCCGGTCCCTCCCAAACGGATCGCCCTTGATGGCTTCGGTGTGCACGGCGCAGAGCCAATGATTGTTTCGGCGCACCCAGGTGGATGACTCGACGGCGTCGAGCTTGACCGGCTTGCCATCCACGGTGAGCTCCTCGTGCACCTCGTAGCCGACGGCGGCGACATCGTCGCCCAGCTGGTGGACGTGGGTGTCGCCGGTGACCGAGTAGTTCTTCAGGGTCCAGTCCGGATTGTTCATCATCTCCCTGAGCGCGTCACGCTGGATCAGCTGGACGCCCTGGGCCCCGCCGAGCAGGCAGTGTTCGTCCGTGAGCTCCACCATTGTGTCGATGTCCCGGTTCTTCATGGCCTGCCAGAACTTGTGCTCCAGGTCCAGCAGTTCGGCTTCGATTGTCTGGGTCGTCATGATGACCTCCTTGGTGAGGCTCTCAAACTGGAGACGGGTACCAAGCGCGTCAATGCGAGCGTTGCCAGGTGCCACGCCCCGAAATTGCAGGCCGGCTTTTTCAGAGGAGAGGCGTGGAGCGCTCCGCGCCTCGCTGTGCCATCCACGGCTCTGCGTTGAAGAGGCTGGCATGGAGAAGGCGCGCCCAGGCATCGCGCCCTGGACTCCGGTGCCGGCAGGTTTGCACCAGAATGGCGAGCAGGTGAGATTCCGCCGTCCGTCCGCGACCCGCGACCCGCGACCCGCGACCCGCGACCCATGACCCTCGACCCTCGACTCCCAGATGCCCGAATCCAGGACCGCACTGCTGGCTGGCTTGAAGGGCCAGATCCATGCCTGCCTCAAGGATCTCGTTCCTGCCGACGCACCAGTGGCGATCCTCGATTTTCCTGATTATCGCAACGTGGGCGACTCAGCCATCTGGCTGGGCGAAGTGGCCTACCTGCGCGACCAGTACGGCAAGCTGCCCGCCTACGTCTCACGCATCAATGACTTTTCGGCGCGGGACCTCGATCGAGTCATGCCGGAAGGGCCCATCCTCCTGCAGGGCGGCGGGAATTTTGGCGATCTCTGGGTCTCTCACCAGGATTTCCGGGAGCAGGTGCTGGAGCAGTGCCCCCACCGCCAGGTGATCCAGTTTCCCCAGTCCATTCATTACAAGTCGCCGGCGCGCGCCGACGTGACCGCGCGGATCATCGGCCGGCACCGGAACTTCGTGCTCCTGGTGCGGGATGAAGCATCGAAGGAGTTCGCGGAGAAGCATTTCGACTGCGAGGTGCGGCTCTGCCCTGACATGGCCTGCTACATCGGCGCGCTTGAGCCCGAGCCGGCCCAGCTCCCGGTGCTGGCGATGCTGCGGAACGACCAGGAGAAGATGGAGGGGCGGGCCGATCGCTCGGCCTGGGCCGATATTCCCGTCGAGGACTGGATCACCGAGCCGAAGTTGCCAGTCCGCGCCGCCAAGCTGCGGGGCATCCTTTCAGCGCTGCTTGACCCCGCGAAGCGGCGGCTCCGGATGCTGGATGCGGCGGCGCAGCAGCGCGTCCGACGTGGGGTTCGCCAGCTTTCACGGGCGCGTGCCATCGTGACCGACCGGCTGCACGTGCATATTGTCTCTCTGCTGCTGGGGCGGCCCCATGCGGTGCTCGACAACAGCTACGGCAAGGTGCGGAATTTCGTGAACGCATTCACTGGCGGCAGCGACCTGACCTACCTCGCGACGTCGCTCGACGACGGCATCGCCTGGGCGCGCGAGCGGGCGAACCAGCGGGCTGGTGCATGACGCCACTCGTCACCTTCATCATTCCAGTTCGGCACCAGGACAACGCCCGCGACTGGGGCGCACTCAAGGCCAACCTGTCCCAGACGATGGCCTCGATCGCCAACCAGACCCACGACGACTGGCGCGCCATCATCGTGGCCAACGAGCAGGCCGACCTGCCTGACCTGCCGGCGCGCTTCGAGGTCGAGCGGGTGACCTTTCCGCCGAACGACATGCATGAGCGGGGCGGTGCCGACCTGGAGGACTTCCTCGAGGCGTTCCGGTTTGACAAGGGCCGCCGAGTGCTGAAGGGGATGCTGCGCGGGCGGGACAGCCGCTTCTTCATGATCGTGGATGACGACGACTTCGTGAGTGCAAAACTGGTCGAGCACGTGGCCCGCCACGCCGACGCCAACGGTTGGGTCATCAATCGCGGGTACGTCTGGAATGATGGCGGCCGGCTGCTGCTGGAGCACGATGAGTTCAACCGGCTCTGCGGCACGTCGCTGGTCATCCGGTCGGACCTGTACGGCCTGCCGGATCGTTTCGAGGATGCCGACTGCGACTGGATCAAGGCGATGCTTGGCAGTCACGTGCGGATCGCCGGCATCCTGGCCGAGGGCGGCACCCCGCTCGCGACCTTGCCGTTCCGGGGTGCTGTGTACCGCGTGGCGCATGCCGTCTCCCACAGCACGGCGCCCAGTCTCCTGCGCACTTACTTCCTGAGTGCCGAGGCGCTCCGGCGTCCCGGCCGGTTGCTGCGTGATGCGGTGAAGCTGAGATGGTTGAATCGGAAGTTGAGGAGGGAATTTTTTGGGCGTGGGGCATGAGGCGTGGGGCATGGGAGGTCGCGGGTCATGAGTCACGAGTCTCGGGTAGCCCCATGCCCCATGCCCCATGCCTCACGTCCCACGCCCCACGCCCCTGACCTCTAACAACCCGCCGCGTCGTAGAACTGCCGAGTCCCGTTCGGGATCGTCACTCCATCGACGATGAGCGTGTTGCCGAATCCGTCCGGATGGGCCACCCAGACGTCATCCCACTGCAGGTCTCCATTGAGCGTCAACTGGAAGGTCGAGTTGAGCAGGTAAGGCCTGGGGTTGGCGTCGATGCCCATGCCGGTCGAGTGCCGGGCAAAGGAGACGAGCAGGTTGGTCTCGCAGCTTCCCTGGAGCACATTGCCGCCCAGTGTCATGTCCACGTCGCCCCGGCGATCGGTGCCGGCCACCGGGAAGGCGGCATGCACGATGATGCCAAACCGGTTGTCTGCCACGGTGTTGTCCTGCACCACCGCGTGAATCGTCCCGTGCACGCTGGGTGCACCGACGCCAATCGCATCCATCCGGATGCCCACCCCAACCGGCACGCGCTGGTGACCGCGCACGTCATTGTTGCGGATCGTTGCCCATGTCTCGGCGCTGCCAGGCAGCACGTAAGGATCCACGCCGCCGGGTATGGGAAGCTGCACGATGGGCGAGACGGCGATGCCTGGAATCCCGCCTGCCAGAATCCGGTTCCCACTGGCCGTAAAGGTGCCGGGCCCCGCCAGGCACAAGTCGCAGGTCGCGGCCGGGCCGTTGAAATAGTTGTTCGTGACGGTGGCGCTGGTGAGGCGGAGATCCACCTTTTCCGTGAACCCGCCGTCGAAGCGGTTGCCGCGGATCGTCAACCCCGTCGCGCGTACGCCAAGGATGCCCTGCCCACCGAGAACGTCCTGCCCGTCGTGCCCTGACTGAAAGACAAATCCCTCCACCACCAGCCCGTTGCCGGCTGATCCGCCGGGGTGTGAGGTGGCCACCATGATGGGAGTGGACAGGGTGTTGATGAACGGCAGTGGCGCATCCGGCGCGAGCACGCTTGCGGCGGAGGTAGTTCCCTCGCCAGTCGCGCGACCGTCCGCGTCGAGCGCCATGACCAGCGCACCATGCAGCGTGATGTCGGGAACATCCACGATCATCGGGAATTGTTCGAGGTCGCCGGTCGCGGTGCCCACGGTGCCCACGTAGGTGCCGGCCGAGACGATGATGGTGATGCGGCAGGCGGCCGCCTGCGCTTCCCCGGCGGCGGTGCGACTTGCGCGCGCTGCCGATAGCGCGCCCGTGAGGGTCGTAAAGTGCGCGCCGTCCGTGGGCTGCCCGGGATCATGTCCTACTACAAGAGTGGTGATGTAGTCACCATGGGCGAGGTGGTCGGCCAGCCCGTCAGGGCCGATCTCGAGAATGGCGTCCTTTCCAGCGGGGCGGTGACAGACCCGGAACTTTCCCGGGGCGGGCGTCAGGGTGAGTTCCGCGCGGTCGCTGCTGGGTGCCGAGGGAGAGTCGGCGGCACAGGACGCTAGCAGGGTGGTGCCCAGGGCGAGCGCCAGGGCTTGGGCGAGGTACGTGCGCATGAGAACGGTGCCTCCAGAAGGGTGGTAGTGTGCAACGGGTGTGCGCACGGTATGTTCTGGGCGTCCCTAATACGTCACCCTTCTGTCCCTGCGTGCGATCGCATGACTGACCTGAGGTTGCTGGGCGCCCTTGAGATCCGGTCGAGTCATCCGGACCGGGACCGGAATGGCCTTACCCAGCCGAAACGGGTTGCCCTGCTGCTTTACCTGGCGCTGGCGGAGCCCGCCGGCCTGCATTTGCGCGACCGGCTGCTGGCGCTGCTCTGGCCCGAGGCCGACGATGCGTCGGCGCGCCATTCCCTGCGCAACGCGCTGCACACCCTTCGCCAGGCACTGGGGGACAGTGCCATCGTGACCCGGGGCGAGGCCTGGGTCGGCCTCGACTTTCAGGGTTTGCGGTGCGACGTGCTGGAGTTGCGCGCACACCTGGCGGCAGGACGGGTCAGTGAGGCGGTGGCGCTCTGGGCCGGTGACCTCGCACCCGGATTTTTCGTCACCGGAGCACCGGACTTTGAGCACTGGCTGGACGAGCAGCGCACCTTCCTGAGGCAGGCCGTGCGGACGGCAGCGTGGAAGCGTGCCGATTCGCTGGCTGGATCCGGCGAGGAGGCGCTTGACGCCGCGCGTCAGGCAATGCGCCTCGATCCCGGCAACGAGGCCGGTGCCGGGCGCCTGATGCGGCAGCTCGCGGCCAGCGGAAACCGGACCGGCGCGCTGCAAGTGTACCAGGACCTGGCCGACTGGCTTGCGCGCGAGCTGGAGACCGGTCCATCGGCGGAGATGCAGGCGCTGGCGAACGAGATCCGGCACTCGCCGCCGGCGCAGCGGATCTTTCGGACCTCCGAGGTGTCGGGCGCACCGGCGGGGCCGTCATCGGCACCAGCGCCCGCGCGGTTCATGCCGTCATTGCGCCGCCGGCTCACTCGCCCGATGCTCACGCTGGGGCTGGCGGGCGTGATGGCCGTGTGTGGCGGCGTGTATCTCAGCCGCAAGCCTGCGCCAGTGTTCGATCCCGCGGCGGAAGGGGAGCGCGCCGTGCTCCGGTTGCCGGCGCGCTACCGGGCCGACACCAGCGCGTACAGCTCCTACCTGCGGGGACTGTCGCTCCGTTTCCGGTTCCGGTTTGCCGAGTCGCGCGACACGCTGTCGGCGCTGGTTGACCGCGAGCCGCTCTACGTGCCCGGCCTGTACGGGCTGGCGCATGCATGGATCTATCTCGCCCTCGACAACCAGACCGCCCCTGACGAAGCGTGGCCTCGCGTGGACGAGCTGGCACGTCGCGCGATCGCGCTCGACAGCACCGCCGCGGGTGCGTGGGTGGCGCTTGCCTCGGAGGGCATGTTCGGTCACCTCGACCTGCCGCGCGCCGGCCAGCAGCTTGCGCGGGCGCGAAGCCTAGATCCACTCGATCCGGATGTGCCGGGCATGCTGTCGATCTGGTACCACTTCTATGGCCAGATGGACAGCGCCGTGGCGCTGGCGCGCGAGGCGCGGCATCTCGACCCGCTCAGTCTCTATTTCGGGCGACTGGTGGCGGAGCAGCTCTACTTCGCCCGCCAGTACGACGAGTCCCGGCGCACGTTCCTGGCGCTGGTGCGCGACTATCCCGCAGTATGGCCCCGCATCAACCTTGACTTCGCGCAGCTTTTCATTGCCATGCACGAGCCGCGCGAGGC
>DASSTP010000239.1:0-19459 GCA_035707845.1 Gemmatimonadales bacterium | reverse complement strand
CGGCGCGGCGCCGCTGGTCCAGAGCCGCAGGTTCGGCTCGTAGTGAATCCACGCGTCGGGCCGGGCCAGCCAGAGCGAGTTGTCCAGCGGATCCGCCAGTGAAACGAAGACGCCCCGGAGGAGGTCGGGAGTCGGCGGGTCAACCGTCCCCTCCCACTCCCGGAATTGAGCCTGGCGAATGAGCAGCTGGTCGGGCGAGGTGGCGTAGATGCGATCTGACGCCGTGGCGACGGATGTGATGGTGGAGAAGTCGCCCACGATCATGCGGTCGCTGGGACGCCAGTCTCGGGTGGGCGCTTGCGCCGCCAGTGAGGTGACCGCCAGCGCCGTCGCCATGACGAGACCGGCGACGCCGGCGCTAACGATTTGTGGGCAATAGCGATACCACTTGCGACATGAAGTCATTTATGAATCTCAAATACGGGCTGGCTCGGCTAGTTCCCACAGCACCGGCGGGCGGATAAACGGCACCCCGGCCCGGCGCAGCTCCCAGTCCCGCCACACGTCAGGTAACGCCTCGATCACATCGGCGGGCCGCATGGCGTGCGCGGTGTGGCGCCGGGCCGCGAGATCGCCAGCCTCACCCAGCGCCTGGGCCGCGAGCGCGCCCACCAGCAGCGGCTCGTGCAATTGAGCGAGAAACGTACCGGCGATGCCACTGAGCACGTCGCCACTGCCGCCGGTGCCGAGGCCGGGGTTGCCCGCGGCCACGGTCCAGGCCGAGCGGTCGGTGCCGGCAACGACGGTCGGGACGCCCTTCAGCAGGACAACAACACCGAGCCGCTCCGCCGCATCCATCGCCGCAGCCCAGGGATCAACTTCCCGCCCGGCGTCCAGATCGGGAACCAGCGACCGGAACTCCCCGGGATGCGGCGTGATGAGGGCCGGCTTCCCCGCCAGCGCTGTGGCCAGCTCCTCCGCCCGTCCCTGAAACACGGTGAGGGCATCGGCGTCGACCACGAGCTGTCGCGCGGCACCGGCGATCGCCAGGATGAATGACACCCGATCATTCGATCTTCCCAGCCCGGGACCCAGTACGACGCTGTCGGCCTTGGCGACGAGGGCCAAGACGTCGTCACCGGGATCGGGGCCCAGGGTGCATTCCTGCGTCAGGATTTCGGGCTCGGCCAGCCGCAACTCCTCGATAGTTTCCGCCGGGGCCACGGCGTGGACGTAGCCGGCGCCGGCGGCGAAGGCAGCATGCGCGGCCATGCGGACGGCGCCGGACATGCCGGGTGCGCCGCCCACGATGACGACGCGGCCGCGCGTGCCCTTGTGATCGTTGGCCTTGAAGACGGGAATCTGGTGGGCGGCCCAGTCCTGCGTCGCGAGCCGGGGCCACGCAGGGTCGGGCGACGGGAGGCCGATGTCGAGCACCACGACGGTGCCGGACTCGTCGCGCGCGAGGAGATGCCCACGTCTCGGACCGCCGAACGTAATCGAGACGTCAGCGCGGGCGTTGCCGTGGACCACACCGGTGCCGAGATCCAGTCCGGTGGGTCCGTCGAGTGCGATGACGGGAACCCGGAGATCGTGCAGGCGATCGAGCAGCGACTGCGCGGCGCTTCTCGGCGCGCCGCGCGCGCCGGTGCCAAGGATGGCATCAACGCCCAGCGTGACACTGGGCCAGGGTCCGTCGGGAGCGAGCAGCCGCACGCCAGACGCCATGGCGAGTCGGGCGGCAGCATCACAGAGCGGGGACCGTTCGCCCTCGAGCGATGCCACCCACACCGACGCGCCGGTGGCCGCCAGCGCACGCGCCACGACCCAGCCATCGCCACCGTTGTTGCCGGTGCCCGCGGCGACGATGACGCCGCCGGCGACCTGACTGGCATGGCGTGCCGCGATGACATGCGCGGCGCCGCGCCCGGCGGCATCCATCAGCGTGGCGAGCTGGATACCCGCCTGGCCGGCACGCCCATCCCAGGCGGCGGCATCCTCCGCGCCGAGCACTGGCAGGACTGGAGGCGTCATGTGCGACGGCCCGGCCACGCCGGGCGGCCTACTTCACGCCGTGCCCGATGGTCCGGCCGATGGAGATTTCGCCGTTGTCGATGCGGAGATTGAATCCGCACTCGGGATTGGTGCAGACCCACGCCTTGTACATGATCGAGGCACCGTCCCGCCCGTAGTCGGACAGGGGGATCAGCCTCCCGGTGGTGCACTTCTGACAGACCGGCCATTCCCGCTGCTCCATGCATCCCTCCGTCAGCCCGTCGCGGTTCTGGGAACTCCCTGCCAGTCGTAGTGGCCGCCAAAGACATCGGCAAAATCATAGACCGCGGCGAAATCGGCTTCGCGGTCCCCGGGCTGGGTCACGAGCAGCCCGACATCCACCAGCGTATACACGATGCGGCCGAAATCGTCGGTGCGCGTGACGCCCCAGTGCGAGAGCACCGTCTGCGCCATCAGGCCGAACTGCTCGACCGCGAAGCCGTGGCAGGCCCACGCCAGCTCGGCTCCGCTCACGTGTCGCCGCGCCTCGAGCCCTGATTGAAGGTACTCCACCGCGGCGAGCACGAACAGGTAGGCGCGCTCGTCATAGTGGCCGCCCTGCCGGCGGATGCGGGCCATGACACTGTCGGAGAACTGCAGTCCGTTCATACGGCGACGCGTGGCCTCGCAGCGTAAAGTGGGTAGAGCGCCGTCAATTCCTGCACCTCGCGCCGGATGCCCTGGAGCGTGGCGTCATCCTGCCGCTCGAGGGCAAGCGCGATGAACTCGGCGATGCGCGTCATTTCTTCCACACCCATGCCCCGGGTGGTGACCGCCGGCGTGCCGATCCGGATCCCGCTGGTGACGAAGGGCGACTGCGGATCGTCGGGCACCGTGTTCTTGTTGACCGTGATTCCGGCCTGTCCCAGGAGCTGTTCCGCCAGTTTGCCGGTGAGGCCCCGGCGGCGCAAGTCCACCAGCATCAGGTGGGTGTCGGTGCCGCCCGAGACGATGTCGAACCCCGCCTCGATCAGGCCATCCGACAGGGCGCGGGCATTCTCCACCACCCGCGCCGCATAGCGCTGGAACTCGGGCGTCTGTGCCTCGCCGAAGGCCACCGCCTTGGCGGCGATGATGTGCTGGAGCGGCCCGCCCTGGGTCCCGGGAAAGACCGACTTGTCCACCGCCTTGGCGAGATCCGCCTGGCAGAGGATCAGGCCGCCGCGCGGGCCGCGCAGGGTCTTGTGGGTGGTGCTCGTTACCACCTGCGCGTGGGGGACGGGAGATGGATGCACTCCGCCCGCCACCAGCCCGGCAAAGTGCGCCATGTCCACCAGCAGCGTGGCGCCGACTTCATCGGCGATGCTGCGGAACCGGGCGAAATCGATGATGCGGGCGTAGGCACTGCCACCTGCGATGATGAGCCCCGGCCGCTCACGGCGGGCCATGTCCCGCACCACGTCGTAGTCAATCCGGCCCGTGGCGGGATCGACGCCGTAATGCACCGCGCGCCATATGGTGCCGCTGTGGCTCACCTTGGCACCGTGGGTCAGGTGGCCGCCGTGGGGCAGCGACATGCCGAGCAGGGTGCCGCCGGGCGGCAGGACAGCCATGAAGGCCGCGAAGTTGGCCTGCGCGCCGGAGTGCGGCTGCACGTTGGCGTGGTCGGCGGCGAAGAGGGCGCGTGCCCGGTCAATGGCGAGCTGCTCGACCTGGTCGACCACCTCGCAACCACCGTAATAGCGCTTGCCCGGGTAGCCCTCGGCGTACTTGTTGGTGAGCGGCGTGCCGGCAGCATCCAGCACGGCGCGGCTGGCAAAATTCTCGCTCGCGATCAGCTCCAGCCCCTCGCGCTGGCGGGCGAGTTCCTGATCCACCAATCGCGCCACGAGCGGATCGCCCCGGCGGAGGGTGGCATTGAGATCTAGAGGCATGCAAGCTCCGCGATGATGACGCGGGACGCGAGACGCGGGACGCGGGTCGTTGCGAGGAGGCGAAGCCGACGGAGCAAGGACGACCGAAGACTGATGACCGTCAACGTGCCAGCCGTCCAGCCGTCCAGCCGTCCCGCCGTCATGGTGCTCACCGCCGTCCGCTCAGCCACAGCTTGTCGAGGCCGTTCACGCTGGCAATCCGTTCTTCCGCCAGCCGGTCTGCGGCGCGATAGGTCGGGATGCCCTCCCGCTTGGCGATGGCGAAGATGCGCTGGATGGTGTCGTAGATCTCGCCCGCCTTCTTGTGGGACCGTTCTTCCGGCCACTTGTGCAGCTCACCGTAGACATTGATCAGCCCGCCGCCGTTGATGACGTAGTCGGGCGCGTAGCTGATCCCGCGATCGTCGAGGATGTCGCCGTGGCGCTCCTCGGCGAGCTGATTGTTGGCCGCGCCGGCGATCACTTCCACCTTGAGGCGCTTGAGCGAGTCGTCGTTGATGGTGGCGCCGAGGGCGCACGGGGCGTAGATGTCGCCCGTGGCATCGTAGATCGCGTCAGGCTCGACCGCCTTGGCGCCGAACTCGTCCACCACCCGGCGCATCTTGTCGCGATCGATGTCCGTGACCACCAGCTTGGCGCCCTCGGCGTGCAGGTGGCGGCTCAGGTAGTAGGCCACCTTGCCCGCGCCCTGGACCAGCACCGTCTTTCCCGAGAGATCGTCCGAGCCCCAGTGCGCCTTGGCCGTTGCCTTCATGCCCATGTAGACGCCAAAGGCCGTCACGGGCGACGGATCGCCCGAGAGTCCCATGAGCCCGGCGACGTGATTGGTCTCCAGCCGGACGAACTCCATGTCCATGGGGCTGGTCCCCACATCTTCCGCGGTGATGTAGCGGCCATTGAGCGACTCGATGAAGCGGCCGTGCGCGCGGAACAGCGTCTCGCGGTCGGCGCGCTTGTTGTTGCCGATGATGACCGACTTGCCGCCGCCCAGGTTGAGCCCGGCCACCGCCGCCTTGTAGGTCATGCCGCGCGCCAGCCGCAGCGCGTCGATGATCGCCGCGTCGGTATTCTCATACTGCCAGAATCGCGTCCCGCCCAGCGCCGGCCCCAGCGTGGTGTCGTGCACCGCGATGATGCCGAAATATTCGCAGGAGGGATCATGGCACATGACCAGCTGCTCGTGGCCCAGCTCATGAATTTCGCGGAAGATGTCCATGGACGTGCGGCTCCCTGTCATTGGGCGTAGGTGAAGAACCCGCGGCCGCTCTTGCGGCCCAGGTGCCCGGCCGCGACCATGCGGCGCAGCAGCGGGCAGGGCCGGTACTTGGGATCTCCCAGCCCCTCATGCATGACTTCCAGGATGGCGAGGCAGACGTCGAGCCCGATGAAGTCCGCCAGCGCCAGCGGTCCCATCGGGTGCGCCATGCCAAGCTTCATGACGGTGTCGATGGCGTCGGGCTCGGCGACGCCCTCCATGACACAGAAGACGGCCTCGTTGATCATCGGCAGCAGGATGCGATTGGCGACAAAGCCCGGGTAATCGTTCACCTGCACCGGCGTCTTGCCCAGCGATTCCGCGATGGCGGCAACGCGGGCGGCCGTCTCGCTGCTCGTGTCCTGGCCCCGGATCAGCTCCACCAGCTTCATCACCGGCACCGGGTTCATGAAGTGCATCCCGATGACCTGCTCCGGCCGCCGCGTGCGGGCGGCGATCTCGGTGATCGAGATCGAGCTCGTGTTGGTGGCGAGAATGGTTTCGGGACGACAGATGCCGTCGAGCGACTCGAAAATGGCAAACTTGACCGACGGGCGCTCGCTCGCGGCCTCGATCACCAGCTCCGCCTCACGCGCGGCATCGAGCGTCGTGGCGGGCGCGATGCGGCCAAGGATCTCGTCCGCCGCCCCCTCGGGCAGCGTCCCCTTCTTCACCTGGCGCTCGACATTGGTACGAATGGTGGCGGTGGCCTTGTCGAGGGCCGGCGCCGCCGAGTCGATCATGGCCACCGACCAGCCATGCTGGGCAAAGACGTGCGCGATGCCGTTGCCCATGGTGCCGGCGCCGATCACTGCCACCTGCTTCATGCGAAATCCTTTCGAAGATGCCGCGCGAGGATCGCGCTCGCGAGCGCCAGCGCCAGCGTGGCGGCCAGACCGCCTTCAGGGCCGAAGGCACCACCGCTGAGCCAGGCTGGCGCGGCAGGATGGTAGTCAAGCAACGGAATCCGGAACGGCAGGCCGCTGACCGGCGCATCGAGCGCCGCGAGCGTGAAGTTCCAGCCGAAATGCGCACCGAAGGCCGTCCAGAGGCCGCCCGGAGCATAGAAGGCGAGTCCCAGGAAGATCCCGGCCAGCGCGATGTTGCCGAGGGCCAGTCCGGAGATGTGCGGGTTGAGCGCGTGCCCCAGGGCAAACACTACGGCCAGCGCCACCAGCGCCACGCCCCGGTTGAAGGCGGCCGCGAGCAGCACCAGCGGCACGCCGCGGAACGCCACCTCCTCGGCCAGCGCTGCCGGCGCGAGTGCCCCGCCGGTCTTCGCGATGGAGACAAGGTAGGCGGCCAGGCCACCGGAATCGTGCGACCAGCCGGAGCGCGTGACCGCCACGGCGATCAACAACGCCACCGCGGCGCTCACTCCGCCCGCGACCGCGCCCACGCCGACGCCCTGCAGGCGCCGGCCGGCACCACGCCAGCGCAACGCCGTGAGATCGAGGCGAGCCGCCTTGATGCCGATGATCCAGGTGGCGAGAAGCCCCGAGGCCAGGAAGGCAATGCCCTGCACCAACAGCGATGCGCCGGTGACGGTGGTGCTCCAGGCCTGCACGCCCTTGAGCGAGCCGGTGACCAGCCAGGCGGCGCCGATGACGAGAATCGTGGTGAGCAGCCAGGTGAGGGCAAGAAAGGCAATCGTCCATCCGACGGCCGCCACCGCCCTACCCCGACCAGTCGTCACCGTGTCAGCGCGGGGAGGTGCGTCGTGTACTGCTCACGACCAGAACCGCCGTCGCGATGGCGACCTTGAGCAGGTCCCCGAGGAAGAACGGCAGGAACCCGGAGCGGAAGGCGAGGCCCGGATCGCCACCCAGCAACGCCAGCTGTGAAACACCGCCCAGGTGGATGACCGCCATGGCCACCGTGAACACCAGGGCGGACCACCAGGCCAGCCCCGCGCTCTTGAGGCCTCGTGTCCGCGCCAGGCCCGCGACCGCGGCGGCCACGGGGAAGGCCAGCAGGTAGCCACCGGTCGGTCCCAGCAGACGCCACGCGCCGCCGTGTGCCATCGCAAACACCGGCGCACCCAGCGCGCCCGCGAGCAGGTACGCACCGAGGGCCAGTGCTCCTTCCGTCGGTCCCAACCAGGCGCCCACCAGCAGCACCGCGAGCGGCTGGAGCGTGAACGGGATGGGCGTGAACGGCAGCGGCAGGGCAATCTGTGCGCTCAGCGCGACAATGAGCGCGCCAAGGCCGATCCGGGAGGCTCGGCTCAGCAGGTCGGGCCGCGCCGAGACGCGCTGGGTGGGCACTGGCTGCATCTAGATCTTCTCCACGGAGAGGGCCACAGCGTTGCCGCCACCGAGACAGAGCGTGGCGAGACCAGTGGCCTTGTTGTGGGCATCGAGCGCTGCGAGCAGTGTCGTCAGGATGCGCGCGCCGCTGGCGCCGATCGGATGGCCGAGGGCGATGGCGCCGCCGTTCACGTTGACGCGACCCCAGTCCCAGCCCAGCTCACGCCCATCGGCCAGCGCCTGCACGGCGAAGGCCTCATTGGCCTCGATGAGGTCGTAGTCATTGATGCTGGTGCCGGCCTTCTTCATCAGGTTGCGCACCGCCACGATCGGAGCAAAGAACAGATCCTTCGGTTCACCGCCACCGGAAGCGTAGGCCGTGATGCGAGCGCGGGGCTTGAGGCCATGCGCCCTGGCGAAGGCCAGTGACGTGACCACCACCGCACTGGCGCCATCGTTCAATCCGGGTGCATTGCCGGCGGTCACCGACCCGACCTTCCGGAAGGCGGGCTTGAGCCGCCCCAGTGCCTCGAGCGACGTGTCCTTCCGGGGTCCCTCGTCGGTGTCCACCACCGTGTCGCCCTTCTTGCCCGGAATGATGACGGGCACGATTTCGCCCTTGAACCGGCCCGCCTCCTGCGCCGCCACCGCCTTCTGGTGGCTCTCAAGTGCAAACTGGTCCTGCTCCTCACGCGAAATGCCGGCCTTTTCCGCAGTGTACTCCGCGTACTCGCCCATGTGGTTATTGCCGAACGAATCCCAGAGCCCATCGTGGATCATGCCATCCACCATGGTCTGGTTGCCGGCCTTGATCCCATTGCGGTAACCATAGACGTAGTGCGGCGCCGACGACATGGATTCCTGCCCGCCGGCAATGACGCAGCCGGCGTCGCCCGCCTTGATGGCCTGCGCCGCGAGCATCACCGCCTTCAGGCCCGAGCCGCACACCTTGTTGATGGTGAGGGCCGGCACGCTGCCGGGTACCCCGCCGTGGATCATGGACTGGCGCGCGGGCGCCTGGCCACTGCCCCCCTGCACCACCTGGCCCATGATCACTTCGTCGACGGTCGAGGGGTCGAGGCCGCCCCGCGCCATGACTTCGCGGATGACGGTGGCGCCGAGCTGCGGGGCAGTGAGACTGGCAAGCCCGCCGAGGTAGCGGCCGATCGGCGTGCGAACGGCCGAAACGATGACTGCTGTGGTCTGGTCTGACATGGACCGGAAAGTAGCCGGATGGGCGTCAGGGTGCGAGCGCGCGGGACTTGCTTCGTTCCAGCACCCGCGCGATCAGATCGTCCACCGGGATCACTTCCTGCTTCTTCCCGCTCCCGCGCACCCGCAGCGCCACCGTGCCCGCCTCGGCCTCGCGCTGCCCGATGACGGCCATATAGGGCACCTTGTGCACTTCCCCTTCGCGGATCCGGTAGTTGAGCGTCTCATGACGGTCATCGAGGTGGGCGCGGATGCCGGCGGCCTTGAGCCGCGCGAGCACGCCCTGCGCCACCTCCGCTTCCGACTCGCCGATGGGAATGATCCGCACCTGCTCCGGCGCGAGCCACACCGGGAATGCGCCGGCAAAATGCTCGATGAGGTTGCCGGTGAAGCGTTCGAGCGTTCCATAAATGGCGCGGTGAATCATCACCGGCCGGTGGGGCCGGTTGTCGGCGCCGGTGTACTCCAGCTCGAAGCGGTCGGGCAGGTTGAAATCCAGCTGGATGGTCGGGCCCTGCCAGAGCCGGCCGATGGCATCCTTGAACTTGATGTCGATCTTGGGCCCGTAGAAAGCGCCGCCACCCGCATCGATGCGGAACGGAATGTCCTTCCGTTCGAGGGCACGCTGGAGAATGGCCTCCGCCTGGTCCCAGATATCATCGCCACCCAGCCGTTCCAGCGGCCGGGTGGAGATCTCGAAATCCAGCTCGAAGCCGAATGTCTGGCGCACCAGCCGGTCCACCTGGTCGAGGCAGAGGAAGATCTCGTCCTCCGCCTGGTCGAGCCGGCAGAAGATGTGGGCATCGTCCATGGAGAGGCCGCGCACCCGCAGCAGCCCATGCAGCGTGCCGCTCCGCTCATTGCGATAGACGTTGGCCACTTCGCTCAGCCGGATCGGCAGGTCGCGATAGCTCCGCTGCTGGCTCTTGTAGATCAGGCAGTGCATGGGGCAGTTCATCGGCTTGACGCGATAATGCACTTCTTCCGACTCGCCCGCGCCGCCGGCCATGGGCGGGAACTGGTTTTCGGCGTAGAGCGGAAGATGGCCCGACATGAAGAACAGCTCTTCGCGGGTGATGTTCGGGGTATAGACCAGGTCGTAGCCGGCCGCCACGTTGTCGTCTTCCACCGCACGTGAGAGCAGCCACTTCACCATGGCGCCCTTGGGATGCCAGAGGACGAGCCCAGGGCCCACCACGTCGCTGATGGAGAAGAGGTCGAGCTGCTTCCCGATGACGCGATGGTCCCGCTTCCGGGCTTCTTCCAGGCGATTGAGATACGCGTCGAGGTCCTCCTGCCGGAACCACGCCGTGCCATAGATGCGCTGCAGCATCTGGCGGTGCTCGTCGCCTCGCCAGTAGGCACCGGCCGCATGCAGCAGCCTGAAGTGCTTGAGCCGGCCCGTGGACGGGACGTGCGGCCCGCGGCAGAGGTCGGTAAATGGACCATCGGTGTAGACGCTGATGGTCTCGTCGTCGCCCAGCTCGTTGATGCGCTCGAGCTTGAGCGGATCGTCCGAGAACCGCCGGCTGGCCTCCCGCCGGTCCACCACTTCGCGGACGAAGGGGTAGTCGGCCTTGACCACCTCGGCCATCCGCGCCTCGATCTGCTCCAGGTCCTCGGGCGTGAACGGGCGAGGCACGTCGAAGTCGTAGTAGAACCCATCCTCGATGGCGGGGCCGAAGCCGATGCCGGCGCCGGGAAAGATCTCGCGCACCGCCGTGGCAAGCACGTGCGCCGCCGAATGGCGCAGCAGGCCCAGGGCATCGGGATCCTTGTCAGTGATGATGGCCACCCTGGCGCCGTCGTCGAGCGGGCGGTCCAGGTCCCGGACCTGGCCTTGGACACGCACGGCGAGCGCCGCCTTGGCGAGGCCCGGCCCGATGCTGGCGGCAAGGTCACGTCCCGAGGCGCCCGCCGGCAGCTGTCGCTCGCTTCCATCCGGCAGGATCACGCGGATGTCGCTCATGGCGCCAGCTCCTGCCCCGCCGGCCGGACGACCGGATCGCTCCCCGGGGCCAGCACCATGTACAGCACGATGCCCAGCACCACGAGGCCGAGCACGACCAGCCAGCGCAGGAGATCGGACAAAGGCACTTCCAGCCGCTCATCAGCCATCAGGGTATCCCGGCATTGGAATGGATGCAGGCAGACGGTGTCTCAGGACCGCGTCGGGCGTGTTAAACTTAACGCGGGCCGAAAACAATTTGCACGAGGGTGAACGGTGCGCCGCAGTGAGTCCATGTCCGCTGGAGAAATCGCAGGCTGGGGAGCCCTGGGGCTCGTGGCCGGCCTGCTGCTGGGAACCGTCCTCGGCGCGTGGGCCGGCGGCGTGAACCGCGAGCGCCTGGGACGTGCCGCCCGCCGGCTGCGCTCGCCCACACCTGCGGCACCCCGATCCGCTTCCGCCACCGCCGCAGCCGCACGCGAGGCGCTGGCCAACCAGCCCACACTGGCCGGGCTGGCGCTCGAGGTGCGCCCGGTGGGGCTCCACTCGGTCGAGCTGCGCGGCTGGGTCGGCTCGCGCGCCGAGCGCACGCTCGCCGCACGGACCGTGCGGCATCTCGCGGGCGTCGAGACCATCATCAACAGCATCCTGGTGCGCGGCGAGGACGACCGCCCGCACCTGCACCAGCCGCTGCCTGCCGACCAGACCGCATGAACACGCCGCTCGCACCGCAGTACGAGCCGCAGGACATCGAAGCCGCACTGTACGCCCGCTGGGTTGGGCTGGGCCTCTTCCAGCCGGAGTCACGGCCGCACGGCGCGCGCTACGTCGTCATGATGCCACCACCCAATGTGACGGCGCAGCTGCACATGGGCCACGGCCTCAACAACACGGTCCAGGATGCGCTGATCCGGTTCGAGCGGATGTGCGGGCGCCAGGCGCTCTGGCTTCCCGGCACCGATCACGCAGGCATCGCCACCCAGAATGTGGTCGAGCGGCTGCTCGCGGCGGAGGACCTTACCCGGTTCGATCTGGGCCGTGACGCCTTCGTGGCACGAGTCTGGGAGTACGTGCGGGAGACCGGCGCCACCATCCTTGATCAGCTCCGTGCCCTGGGCGCGAGCTGCGACTGGTCGCGCACCTACTTTACCCTCGACGAGGGCCTCTCGCGCGCCGTTCGCGAAGCTTTTGTCCGGCTCTACGACAAGGGACTGGTCTACCGCGGGCATTACATCATCAACTGGTGCCCCCGCTGCCTCACGGCGCTCTCCAATGAAGAGGCCGAGAAGCATGAGGCGCCAGGCAAGCTCTGGCACCTGCGCTATCCGCTGGCCGGGGGCGGCCACCTCGTGGTGGCCACCACCCGCCCGGAGACGATGCTGGGCGACACCGGCGTCGCGGTGCATCCGGACGATGCGCGGTACGCCAGCCTCATTGGCACCGATGTCATCCTGCCGATCACCGGCCGGCGAATCCCGATCGTGACGGACGATGCCGTGGACCCCGCCTTCGGCACCGGCGCCGTCAAGGTGACGCCTGCCCATGATCCCACCGATTTCGAGATCGGCCGGCGTGCGGGCCTCGCCACGATTGACGTGATGACGCCCGACGCCCACATGAATGATGAAGTGCCGGAACGCTATCGCGGGCTGGATCGCTTCGAGGCGCGCCGGAAAGTGGTGGCCGAGTTCGAGGAACTGGGACTGCTGGAGAAGGTGGAAGAGCACCAGCACGCCGTGGGCCGCTGCTACCGCTGCGACACCGTAGTGGAGCCGCGGCTCTCGGACCAGTGGTTCGTTCGCATGGCCCCGCTCGCGGAGCCCGCGCTCCAGGCTTATCGGGATGGACGCCTGCGATTCATCCCCGAGCGCCGTGGTGACGACTACGCCCAGTGGATGGAGAACATCCGCGACTGGTGCATCTCCCGGCAGCTCTGGTGGGGACATCGCATCCCCGTGTGGTACTGCGAGAGTGACGAGTGCGGCCATGTCGCCGCAAGTCGCACGGACCTGGCCCGCTGCGGTGCCTGCGGCGGCAATGTGCGGCAGGACGAGGATGTGCTCGACACCTGGTTCTCCTCCTGGCTGGTGCCGTTCTCCGCACTCGGCTGGCCCGACGACACACCCGACCTGGCGCATTTCTATCCCGGCAACACCCTGGTCACCGCGCCGGAGATCATCTTCTTCTGGGTATCGCGCATGGTGATGGCCGGCTGCGAGTTCATGGGGGACATCCCCTTCAGCACCGTCTACTTGCACGGCACGGTGCGCGATACCCAGCATCGCAAAATGTCCAAGTCGCTGGGTAACGGGATCGATCCGCTGGACGTGATCGCGCGCTACGGCGCCGACGCCCTCCGCTACGTGATCCTCTCCGGGATGGCCGTGGGCACCGACCTGATCCTCGATCCGGCCGACCTGGAGACGTCATTCGCGCCTGGCCGCAACTTTGCCAACAAGCTGTGGAATGCCGGCCGCTTCATCCTGGGCAACCTCGATGGCCCGGTCCGGCCCATCGCGGGCGACCATCCGGACACGGTGCGTCCCCATGAGTTCACGCTTGCCGATCGCTGGATCATCGCGCGGTGTGACGCCACCGTGCGGGAAGCCACCTCGGCGTACGAGAAGTTCCGCTTCAACGACGCGGCCAGCGTCATCTACCACTTCATCTGGTCGGACCTGGCCGACTGGTACATCGAGCAGATCAAGCCTCGGCTCTACGGCGACCAGCCCGGTGGCGACGTCGCGCGCGCGGTGGCGACCCGCACCTTCGACGTGGCGCTTCGGCTGCTGCATCCCATCATGCCGTTCATCACCGAGGCGCTCTGGACCCGACTGCCTGGGCGGCGCGAGGGCGATACCATCATGATCGCGCGCTGGCCAGCAGCCGACGATCGCGCCGCCAGTCCGGACGCGGAGCGCGAGTTTGGGCTGGTGCAGCAGCTCGTGACCGCTGTGCGGCAGATTCGGGCGGAATATGGCGTGCAACCGGGCGCATCGGTGCCCGTCCACGTGGCGCCGGCCTCCTCGCTCGCGGAGCGCGCATTCGATGCCGAGCGCGGCACCATCATGCGGCTCGCCAAGGCATCCACGTTGGCCGTTGCCGAGGCCGGCAACGAGCCGGGCGGCCACGCGGTACTCGATGATGGCACGGCGGTCTTCGTCCCCCTCGGCGGCGCCATTGACCTCGAGCGGGAATGCCGCCGCCTGGGCGATGAGGTCGACAGGCTCGACACCCTGCTGGCCCAGCAGGAGCGGAAGCTGGCCAACGAACAGTTCGTGAGCCGCGCGCCCGCCCACGTCGTGGAGAATGAGCGGCAGAAGCTCGCCTCCTGGCGCGAGCAGGCCGGGACCCTGCGCGACAAGCGCAAGCTGCTGGGGTGCGGGTGAAGCGGAGCCGGGACGCGCGACGCGAGACACGTTGTCGTACGACGTACGACGTACGACGTATGACTCTCCTCGCTTTCGGCACGATGGCCGTCGTCACTGCGTGCGCCAAGATCGAAGCGCCGCCGGGAGGACCGCCTGATACCGCCCCACCCCGGCTTATCGGCACCTATCCCGAGTCACTGGTGGCACTGCCCGGCTTCCATGGCGAAGCCGAGTTCCGGTTCGATGAAGTGGTATCGGAAGGTGCTGCTCCCGGGAATGCCAACGGGACCGGCGACCTGCAGCGGCTCATTCTCCTCTCGCCAACCACCCGTGCGGCAGATGTGAGCTGGAAGCGCTCCCGCATCACGGTGCAGCCCGGCGAGGGCTGGCAGCCGAACCGTACTTACAGGATCGAGCTGCTCCCCGGCGTCATGGACCTGAGGAACAACAGGGCCACGTCAGCACGGTCGGTCATCACCTTCACCACCGGTGGGCCGCTGCCGGCCGATACGCTGCGCGGCAAGGTGATCGACTGGACCACGGGTCGGCCGGTGCCCGGCGCCCTGATCGAGGCGGTGCTGCAGCCCGATAGCCTGCCATATCGGATTGGCGCTGATTCGGCGGGCAGCTTTGTCGGCGCGCCGCTGCCGGCGGGCACCTATGTGGTCTACGGCGCGGTGGACCAGAACAGCAATGGACGCCGGGAAGCCCGCGAGGCCTATGACTCGGTAACCACAACCGGGAATGGGCCCGCCGTCACACTCTGGGCGTTTCCGCACGACACCAATCCGCCGCGGCTGCAACAAGCAACACCGCGGGACAGTGTCACCGTCGACCTGCAGTTCAGCCAGCCACTGAGCCCCGACCAGCGGATTGACACCGGACTCGTCACGGTTCGCCACCTGCCGGACTCGGTGGTGGTGCCCGTCGCTGCGCTGGCGACGCAGCGCGTCTATGACAGTCTCCGCCAATCCGCTCGGCCCGATTCCACGCGACCCGACTCCGTTGCGCCTGCGGCGCCACCGGCTGCTCGGCCGCCGGCTGGGGCAGCGCCCCGGGATACCACTCCTGGACGGCCCCCGCTCTCCGACCGCCTGATCCTGGTACTCAAGTCACCGATGGATACGGCGGGGCAATATCTGGTGCTGGTGGACAGCATCCGCAATGTGACGGGGATTTCGGGCAGCACCCGGGCTGTCTTCGCGGCGCCCAAGCAGGCAGGTCCGCTGCTCAGGCCCGATTCGGTGGGCGTGGATTCGCTGCCGAGGGATTCGGCGCGGCCGGATTCGGTGCCGGAATAGGTCGGGGGTCGGAGGTCGGGGGTCGCGCGAAGCTCGTTCTCGTCCTGTCCGTCTTCCCGTCTGTCCGTCTGTCCGTCTAATACGTAAACGTCCCCACTTCCACCTCGGGATTATCCCCGAACAACCCCACGAACGAGCCGGTGGTGACCTTCGGCGCCTGGCCGGCGATCGCCACTGTCACCACGTACTCGGTCCGGGCCACGCCGCAATCATCGTGGTATACCAGCGTCACCTTGTAATCGCCGTGCGGCGCATGGCCGACGGGCCAGACGATATTCTCGCTGTTCACGCCGTCAATCGTGCAGCTCGCGTTCGAATCGAGGTCGAGCGTGCCGCCGCTCTCGGACATTGGATTGTCGAAGTAGACCAGCTCCCCTGCCGGGTCGGTCACCCTGAGATCCACGTCGCTGGCGCCGCTCCAGCTGACGCTGATCTGCACGTCGCCGCTGCCCACATGATGAATCTGCAGCGGCTGGACGGCATAGCTGCTCACTCCGCCATCCGTCTCCACGGCGAGGCGAAGCTGGAGCTCGGCCTCGCCGGCATCGGGCGCGATGCCGAGGACCAGGCCTGTCGCCGATGCACTCGCGGGCAAGGTCAGCTCGTAGTAGCCATCGAGGCCGTTCACGCTCACGATGACGCGCTCGAAGGCAGATTCCGAGGAGAGCGTGAGGCTGGCGCTGCCGCCGTTCACCACTGAGGCCGTGCCGCTGGCGGCCGGCGCGGCCGGATTGCCGCTCACGGGCGCCGCACCGGCATGATACGTGGCGCCGGTGCCTCCGTCGGAGGTCGCGGCGCGCGTGACCACGGAGGACAACGCGCCCTGCGGACCGAGCGAAGTGGGAGCATCACACGCGGAAAGGGCAACGCCGGCAGCGACCACGAAGAGGGGTCGCAGGTGAAACGGCCGGATCATGACGGACATCCTCTGGACTGAGTACGAAGGGCGATTATGATGGCGGCTTCGGACGGCAATGACCGTACCAGCGAGGCCTGCCGGCGGACCGGCCGATAAGTCGCCATGATGCAACTACTTGGCAGTCCGTGCGCTGCGCGCGCTTGTGCGTGCCTCAAGCGTCATGCGAGCCTGCTATGCGAAAGTCCAGTCGTCCGTTAGTTTTGCCGCCATGCCAATGCGGGTGGCGGTGTGCATTTCGGGCGGGGGCAGCAACCTGGAAGCGCTCCTCGATGCGTTCGCGTCTCCGGGCGACGCCGTGGACATTGCCCTGGTGCTGAGCGACCGCGCCTCGGCGGGCGGGCTGGAACGGGCCCGCCGTCGCGCGGTGCCTGCGGTGGTGCTGCCGAGCCCCGAGGATGAAGCGGCGTGGCTGCGCCAGCTCGAGAGCCACCAGATCGACCTGGTCGTGCTGGCGGGCTATCTCAAGCGGGTACCGCCCGCGGTGGTGGCCCGCTATCGCGGCCGGATCATCAACATCCACCCCGCCCTGCTGCCGGCGTTCGGCGGCGAGGGCATGTACGGCAAGCGGGTGCATGCCGCGGTGCTGGCCAGTGGAAGTACGGAGTCCGGATGCACCGTGCACCTCGTGGATGAAGAGTACGACCGCGGTCCGGTCCTGGCGCAGACGCGTGTGCCCGTGATGCCTGATGACACGGTCGACACGCTCGCCGCCCGGGTACTCGCGGCGGAACACCAGCTCCTGCCCGCCGTCGTGCGGGAAGCGGCGCGTCGAGGGCGTCCGGTGCCGCTCCGCTGAGCCGATCTCACCCCAGAAACGAAGGAATCTCTACCGTCATGCCCAGGGCCCTGCTCTCCGTCAGCGACAAGCGTGGCATCGTCTCATTCGCCGAGGGCCTGGTGCGCCTCGGCTGGGAGCTGGTCTCCACGGGCGGCACCGCGAATGCGCTGCGGAAGGCGGGGCTCACGGTCCTGGGCGTGAGTGAAGTGACCGGATTTCCGGAAATCATGGACGGCCGGGTCAAGACGCTGCACCCCAAGGTGCATGGTGGCCTGCTCGCCCGGCGCGACGCACCGGAGCACCAGGCGGCACTCGCGGAACACGGCATCGTGCCCATCGACCTGCTGGCCGTCAATCTCTATCCGTTCCAGGCCACCATTGCCCGAACCGATGTGTCCCTCGAGGACGCGATCGAGAACATCGACATCGGCGGGCCGTCCATGCTGCGCTCGGCGGCAAAGAACTTCGAGTGGACGTTGCCGGTAGTGGATCCCACCGATTACGGCGTGGTGCTGGATCACCTGCAGCGAGGCGCCGTGCCGCTGGCATTCCGGCGTGAGCTTGCCGCCAAGGTGTTTGCCCACACCGCCGACTACGATGCAGCCATCGCCCGCTTCCTCACGCCCCGGGAGGACGGGCTGCCGGCGCGAATCGGGCTCGCCATGGAGCGGGTGCAGGTGCTGCGCTACGGTGAGAACCCCGGGCAGCGAGCCGCGCTCTATGTCACCGAGGAACCGCGCGGCATGCGGGACCTGACCCAGCGCCAGGGCAAGGAACTCTCGTTCAACAACCTGATTGATCTCGATGCCGCGATGACCGCCGCGGCCTGCTGGACCAACCGGCCGGCGTGCGCCATCATCAAGCACACCACGCCCTGCGGCATCGCGCTGGGCGCCAGCGCCGCCGAGGCCTTCGAACGGGCCCGCACCACTGATCCGGTCTCCGCCTACGGCTCGGTGATCGCGTTCAACACCGTGGTGGATGACGCCACGGCGGCCGCAATGGCCGACCTGTTCGTCGAGGTCGTGGTGGCGCCGTCTTTCCATGAGGAAGCCCTCGCCCGCTTTGCCGCCAAGAAGAACCTGCGCGTGGTCGAGTTGCCGGTGGCCCGCCCGGCAGGCGCCCTCGATTTCAAGCGGGTGCGCGGCGGCTTCCTGGTACAGGATGCCTTCAGCTTCGATCCCAGCGAGAAAGCCTGGCAAGTGGCGTCGTCCCGCGCGCCGAGCGAGCAGGAGTGGAAGGATCTCCGCTTCGCCTGGGCCGCGGTGGCCAGCGTCAAGTCCAACGCCATCCTGATCGCCCGCGACGAGATGGCCGTCGGCATCGGCGCCGGACAGATGAGCCGGGTGGATGCCGCCTTCCTGGCGGTGCACAAGGCGCGCGAACAGCACCATGAGACCGCGGGCGCTGTCCTGGCCAGTGACGCCTTCTTCCCCTTTGCCGACGGGATCGAACAGGCCGCGGCTGCCGGGATCACCGCCGTCATCCAGCCAGGCGGCTCCATCCGCGACACCGAAGTCATCGCCGCGGCCAATCGCCATGGGATAGCCATGGTGATGACGGGAGCGAGGCAGTTCAGGCACTAGGGCATGTGGCGTGGGGCTTGGGGCGTGAGGTCTCATGCCCCACGCCTCATGCCTCAGGCCCCTTCTTCGGAGCACATGTGACATCACCCGACCCCGAACCGCAGATCCATCGCCCGCCGTACCTCTGGGCCACGGTGCTTGCCGTCATCATCTTCGCGATCTACGTCGCGACGCTGTCGCCCACGACGGCGTTCTGGGACACCTCGGAATACATCGCAGCCGCCAAGGTGCTCGGCATTCCGCACCCGCCCGGCAATCCACTCTTCACGTTGCTGGCCCACACGTGGGGCCTGCTACCCCTGGCCGCCGCGTACGCCGCGCGCATCAACCTCTTTGCCGCGTTCACCAGCGCGGCGACGGCCGGACTCTGGTTCCTGGTGGCCGAACGGTGGCTGGAGGGGATCGTGCCGGCACGCTGGGTGCGCTATGGCGCGGCGGCCGCGGGCACGCTGGTGGGTGCGCTGAGCTGGACGGTGTGGAACCAGTCGGTGGTGAACGAGAAAGTCTACACCGTCTCGCTGCTTTTCATCGCGGCCATCGTGTGGCTGACAGTACGCTGGGCCGACCTCGAGCCCGGCCCGCGCCGCGACCGTTTTCTCATTTTCATTGCGTACCTTCTGGCGCTCACCACCACCAACCACATGATGGGCCTGCTGGCCATCTCGCTGGTCGGCATCTATGTCATTTTCACCGACTGGCGCAGTCTGCTCAAGCCGCAAGTGCTGGTGGGGATCGTGGTGGCCGTGCTGATCGGCGTCTCACTCAACTACATCTACCTGCCCATGCGGGCCGGGCAGTACCCACCCATCAACGAGGGTGAGCCCGTCGGCTTCTTCAGCCAGGCACTAAAGGATGTGCTAAACCGGGTGCAGTACGGCAAGCCGTCCGTGACGCAGCGGCAGGCGGACTTTCTCTCGCAGGTCGGTAATTATGTCCAGTACTTTCGGTGGCAGTTCGCCCGCGACTGGCAG
>DASSTP010000238.1:0-4144 GCA_035707845.1 Gemmatimonadales bacterium | reverse complement strand
TGCGCCACCGGCGCGTCAAGGTCGAGCACGCCCTGGTCCACCATCCGAAGCGCGGCACCGGCGGCGATCACCTTGGTCAGCGACGCCAGGTCCCACAGCGTCGAGTCCGCGCGCGGGCTCGGCGACCTGGGATTCCAGGTGTAATGGCCAAAGTGCGCGGAGTGCAGAATGCGATCATGCGTGCCGATCACCACGACCGCGCCCGGGAAGACGCCGCGCTGGATGCCGTGCCGCACTGCCCGGTCCACCGCCGAAAAATCGGGCGCGGGACCGGTGGGGCCGGCATGGGCCGCGGCAGTCAGCAGGAGCGCGGCAATCATCACGATCCCTGCACCGAGTCGGTAATGGGTCCCACGGGCAGCGCATAGAGCAGCTGGGCCGTGGCGCGATCACGATCCGTCAGCGCGCCGACGCGGGTGGCGGGGAACATGACGTCCGCTGAATCCGCCGAGTGGGGAAGACCGATGGCGTGGCCGGTCTCGTGCACCGCCACGGCAAAGAGCGACGCATCGGGGAGGCGGATGCCGGTCTGGGTGTGGATGGCGAGCGAGACCGAGGCACGCCGCACCCGGCCCATGCGATCCCACGTCAGGTCGGTCTGCCCGGCGCGGTCATAGGGAAACCGGTCGATCCAGCGGAACACGATGTCGGCGGTGCTGGTGTCGGAGATGATCTCGAACCGCACGCCAGCGCCCGAGGCAGACCAGAGATCGAGGGCGCGGTCCACGAAGCTCGTCATGCGTGGGCGGAAGCCGTCGGCGCCGCCCTCGACGATGGCCACCCGAAGCGGCAGCCCAGCGCGGTCGGGCCAGCGGCGCACGACCGAGTCGGTGGACATCAGCAACGAGTCGAGATAGGTGGACATGCCGGCGCGGGCAATCTGCTGGCGCGCCGCCAGGCGGGCCAGCCGGTCAATCGTGGGCGTTGCGCTTTTCACCGACTCGGCGCCGGCCGTCCCGGGGGGCGCCGGAGTGGAGCGCGCGGCCGCGACCCCCGCCGCCAGGGCGGCCTGGGCCGACGCCGGCTGGAGGGTGTCGCGCGTCTCGCGCAGGTGCTGCACGCGGTCCACGAGCACGATTACCGCAAGTCCCAGTGTGAGAAGCGGCAAGGCAAATCGTTTCATGGCGTCCGGGAAAGGTTTCCGGTTTCTGTTGCAAGGGCCGGGCCGCTTGGGTAGCGCCAGCCGCCTTCGCTATCTAACATTGGCCCCGGCGGTCCCGTGGCGCTACCCGTCACCCCCTCAGCAAGGAGCAGGTCTCGACCGTGATGGGCTGGTTTGCGCGGGTTCTGGTTCGCTGGCGCTGGGCGGTGCTCGGCGTGTGGATCCTGGTGGGCGCAGTGGCAGCCATCCGGGCACCGGCCACGCCGGCGCTGCTCAACATCCGCGGCGGCAGCGACAAGCTGACCGAAGCAGCCCTCGCGGATCGCGCGCTGAAGACCCGTTTCCCCGAATCGCTCAGCGATTTCTTCGCGCTCACGCTTGAGGCGCCGGCGCCGTTCGACAACGGCCGCCCGCGCCTGGTGCTCGACAGTCTCACCAGCGTGCTCCAGCGGCAACCCTACATCCGCAGCGTGGTGTCATGGCCCCTGACGCATGACTCCACCTTCGTGAGCCGGGACCATCGCGCCACCTTCCTGGTGCTGGCACTCACGGTCACCGAGAGCGACACGGTCGCCGCGCTGGTCGAGCCGGTGCGCGCAATCGTCGCTGCCACGCTGCGCACGTTTCATGATGGCGACCAGTACACCGCCCACCTCACCGGCCGCTCGCCGCTCGACCTCGATGTCAGGCACGTGAGCACCGAGGACAGCAAGGTGGGCGAGGCCCGCCTGCTGCCGCTGACGCTGGTGATCCTGATCCTCGCCTTCGGCGCGCTGGTGGCTGCGGGCCTGCCGCTGGTGATCGGCTTCCTGGCCATTGCCGTCTCGCTCACGATCATCGGGTTGCTCACCAGGGTGACACCGATGTCCATCTTCGTGCTCAACATGACCACGATGATCGGGCTCGGTGTCGGGATCGATTATTCGCTCCTGGTGGTGACGCGCTTCCGTGAGGAATTGCGACGTGGCCACCGCCGGCGCGAAGCAGCGATCAACACCATCCGCACCGCGGGCACCGCCGTGGTCACATCGGGCATGACGGTGGTGGTGGGCTTTGCCGCGCTGCTCTTCACGCCGCTCATTGAAACGCGGAGCGTGGGACTGGGCGGGCTGGTGGTGGTAGCCGTCGCAGTGCTGCTCTCGATCACGCTGCTCCCCGCCCTGCTCGCCATCATTGGCCGGGACATCGACCGGCCCAAGTGGCTGGCGAAGCGGCTCACCTGGTACCACTCGCCAAGGGCGTGGGAAAAGTGGGCCCGCTCGCTGGCACGCCATCCGCTCCGCGCGCTCACGCTGGGCGGCCTCGCCGTAGCATTGCTCACCACGCCGCTGCTGCTCATCCGGATCGGCCTGCCGGCCCGCAACTGGTGGCCCACGGCGACGGAAGCGGGACGCGGGCTCGAGACACTGGAGCGCATGGGCGTCGCCGGCTACATCCAGCCGGTGCGCGTGGTGGTCGAGGTGCCGGAGGGCCAGAATGCGGTGGGCGCCGCCGCGCTCCGCGGCATGATGGCCCTCAGCGATTCCTTCAAGGCCGATCCCCGCGTGCGCGAGGTGCGCAGTCTCGTGGACCTGGGCGGACGGAAGAGCATTCTCGAGCTCGCTGCCTTCTACAGCGAGCTCGACAGCGCCCGCGCGGAGTACGGCGATTTCATCAATGCCTACCTGAGCCGGGACTCGCGGGTGGCGCTGCTGGACCTGATTCCCGCCGACACGACCTCGCTCACCAGCACCCAGGAACTGGTGCGACGGGTGCGCGACATCGCCTCGCATCCGCCAAAGCAGCTCCGGAACGCCACCATCCGCGTCGGCGGCTATGCCGCGAGCGCGCTCGACTTCCAGGACGACCTGATGGAGCGCTTCCCGCTCATCGTCCTCCTGGTGCTGGGCGCCACCGGGCTCATGCTGGCCATCGCGTTCCGCTCGGTGCTCGTGCCGCTCAAGGCCATCGTGATGAACAGTCTCTCGGTGGGCGCCACGTTCGGGCTCATCGTGCTGGTGTTTCAGTACGGGGTGGGCGTGAAGATCTTCGGCCTCGCCGGCGCGACCTCGGCGATCTTCGTGGTGGTGCCGGTGCTCGTCTTTGCCGTGGTGTTCGGGCTCAGCATGGACTACGAGGTGTTCCTGCTGAGTCGCATCAAGGAGGCCTTCGACCGCACCGGCCGGAACGATGAAGCCACCATGGAAGGCGTGAGTGCCACGGCGAGCGTGATCACCTCCGCCGCGCTCATCATGATCCTCGTCTTCGGCGTCTTTGCCTTTGCGCGGGTGCTGGTGATGCAGTTCCTGGGCTTCGGGCTGGCGGTGGCGGTGCTGCTCGACGCCACGATCATCCGCATGGTGCTGGTCCCGGCGTTCATGCACCTGGCGGGACGGTGGAACTGGTGGCCGGGGGTGAGGGGAGTCGGGAAGGCGGAAAGGCGGGAAGACGGGAAGTAATGATCCCTGCAGATCTTCCCGTCTTCCCGTCTTCCCGCCTTCCCGTCTTCCCGCCTATTTCGTCATCCCCATGATCCCTCGCACCACCCAGACCAGCCCCAGCGTCAGCAGGGTCAGCAGCACCATGACGACCACCACTTCTGCGACGCCAACGGCCCGGTGCAGCCGTTCGGACTGTGCCTCCGCGGCCCGGCGCGCGGCGATGCGGGAGACCGCCGGCGTCGAGACCGGCGTCACCCCCTCGGGTGAGAGCGCGGGGAATCCCTCGGCCGGCCGCCGCACGACGCCGAGCAGCTGCCGGGCCTCCGGTGCCCGGAAGCTCATCCGCTGGTCCCACGCTGCAACGATCCCCGAATGTTTCCTGATCGGCTGCCACGCCTGGCGCGCACCATCAAAGACGTAATCGTCAGCATCCACCAGCCCCGCTTCGAGGGCATCCAGCAGCGAATCCATGCCCATCCAGGGGGTTTCGACGCCGTTGGAATTGCTGGTGAGGAAGTGCGCTGCCATGGCAAGCCGCCTTGCGGGGGATGATTTCAAGATGGGCGGGGCGAGCAGGGCGAGCAAGGCGAGCAGGATGGCAGGGCGAGCAGGGCGGGCAGGA
>DASSTP010000237.1:0-2297 GCA_035707845.1 Gemmatimonadales bacterium | reverse complement strand
CTCCGGCATCGAGCTCATGATGATACAGGGAATGTCGCGGTGCGCCTCGGTTTCCCGCATCCCCTGCAGCAGGCCGGCGCCGTCGAGGATCGGCATCATGTAATCGGTGATGACAAGGTCCGGGCGCGGCGCCTCGGCCAGGCGCTCCAGCCCTTGACGTCCGTTGGCCGCATGCAGCACGTGGTGGCCCTCATCGGTGAGGGCCATTTCCAGCAGGTCCGCGATGGCGAACTCGTCCTCCACGATCAGCACCGTTGCCACGCCGCTCACCCGGACCGAACGGTGTCGTTGCCGGGGGCCGGCGAGCCCTCCGCGCTGCCCCCGGTCGCCGCCGCAGCACGCCGCGCGGCCGCAGCGCGCTGCGCCGCTTCCCGCGCCATCCCGCTCAAGACCGCCTCGACGCCCTCGAACGGCGCGCCTACGACGATCCCGGCGCCGGTGATCGCGAACTCGCGGATCGTGGGGTCGAACGCGCCCTCGCGCACCTTGAACAGGGAGATCAGGCGATACAGCCTCGACCGAAGTTCGACGTAGCGCAGGAGCACCATGACCTCGGCGATCGAGGACATCCCGTTCACCGGCACGCGGATGTCCGGCCCCATAAGTTCTGGCATCTCCAGGGTGTACAAAGTTGCGACGCCGAGTGCCCGCAGCTCGTTCGAAAGGGCGGACCAGAAGCGCACGATCCGCTCCGGCTCGACCGCTGCCTGCTGGAAGCCGGAGATGCCGTCGATAACCAGGCGCTTGACGCCGCGCCGCCGGACTGCGTCGAGCAGCTGGTGGGCCAGCCCGTCTAGGAGGTGCTCTCCCATCGGATGCCAGAGAATCTCCGCTTGCCCGCACTGCTCCGCTGCGGCGAGGTCGAGGCCCATCGTCTTCGCCTTGAGGCGTAGGCGCTCGGGAGTTTCGTAGCAGCCGAACAGCAGGCCGGGCTCGACGGCGCTCGAGCTCGCCAGGAACTGCAGGCCAACGGTCGTCTTGCCTGCGCCCGACGGCCCCACCAGCGCCGTCATGGTGGCGGCGGGAATGCCGCCCCCGAGCATCGCATCAAACGAGGCGATGCCGGACGGCATGCGCCATATTGGCGGAGGGTCACGGTGTGTCGGCATGGACAGCAGGGCCTCGATCCGCGGGAAGACGGCGATGCCCCCGCGCGTAATGTGGAACGCGTGCTCGCCTTCCAGGAAACCGCTGCCACGGAGCTTGTGAACCAGGAGCCGGCGCTCGTTGCGGACCCCATAGAGTCGCTGGCGCAGCTCGATCAGCCCGTCCACCATCGTGTGCTCCGGCGCGGTTGTCGCGCCCGAGCCGGTGGTCAGCAGAAGCATCGTGCAGCTGGTTGCCGACGCCAGCGTCTGCAGCTCATGGGTGAACCGCTTCATTTCGAACCCGGCCCCGGCCTTCGCCACGACCGCGCTCATGCCGTCCAGCACCAGCAGCGTTGCCCCATGCGCCTGGATCTCGCGGCGGATGAGGGTCGCGAGGCCCTTCAGCCCGCCGTCGTCGAGGGCCTGGTAGGCGCTGATGTAGGTCACCCGCTCGGAGACGAGGGCGGGATTGAAAAAGTGCATCGGGCGCAGGTGCGCCAGCATGCGGCCGTGGTTCTCGCCGAGCACGGTGACGAAGAGTGCGCGGTCCCCCTCGGTGGCCGCCCGATTGTAGATGATTTGGCTGGCCAGGATGGTTTTGCCCGCGCCGGCCGGCCCCTGAAGTATATAGACCCCGCCCTGCAGGAAGCCGCCATGCAGGACCGCGTCGAGGCCAGGCACGAGGCTCGGCACCCGCCGAATCTCACCGTCGTCTCCGCCTTCGGTCGCGTCAGCCTCATGCTGGCTCATGCGTCATCCGATCTGTCTCGGGAGGTGCAAGGGGAAGTGCCACGGTGAAGGTCGAGCCCTCCCCCAGGCGGCTGGACAAGGTGATGCGTCCGCCCATGGCCGCGACCAGGCGATCGGTGACCCACAGGCCAACGCCGAAGCCGCTACCCCGGTGCTGGGCCACCACCTGCTCAAATCGTCCGAAGATGCGTTTCTGCTGATCAGGCGACATACCGACACCCCGGTCCTGAACTTCCAGCCACGCCGAATCGTCGTCCGCTCGGAGACGAAAGGTCACCGGCTGACCCATGCCGAATTTGATCGCGTTGGAGAGCAGGTTTTCGACCACTTGTTCCACCGCGAGCCGGTCTACGACCGCGGTGATCCCGGTTTGCACGTCGAGTTCGAGCCGGCTGCGTCCGTGGGTGGCCGCAATCTCATAGCTCTGCGCCACTGAGAGGACGAGGGCGGAGAGGTCGG
>DASSTP010000236.1:0-8235 GCA_035707845.1 Gemmatimonadales bacterium | reverse complement strand
CCCAGGGCTGGAAGATCCAGCCCATAGAAGAGATGCTCACCGGCGCCAAGCAGCCTTGGCGCGATGGCCACGTGCAGGTCGTCAATGAGCTTGGCTTCGAGGTACTGGCGGACCGTGGACACGCCGCCGCCGATCTGCACGTCCTTGCCGCCGGCCGCCTCGACGGCGCGCTCCATCGCCTCGCGGATCCCGCCGGTCACGAAATGAAAGACCGTACCGCCCTCCATCTCGGCCGGTTCCCGCCGGTGATGGGTGAGTACGAACACCGGGCCGTGGTAGGGCGGGTTCTTGCCCCACCATCCGCGCCAGGTATCGTCGGGCCACGGGCCGCGGACGGGACCGAACATATTGCGGCCCATGATCCAGGCGCCCACGCCGGCGCCGAAGCGCGACGCGAACTCATCGTCAGTACCAGTCGTCCCGTCGCTCTTTCCCATCATGCGCCGGAACGTCTGTGTCGGGAAATACCACTCGTGCAGCTCCTCGCCGCCGACGCCGAGGGGCTCCTCACGGGTCTGATTCGGCCCGGCGCCGTAGCCGTCGAGGGAGATCGTGAAGTTATGGACGCGGACGCGGGTCATGGTGAGTTCCCGGTAGAAATTGCGAACGGTGGGTCATGGTCGGGATACGGCCGCAGTTGCGCGATTCGGCGTCACGTGCTGGCCACGGGTCGGGATTCCACGTGCCACGTGCATGCCGTCTGCCTCAAAGTTGTCAAATGGCGCGGGAACGGGATGCCAGGCTGGCGGTGCGCCGAGCTGCAACTGGTAGTGCAAGTGTGGCAGCATGCTTTCACCGTTGTTCCCGCACTGTGCCACTGTGTCGCCCACTTCCACCCTTTCTCCAGCGGCCACGCGCATAGATCCGCGCCGCAGGTGGGCGAGGATGGAAGTTTCACCGTTTCCGTGGTCGATCGCCACGAAATTGCCCGGTCCACGATATCCGGCCGGTGCCGTGCCCGGGGCGTTCTCCGGGAACGAATCGATGGCGATTGCCACTCGGCCGGGGGCTGGCGTCAGAATCGGCTGGCCGTAACAGAAGTAGTCAGCGTTGCTGCTGCCGGTGGTGCGTTGCAGCGAGCCAGCCGAGTCCACCACGAAATCGTAGGCGAAGCGCACTGGTGGGTACTCCGCGTGATAATTCTCGTATGGTTCTGTGCCGCCCCACAGGACCACCCACTCACCGCTGAACGGCAGCTGCAGCCGGGTTGTTGCCTGATAGTTCCCGAACTCAGTGGGCGCCGCCCGGTGCGATGGAATGATCCAGCCGCCGACCAGGCTGTCTCCTGCCCACAGCCAGGCAATCGTGAGCGTGTTACCAGGGTATCGCGAGAACCGTACGATGCGGTTGTACTCGAATGACTCGGGCAACTCGCAGAGGGGCTGATAGCACCGATACGCTGCCTCACGGATCACGGCAAGCTCGTGACCGTAGGCGCTGTCGAGTTTCCCCAGATAGGCGTGTCCGGACGCGGGGCCCTCCAGTGCCAGCAACGGTTCGGTGGGCCACTCCCGGCCCAGTGGCCCGTGCAGGCGGCTCAGGAACCACCGAAGCAGAACCGTGTCCTCTGCTCCGCCGAGATCCAGGATGGCGCTCCGGGGAAGCGAATCAAACGCACCCGCATACAGTTGGCGTGTCAATTCCCGGCCCCGCCGGATGGGGTCCAATCCCTGCCGGTCGGCGGACGAATGGCACGAGGACACCATGACCAGGACGGTCATGGCCGCCGCCGCTACCGAGTGCGAAGCCACTCTGCCTTCGGCCTGCGTCAGCAACCTGGTGGATTGAGGCTCATCAGGCACCGACGCCGGGAAGCTTCGCGGCGATTCCGGCCCAGTTGACGCCGGTCCAGAAGACGAAAAGCGGACCGAAGACGGCAATTGAGGACAGCCAGAATCCGAGCCATGTTGCCGGGTGGACATGGCCGTCACGACGCCTGTCCCAGATGAAGAGTGGAATGAACAGCGCCAGCCCGAGCAGGAGGATGATGGTGATCCCGACGCGCGTTGGCGGTGCCAGCGGAAGACGCCCGACGGCGGGGCCCATGGTGACCAGGATCGCTGCCGAGAGCAGCAGGCGCTTGTGCCACTGGGCACGCTTCCGGTTCTTCCAGCCGAGATAGATGAGGATCGCGAACGGGACGATCACCGACAGCGGCACGATGGTCCAGGTGAGCGGATCGGTCATCGGCGGCTGGTTGGCGCGCACGACTTCCCAGGCCGAGGTCAGGTACATCACGGGGAGCAGCAGGATTGCGAGGATCATGGACGCCTTGCCGAGGGCCATGTGGAGCTGGTGCTGCTGGCCCGCGATCAGCTGCGTCTGGGCGACGAAGATGCCCATCCAGATGGTGAAGAGGGCCCCGTGCAGGATGACCCACCACGGCAGCGTCGGGTTGGGCCTGGGATAGGGTGGAACAATCCCGCGCAGGTAGAAGCTCGGCGCAAAGCCGAGGAAGACGACGGCGACGAGGCCAAATGCCATGCGCGTGTAGAACTTGCGCTCGGCGTTCAGGCGTTCTCTTGGCGCTACCGCGATCGTGGCCATGGCGATTCCTCCCGGTCAACTAGAGGCGCTGACCTGCTCTCGCTCCAAAGATCCGCCAGGGACACAGGGGCGCAAGCGGGGGGGGGGGACCCGGCTCACCGCTGTTCGGCGGGCTCCCATGTTGTAGCGAAGGTGATCGGCGGAATCGCGGCAATGCAGGATATGTCAACCTGTCGTGTGGGATCCTCGAGAAATTCCATTACGATCCCCGCGTGACACCGGCCCGGGCGGGTATCGTGTCCCTCGTCTGGAAACTCGACCAGGGATGCTCGGCTCAGGGTAGAGGCGATGCGACGAGCCTGCGTCGCCGGCGTCCTGTCATCGAAGTGGCCAACAAGGATCAGCGTGGGAATGTCGCTGTGTACGGGCACCGGCATGGCCCCTTCCTGAGAGCTTCCAAGCCAGTCGTCGCACTCCTGATCCCTGGCCCGCCGGAATGGTGACCGGGCGACGGCGTTGACCGAATCAAGAGTTTTCCGGTAGGCCGCGCCAGCCGTGGCACGGTCCGCACAGTTGATCAGCTCCCGCAGCGCACGACCCACCAGTCGCGGTGGCGTAGCGCCCGTTCCCACGAACTCGCGTGCCGCCCGCTCGCGGTCACCCGCGCGTAACTCGTGGATCAAGAGTGGGAGGCGGGACACCCCCACACGCGGCTCGTCCACCAAGCGGTTGCGAATCTCGTCGACCAGCCGCGTGCCATCCAGCCAGACAGTGTCACGCCCGCCACTGGGCCGTACGACCGGGACCGGAACCGGCGAGGTCAAAAGGTCGTCGTATACAGCGTAATAATCCTGCTCCACATGCGGAAACGCGTCGCGACATGAGGGCTGGCGTGCGCACGCCGCGAACACCCGTTCCAACGCGTGCTGGGTGGAGAGTGGCTGCTCAGCCTGGGAGCTGAAGTTGCGCGCGACGGGGCTTGCCAGGACAACGGCGCGGATCGCGTGCCCATCGCGCGCCATGGCTTCCTGGGCCAGCCGGGCGCCATATGACACGCCGTAGATATCCCATGATTCGTAGCCCAGCGCTCGGCGCAGGTCGATCAGGTCGGCGACGCTCGCCGCCGTGGAATAGTCGAGGCGATTGATTCCCTGCGTCTTGAGCTCGGCCATACAGGCGTGGCGCGCTCCAGACAGCGCACGCTCGCGGGCTGCTTCGCTGCGCAAGTTCTGGGCACCCTCAGCAACGCTGTCATAGGCAGGACAGATGGCCGGCTCCGAGAGCCCGGCACCACGCTGATCGTAGATCACGACGTCGTGATGCAGGAAGAGGAGGCTCCGCGCGACTCCTTCGGAGTACTGGCGAATCCCACCAGGTCCACCCGGGCCGCCGTGCAGCAGGACGCGCGGTGGCGCACCGTTCGGGTCACGGGCGCGAAAAATCTCCACGGCAAGGCGAACGGTGCGGGCGCTAGCGCTATCCCGCGATTCCGGCACCAGCAGCCAGCCGCATTCACGCTGGATGCCGCGCGCCCAGGCGCCATCCACCAGGCAATCGGCTCGCTCAAATCGGGGAAGGGGACTCTGGGCGGCTGCGGGCGACACTACGGAAGTGACCAGCACTACGACGGCAACCAGCCGTGTCACGCAGAGCGCCGCGCCAATGCCGAGACGGGATGTCATGTCAGACCAGCGCAATGGTGAGCATAGGTATCACCGGGCTCATCGCGGTTGCCGCCGAGCAGCTGTTCAGCTCAATCCTACGGCCAATGCGCGCTATCCGTTAGCTGCTTCATCAATCGTACTCGGCCAGCGATACCAAATGATCTCGTGGTGAAGATCCGGGGCCGCACACGGAGTCCATTTGCTGCGACCCGATTGCTTCGTCAGCGCCTGCGGCGCTTCCTCGCAATGACCGCGGACTTTCCACCTGTTGAACTGTCCAACTGTCCAACTGTCCACCTGTCGAACTCACCCGTCCGCCTTCCCGCCCTCCCGTCTTCCCGCCTTCTCATACGTTCCCATCACCTCCGCCCTCCCCAGCACATGCCCCTCGACCGCCCGCTCGAACTCCTTCCGGCTCGCCCCCTCGCCCAGTCCCGGCAGCATGGTGTCCAGCGCAAATAGATGAAAGAAGTACCGGTGCCGTCCCCTCGGCGGGCAGGGGCCTGACCAGCCGGCCACCTTGTCGTCGTTCCTCAAATCCTGCGCACCCTGGGTCGGCGCGTCGTTGCCGGCGCCCTCCGCCAGCTCCTGCACGTCGGGTGGAATGTTGTAGCGGATCCAGTGGAGCCACAGCCGCTTTGGCGCAGCCGGATCGGGCGCGTCGGGATCGTCCACCAGCAGCGCGTAACTCGTGGTCCCCTCCGGCGCCCCACTCCATGCCAGCGGCGGTGATATGTCGTCGCCTTCACACGTGTACTTCTTCGGTATGCCTTCTCCCCGCGCGAAGGCGGGGCTGTGGATCTGGAACATGGTGAATCTCCTAGGTGTGACGGGAGACGAGGGACGAGGGACGAGGGGCAATGGGCTCGCGGTGCAGTCATACGTCGGCCGACGATCACGGTCGGGCTGCAAGGTTGCTTCGCCCGCCTGCGGCGGGCTCGCAATGACACCGCCAGGCGACCTCCCTCGACCCTCGACCCTTGACCCTCGACCCTACTCCTCATCCGCCTTCAACGCCGCCGCGCCCGCATCCGGCGTCCATGGCCGCTTCGGCTCGAACCGCTTCCACAATAGCGCCGAGACGTTGCGGATCAGTTTCCAGGCCTCGTTGCTCGCGGCCCAGGTGGTGTCGGCCAGGTTCCTGGTCGTCACACAGAAGACGTAGTCACCGGATGGTGCATTGACCAGAACCACTTCCCCCCGCGCCTGGTCCACCGCACCCTGTTTCGATGCCGCCTGTACCCATGGCGGCAGCTCGGCCAGCGCCTGGCCATTCCAGAAGCTGCGGGTGAGGCCGCGATACATCTCCTCACTCGCGGCCTCGCTCACCGCCTTCCCCTCGCGTATCATTGTGACCAGCCGAGCCATTTCCCTCGGCGTTGTCTGCCCCCAGCCATACCGTTCCCAGTCGCCTCGCCGGCCTTCAGTCCGCGAGTTCATGCGGGTATGCTCGAACCCGTGCGCCTCAAGCCACTGGTTGATGGTGACGCCACCGCCCGCGAGCGACTGGAGCCAGAGCGACGCCGTGTTGTCGCTCATCGTGAGCATGAGCATGATCAGCTCGCTCACGTCGATGGTCGTGCTGTCCTTGAACGAGCCGAGGATGTCGGTGCCGGGATAGAGCAGGGAATCGGTGTAGACCAGCCGCTGGTGAATGTCCACCTTGCCCTGGATGATCTGGTCATACAGCGTGACCAGGATCGGCACCTTGATCATGCTGGCCGTAGGAAAGACGCTGTCCGCATTCACTTCGGCGGTGACACCGGTCCTGAGGTTGCGCACGTAGATGCCGACGTCGCCGCGCACGCTGTCGGCCAGCACTGTCAGGGCCCGCTCGAGTTTCGCGTCACGGCGGAGCCGTTGCTGGGCAGAGGCCGGCAAGGCGAGCAGGGCGAGCAGGGCAGACAAGACGAGCAGGACGGGCAAGGCGAGCGGGGCGGGCAGATACAGGCGGAGGGACGAGCGGTGCACGGGCGGCTCCGGGCTGGGTATGGCTGGATTTTAATCCGGCCCGGGCATCCCGAAACCCGGCTTCGGCCGGTTCCGTAGCGAGAAGAAGCCGCCCTATCCGGCGGCCGACACTTCCACCATCAGGACACCATGCTTCTGCCACTGTTGCTGCAGGCTGCCATTGTTTCCGCACCCGCCAGCGCCGGCTCCGGCGCCTTTCTCGGCGCGGCCGGACAGACCAGCGTCACGCCACCGAGGATTGATACCACGGCGACGCTCGACGGCCAGCTGGATGAACCGGTCTGGAGCAAGGCAGCGGTGCTGAGCGGATTCTCCCAGTTTCTCCCTACCGACGGCATTCCAGCGGCCGACTCCACGACTGTCCTGGTGTGGTATTCACCCACCGCCCTGCATGTCGGCGTCCGCGCGCGCGAAGCCCACGGCGCGCCGCAGGCCACGCTCGCCGATCGCGACCGGATCGGCGCCGACGACTGGATCGAGCTGCTCATCGGCACATTCAACGACGGCCGCACCGCCACGATGTTCGGGGTGAATCCCCTTGGGGTGCAGGCGGACGGCGCGCTGGTGGAGACAGGACAGAACAGCACCAACTTCGGCTCCGCCGGCGCCTCCCGCGACCGCGCCGACCTGAGCCCCGACTACACCTGGAAGTCGCGCGGTCGCCTGGTATCCGGCGGCTACGAGATCGAGATCGAGATTCCCTTCAAGAGCCTCCGCTTCCAGCCCTCGGCGCTGCAGACCTGGTCCTTCCAGGTGGTGCGCCACGTGCAGCACTCCGGCTACGAGGACGTCTGGGCACCGGCCCGGCGCGCCAGCGCATCGTTCGTGGGCCAGTCAGGACAGCTGACCCAGCTCGAGGGTCTCAGGCGCGGGCTGGTGGTGGATGTGAATCCGGAGGTGACTGCGGCGTATTCGGGCGCGCGCCAGGCCTCGGGCTACACCTATGGCGACGTCGAGCCTGACATCGGCGGCAGCCTCCGCTGGGGCGTCACCAACAACCTGACGCTGAATGCCGCCGCCAATCCCGACTTCTCCCAGGTGGAAAGCGATGCCGGCCAGATCAACTTCGATCCCCGCCAGGCGCTCTTCTTCTCCGAGAAGCGTCCCTTCTTTCTCGACGGTATCGAGCAGTTCAACACGCCGAGCAACCTGATCTATACTCGTAGCATCGTGCAGCCGGTGGCGGCGGCCAAGCTCACCGGCAAGTCGCTGGGCGCCGACGTGGCCTTTCTCTCGGCGGTGGACGATCGCGACGTCTCCAGCAATGGCAGCAACCCCGTGTTCAACATCCTGCGGCTGCAGAAGGGGATCGGTGGCGGCTCCCGGGTGGGGATCGCGTATACCGACTTTATTGACGGCGGCGACTACAACCGCGTGGCCGACGTGGATGGCCGGATCGTGTTCGGCGGGGTGTATGCGGTGACGGCCCAGCTCGCCGCGAGCCGCACGCGGGTGAACGGCGTCACCACGACCGATCCGCTCTGGGGGCTCCGTTTCGACCGCAACGGCCAGGGCTTCGGCTGGCGCACCACGTTCAGCGGCGTCGGCGACCAGTTCGTGACCCGGAGCGGCTTCATCAGCCGGAACGGCATTGTCCACGCCAACATTGCACCGAACTACTCCATTTATCCCAAGGAAGGGTCGCTGGTGCAGCGGGTAACCGGCGCCATCACCCTGGACGGGATCTGGCAATACCAGCACTTCATCCATGACGGCAAGATTCAGGACCGGAAGCTGCACTTCGACCTGAACTCGGCGCTGCGCGGCGGCTGGGCCGTGGGCGCCGGCTGGTTCGTGGAGTCATTCGGCTACGACGAGGGACTCTTCGCCGACTACTTCCTGGGCGTGCCCGACGGCAGCGGCGGGCTCACGTTCCAGCCTTATGTGGGCCAGGAGAAGATCAACAACAACGAGTTCTACGTGAGCGTCAATACGCCGGCGTACAAGCGCTTCGACGCCAACGTCTTCTCGCTCTACGGCAACGACGAGAACTTCCCCGAGTGGGCCTCGGCCACCCTGTTCATCATCCAGGGCGGGATCAACGCCCGGCCCACGGACCAGCTCCGGATTGCGTTCACCTACAACCATCAGCAGGTGAACCGCCGGACCGATG
>DASSTP010000235.1:0-5862 GCA_035707845.1 Gemmatimonadales bacterium | reverse complement strand
GGGATGGGCGGGATGGGCGGGATGGGCGGGCCGAACCTAACCCGCTCCTCATCCCGAGCGAAGCGAGGGATCTACTGACCCGGTTCGGAAGCGGGTGAGTAGATCCTTCGGCCGCGTTGCGGCCTCAGGACGAGGAGCCGTCCGACTTACGTCGTAGCAGTAACCTGCCCATCCAGCCCATCTTGCCCATCCCGCCCATCTATTCGATCGGCCCCGCTGCCTCTTTCCTGAACTCCCGGTAATCCTTTCCCAGCAGCTTCGCGATCGTGGCCGCCACCTGTGCCTGCCTGATCTCCGGCACATTGCTGCGCTGGCCCAATGCCGGCGTGTCCGGGCCCATCATGGCGAGCCAGATGTACCCGGAGCCTTCGACATCGGACCAGTGGTCCTTCCAGCCGGTGGGCCCGCTGCCCCGCCCGTGATCGGTGGTGATGATCAGCGTGGTATGGTCCCGGTACTGTGGCAGCGACTGCAAGGTCGCCCAGAGCTCGGCGATGTATCCATCCGCGTTGTGGAGCGACTGCAGGACAAGATCATAGCGGCCGGCATGCGCCCACTCATCCGACTCGCCGTATCCCACGAACAGCAGTCTCGGCTGGTGCTCACGGACATACTGGAGCACCGCCTGCTGCATGAGCCCGTCCCAGACTTCGCCCTCCCAGTAGCGAAGCATTGAGCCATAAAGCCTGGCCACGGTGGCATGCGCCGGGTCGGCGTCAGTCGTATCCCAGGGCGACTGCCACGCCGAGAAGACCGGAAAGCCGGCGCGTTGCTCGTTGAAGATGCGGTCGAACGCCTCCCACGAGCCGAACGCCGCCACGCTGTCATGGAATGCCGGAAAGCCGTTCAGCCACTCGAACACGGTGGGGTTCGGGTTGGCGGGATAATCGTTTGAATTGACAGCCGAATCGAACACCCCGGTGAGGGTCTCGCTGTAGCCGGGGTAGGAAAACCAGTAGGTATTGACCGTGTGGTCCACGCTCCCCTTCTGCAGGTTGCCGTAGATCTGGCCTTGGGAGACCACGGTGTCCCAGAGAAACGGCATCAGCGCCTGGCGTCGAGCGTCAGGCGTCGGGCGCCAGAAGGCGGCGCGGGTCGCGGCAGTATCCTCGACGCCGCCGGGTTTCCGGGAGATGAGCATCGAATCGGCGCCGCCGAAGACTTCCTGCCAGCGGACCCCGTCGAGCATGACGAGGACGACATTCTCGGTCTGGGCGCTCAGGGCGGGCGGGGCGAGCAAGGCGAGCAGGAGAATCCACAGATTTCGCAGATTACGCCGATGGCTCCGCTTCGAAGCAGCTCTCCGCTCGCTCGGAAAATGACTCTTGTTATGTTTTTCTGGTTCTGGGAGCCGACGTCCAACCTGACCCGGATCAATCTGTGAAATCTGCGCAATCTGCGGATTCATCTGCGGACATCCTCATCGAAGCCTGTGTCGACACCGTGCACTCGGCGCTTGCCGCCGAGGCCGGCGGCGCCGATCGTATCGAACTCTGCGACAATCTGGTGGAAGGCGGCACTACACCGAGCGCCGGCATGATCGAGGAATGCGTGGCTCGACTCGGCATCCCCGTCTTCGTGATCATCCGCCCGCGCGGCGGCGATTTTCTCTACACCTCGAGCGAAATCACCGTGATGCTGCGCGACATTGCCCATGCCAGGCGGCTGGGCGTGAAGGGGATCGTGGCTGGCGCGCTGGAACGCGATGCCAGCGTGTCAGGCAATGTAATGAGCGAGTTGCTGATCGCGGCGTCGCCGCTGCCGGTCACCTTTCACCGGGCATTCGACGCCTGCCGTGACCCGAAGCAAGCGCTGGAGACGCTGGTGGAGCTGGGCGTGTCACGCATCCTCACCGCCGGCCAGGCGGCCACGGCGCTCGAAGGCGCCACCGCCATCGCGGCCTCGGTAGAGCAGGCGGCAGGCCGCATCGGCATTATTGCCGGCGGGGGAATCAACGAGGAGAACGTCGCCGAAGTGGTGCGGATCTCCGGCGTCAGCGAAGTACATATTCGCGGAACCGTTCCGGTCGGGTCGGGCATGGATTGGCGGCGCGACGGGCTCTCACTTACCAAGCCGGTACTGGAGCACGACGTGCGCGCGGTGACGGATGCGGAGCGGGTGAGGAAAGTGAGGCGTGGGACGTGGGGCGTGGGGCATGGGGAAGCGTGACCCGTGACCCGTGACTCGCGACCCCCACGCCCCATGCCTCATGCCTCACGCCCTATTTCCAGACGTCCACCCCACCCTTCTCCGAATCCGCCGTGATCGTCATGGCACCACTGCCTGAGACGATCCATCGCACCGTCACCGTCGAGCGTCCCGGAATATTCTCCACCTCGATCCGCTCGGGATGGTGCTTCTGTTCCTCGGCGATGTCCTGCAGGGGATTGGTGACCCGGAAGCCGGCGACCACCTTGCGGCCGGTGAGGGTGATGTAATCGGGCCGGCTGATCTTGTGCTCCAGGTCCTGCGCCGTGTGCGTGGGCACAATGCGATCATTGGTGATGATGGCCGTGACCTCGGTCAGCCCGCCGCCGAGTGACTTCGTTGCGACCGAATCCACCCGGACCAGCGGCATCTGGCGCGCCTGGTAGAGCGTGAACGCCATGTTGCGGTGGGCCTCGCCCGGCAGCAGGAAGGCGGGAATGGCGCGGGTGTACTGCTTCTTGAATCCGCCCACCTCGATCTCGCCGTACTGCGGGTGCTGCACCTTGTGCCACGGCACGAACGCCTCGCCCATGAGCAGGAGCCGGTCAAAGCGATATTCATCGCGATCGTAGCGCTCGGACTTGGCATCCTTCTCGAAATAGCCGAAGTCGCTCCAGAGCTCGTTGCTGAAGGTGATGGCACCACGCGCACCGTAGATCCAGTCCAGCTCGCCGCCCCAGACGATGTAGAGATCCTTCCAGACGATCATGTACTTGTAGCCGGGGAGGATCTGCTCGCCCACCTCGCCCAGCTGGTCGTACACCCGCTCATCCTGGGGACGGTAGGCATCCTGGCGCGCACCGGGCCCGCGCAGGATCATGCCGCCGTTGTTATGGTAGCTCTGCGCGCCGGCAATGTTGGGATGCGCCATGATGAAGTCCACCACCGCGCGCGTTTCCGGCAGCGAGAGCGGATACGCGTCCGACCCGCCCTGCACATAGTTCGGCTGCCAGCGCCAGGGCCAGTTGCGGTTGGGGTCGTAGTAGCCCTCGCCATCCTCGTTCACGCGGCCGTCGCCGTCGTTGTCGATGCCTTCGTTGCCGAGGATGTCCCACTCCCCCTTCTGGCCGGGGAGCGCGCGAATCATCAGCCGCGGGTCTTCCGGCGACGTTACCCAGGCGCCATTCGGATCCCGCCGGCGCATCATGGTGATGAAGCCGTCGCCATCGAGATCGTCGAAGCCGTCCTCGTTGACCAGCCCGTCGCCATCGTTATCACGCTCTCCCAGGCCGCTACGGGGCGAGTGTGGGGTGTTGGGTTCATCCAGGAAGTTGTCGCGACCGTCGGGATTGATCGACGGCACGATGTAGAACGTGCGGTTGGCGAGCATCGAGTCCACTTCCGGCACCTGTCCGGCCATCTCGCAGAGGTACCACGCGGTGTAGAGCGCAATCTCGGAGCCCTGCACCTCGTTCGAGTGGATGTTGCCGTCGATGTACATCGCCGGCTTCCTGTCGGGGTCACCAACCTTGAAGTTGGAGACAGTGATGAGCCAGAGGTCCTTCCCCTTGATGCTCTTGCCGATCGAGCTCACTCGGCAGAGATCGGGGTGCGCCGCCTGGAGTTTCCTGGCCAGCGCGCCGAGGCCAGCGTTGTCGTAATAGCGGTCCCAGGCAATCTGCACCTTGGGATTTTTGGGTGCGCCGACGGCGGCGAGGTTCTTTTCCTGCGCCGCGAGTGCTGACACTGCTCCGGCCACGAGCGCCGAGCAGATGAGCGAATGACGGATGAAACGCATCGGGCCGCTCCTCAGCGCAGGGGGAAGGTGAGTGACGCATGGCCGGCGGCGGGGCTTTCCGCCGTCACGCTCATGCGATCGCCGGACGAGCCGCGAACGACCCAGGTGAGCTCCGTCCCGGTGCCGCTGCCGCTGATCGGATCGAGCAGCTGGAAGTGCCGGCCACTCACGATATCATTGCCCTTGCCGGCATCGAGCTCCACCCGCACCGGACGTGGCATGCGCACCATGTCGCCCACCTTGGAGCTGGTGGGGAGATACCCGTCATTGGCCACTTCCACCGTGATGCGGAAGAGGCCCGAGCCGAGAGACTCGGTCTTGAGTTTCCGGAGCGAGATGCTGGGGAGCATGCCGCCGAGCGCCTGGACGAATGCCGTCTGCTCGGTGGACAGCGAATCCAGCATGGCAGAGGGTGGGTTCACCAGCGCGAAGGGCCTGATCCCGCCGATCTCGACATCCTGACCGGGGAAATCGGGGTGCTTCACTGGCGTCCAGTCGAGGATCGCGCCCGGTTCGTTGGCGCGCAGCCACTTGATGGCGTTGCGATCGGCCGCCGCGGAATCGGCGCCGGAGGATTTGGCGCCGCGTTGCAGGGGCGCACCGCGGTGCGCCCCTGCGGCGGCCGAACCCCCGCGCGCCGTATCCGCCGCCGCGGTATCTGCCTTCACCTCCGGCACCCACCACGGGCGCGCGCCGAACGACCAGCGCCCCATGTCGAAATACCCCCACGACACGGGATCGCCTTCCAGCGCAGCCGACGCAGGGCCCTTCTCCAGGTGCGTGATGTCGCGGTACCGCTTGGCGACCTCGGCGAACCAGGGCTCGTCGTCCTTGAGGATAGCCTTGAGCGGGCCGCCGGCTGAGGTTCCGGGCCGAGGGCCTTCCGTGGGCAGCGCTTTCCCTTCCCATGCCTTGAGCAGGTTGTCCTGGGGACCGAGTGTGTAGATCACCGCGATGCCCGGATGGTCCACGATGAACTGGGCAATGGCCCGGGTCTCCACTTCCGCCATCATGCCGGCGCCAGTTGCCTCGCCAAACTGCGAAAATTCATAGGGGAAACTGCGGCCGATATCCACACCACCCGGCGGATCTTCCTGCCATTGTTCGTCGCCGTCGTTGTCGCGCCCCTCGAGATAGACCCGGTATGCACCCACTTCACCCCTGGCGATCTCGGCTTTCCGCATGAGCGCGGGCTCAGCGGAGTCGGCGATCCATTCGCCGGCGGGGTCCTTGACCCGCATCATGGCGATGATCCCGTCGCCATTGAGATCCTCCGGCCCATCCTCATCCACCGCGGCGTCGCGATCGTCGTCCCACTTGCTCGCGTTCCGCACCCGTTCCATCAGCGGATTCTGGAAAAACGCTTCTGCCGCGTCAGGATTGGCGCGGGGAATGACATAGATGGTAGCGCGATTGAGCAATGCCGTAACAGCGGAGTCCTTCCCGTACCCGCCGCCAAGTTTCTGCACCACGCCCAGGGCGATCTCGCTGCCCACCACTTCGGGGCCCCATGCGTTGGCAATCAGCAGCACTGCCGGCCGGCTGTCCACGTCATCACCCGCCCCGAGCCGGACGGCGACGACCGGTAATCCGCCGGGAGAGGTCGCGATGGTGGAAACCTGGACGGCGCGCCCGGCGCTGCTCTTGAGCGCGGCAGCGAGCGCGGCGGACGAGTGGTAGCCGTCGGAGGGACGCTGGGCGGCGAGGGGCAGGGCCGCAAGCAACCAGCATCCGGCCGCGAGGAACGGAACCCTGGATGAGCGCATGTCGTGGGAGTCCGGATAAAGTACGCCCCGCCCGGGGGGTGGCGGGGCGCATGACCGCTCAAAGTGCGGCCAAACGGCGGTGAGCGCAAGCGCTACTGGCCGGTCTTGTGATGATGCTCCTTGTGGTGCTTCATGACGGTCCTGGCCGCC
>DASSTP010000234.1:0-3420 GCA_035707845.1 Gemmatimonadales bacterium | reverse complement strand
TCGTAGAAATCCATGTTGGTGTGGCCGCCGGTGCCGGGGACGTGATCCTGCAGGAACTGGAACCCCGGGAGGCCCACCTCGTCAAACGACACGTGATCGGTGCTGCCAACGCTCTGGTTCGACACCACCGTCATCCCCAGGTCTCGGAACGGTTCCATCCAGGCGGAGAGCAGCCGGCGGGCGCCTTCATTGCCCTGCAGGTAGATGCCCCGGTACTGGCCCGGGCCGTAGTCCTGGTTGAAGTAGGCGTAGAGACGGTCGTATTCCGGCTTCTTGCCGATGGTGGAGTCGTTGGGGTTGCCGAAGTGCTGTCGCACGTAGCCGCGCGAGCCCCAGAGCCCCTCCTCCTCGCCTGACCAGAGCGCCACCCGGATGGTGCGGCGGGGCTTGGCGCCCACCGCCTTGAGGATCCGCATCGCCTCCAGCACCACCGACGCGCCGGAGGCGTTGTCGCTGGCGTTGGGGCTCGCGTGCCAGCTGTCGAAATGGGCGCCGATCATCACCACTTCGTTCTTGAGATCGCTCCCCGGAATCTCGCCGATCAGGTTCACCGCCTGTCTCGGCGTGTCGCCGATGGTGTTCCGCACTTCCAGCTCCACCTTGACCGGGATCCCGCGTTCGGCGATCCGGTACATCCGGTTGTAGTGCTCGGGCGTGATGGCGATCATCACGGGCGCGGCGCTGTCGCCGGCGGCAGACCAGCGGTCATCGCGCGAGCCGGGGCGGGAGAAGCCGCGCACGGCGCCGAGCCAGCCGCTCTGGCTCTCGAGCACCGCGGCCACCCCTTCGCTCTTGAAGAAGGCGGCGCGTTCCTGTGCGGTCACGAGGTCAGGATTGGGAATGCGCCGGGTCGCTTCACGCGTGGGCGCAATGACCCGGTGCTCCAGCGAATCCAGCTCCTCATCGGTGTAGCGGTGGACGCCGTTGATCAGTGGCGTCAGGTCCACCCTGGCGGGCGGAGTGGAGAGCACCGCCTTTCCTGCCAGCTTCCCGCGCCACTTGTCCATGTCCTCCTTCGTGGCGAGATCCACGATCACCGCCTCGGCGGTCACCTTGCCATTGGTGCCGGGGGTGTGGGCGATCGGGTAGCCCACCATCGGCTGGTAGTCGGGTTCCAGCATGTGGAGCGAGGTGTAGTCGTTGTCCCAGCTCACGCCGAAGTCCATGTACGGCTCGGCGTGCACGTTCTGGAGCCCGATCTCCTTCATCTTGCCCGTTGCCCACTCCTGCGCCCGCTTCATGTCGCGGGAGTTGGTGAGCCGGGCGCCGAGAACGTCGGTGATGTAGCTCTCGATATCCATCACCTGGGAGTGCTGGAGCCCTTCGGTGCGGATGCGGGCCACCATGGCGGTATCAATGGGGACCGGATCGGCGATGAAGGCCGTGGTGGCGAGCAGGAGAGTCGTGGCGAAGAGGCGCATGGAGTTGGGAGTTGAGAGTTGTGAGTTGAAAGCTGCGAGCTGCGAGCTGCGAGTTGGGGGAGTCGCAGATTACACCGATTTGAGGGATGTGGTAAGGGCTGGACGCGAGACGGGAGACGCGGCGATAAGAGCGCTTGGCCCTTCGCCCTTGGCGCGTAGCGAACAGCGCATAGCGCGCCGTTCGCTCAATCCTCTTTCCACGCGTCATCCGGCATGATCCGCTGCATGAACTCGTCAAAAAGCGGGACGGTGAACGCCGTATCGCCGTGGCTGGGACTCCAGATCATGCCCTTGGCGATCAACTGGCTTCGTGTGGGCCCAAGCGCCGTCACAGGCCGGTCCAGCACCTCAGCGATGTCGCCCGAGCGGTGCGCGCCGGGACCGAGTTCCGCCATCGCCCGGAGATAGCGTTTCTCGGTGGGGGTGAGCCGGTCGAAGCGTACCCGGAAGAAGCTCTCATCCAGCTCGGCGATGGCGGTCTGAGAGGCCGCCGCCACATCAGCGAGGGTGATGGGTGAGGCGGTGGCCCAGTCCCAGGCATGCTTGCCCCATTCCTGGACGAAGTACGGGTAGCCGCGGGTCTCCTGGACAATGCGCTCCAGTGCGTCGGGTGTCACGTCGACGCCCAGCGCCGTGGTGGGGGCAGTGATTGCGAGTCGTGCGGCGTCGGGTGACAGTGGTCCAACTTCCGGGACATTGAACAGGCGCTCCGTGTACGACTTGGCCTTCCCCATGCGGCCGCGCAATTGCGGAAGCCCAGCCCCCACGAGGATCACCGGCAATTGGCGCTGCGCCGTTCGGTGGAGGGCCGTAATGAGCGCTTCGAGTTGCCGTTCTTCCACGTACTGCAGTTCATCCACAAAAATGGCCAGGCCGCTGCCGGCCTGCTTCGCGGCCGCGCCCGCCGCTTCGAGGAGCGCCTGCAGGTCGTGCTCGAGATCACCATTGTCGGCAAGGCCCGGTTCGGGCGGAAAGTCGAATCCGACTTCGATGTCGGCGTATTTTACTTTCAGGGCGTTGGCGAACCCGGCGAGCCCGCGCAGGGCGCGCTGGGCCAGGTCCCGCGCCCTGGCGTTTCGGGAAAGCTTGAGCAGCGCCAACCGCAATTGCGGGGCGATGATCGCTGGCAGGGAGCGGTTCTCGGGCGCCTCGATCCGGAGGGTCTCGTTGCCGGCGGCCTCGGCTTCATCCCGCATCCGATCGAGCAGCACAGTCTTGCCAACCCCGCGGAGCCCGACCATCAGGACACTCTTGGCCGGCAGGCCCCGGCGAGCCCGGGCGATGGCGATTCGCATCGCTTCCAGCAGCTCGTCCCGCCCCGCGAGTTCGGGGGGAGGAGCGCCAGCACCAGGGGCGAAGGGATTAGATACGGGATCCATGGGCGTCTATGGCAATATTATGAAGTTTATGGCGACTGCATAAATTAGCTAATACCTCTATAACTAGCAATCCTGCCGATGCACATGGAAACGTTCCGGAACTCAGCCGGAACGCTCAGATGTAACGCACCCTTGCCATTCGGATGCCGCGCGCGGAGCCTTGGAAGTGCAGGACGCGACGACTGCAGTCCATCAACGCCGGAGGATCTCATGCTTGTCATTCGCGAAGTCTTTCATTGCCGGCCCGGCAAGGTGCGGCCGCTGGTTGAGAAGTTTCAGGAGATGGCCAAGCTCATGCCGCCGAGCCAGACGGGCGGCATGCGTATCCTGACCGATTTTGCCGGCGAGCGCTACTGGACTGCAGTCTTCGAAATGCAGGTCGCCAGCATGGCCGAGTTCGAGAAGATGATGAGCGGCGAGGGGATGAGCGAGGAGGACGGCAAGAAGATGGAGAAGATCATGGACGGGTATCACGACCTGGTGGACCACGGGCACCGGGAGATTTTCAAGATCGAGTAGGGGTCGAGGGTCGAGGGTCGTGGGTCGTGGGTCGTGGGTCGTGGGTCGTGGGTCGTGGGTCGTGGGTCGTGGGTCGTGGGTCGTGGGTCGTGGGTCGTGGG
>DASSTP010000233.1:0-2125 GCA_035707845.1 Gemmatimonadales bacterium | reverse complement strand
AGGGGCCTTTTGCCAGGGCCTCACCGGGCACCACCGTGACGTCGTAGGTGCGCGCCTTGACGCTGTCGGGATGACACCAGGACTGGCCGGTGCGGATGTCGAACTCCCAGCCATGCCAGGGACACCGCAGCATCTGGTGCTGCTGGTGGACGACGACAGCGCGGTGCGCGAGATCACGGCGGCCATGCTGCATGATCTGGGTTTCCATGTCCTGGAAGCAGGCAGCGGCGGCGCGGCGCTCGACGTGCTGGCGCGCGAGCCGAAGATCGATCTGCTGCTGCTGGACTATGCGATGCCCGGCATGACCGGCGCCGAGGTAGCAGAGGAGGTCCGCGGTCACTGTCCGGACCTGCCGATCCTGTTCATTACCGGCTATGCCGATTTGGCGGCCCTGAAGGAAGTTGGCGAGGACCGCGTGGTGCAGAAGCCGTTCCGCGAGGCGGAACTGGCGGAGAAGATAGCGCGCGCGTTTGCCGTGGCGAAGCCGGACAACGTCGTGGAACTACGGGCGCGCGGCGGCTGAACCGCCGGGTTAGATCTCGACCACCACGTAGTCCTGCTCGACGCTGACCGGCACGGTTTCGGCGACAAAGGGGCCTTTTGCCAGGGCCTCACCGGGCACCACCGTGACGTCGTAGGTGCGCGCCTTGACGCTGTCGGGATGACACCAGGACTGGCCGGTGCGGATGTCGAACTCCCAGCCATGCCAGGGACACCGCAGCATCTGGCCCCGGTGGGTCAGGCGGTATTCGCCGGGCCGCGGCGATTCGAACCGGCCGACGATGCGGCCACGGCACAGCGCGGCGCCTTCGTGTGGGCAGCGGTTGATCAGGGCGAAGAATTCGCCATCCACGTTGAAGACGCCGATCTCCCGCCCCGCGACGGCGACGATCTTCACGCCGCCGGGGGCGATTTCGTTGGCGGCAGCAACGACATGGCGCGGCATCAGCGTGAGCCGCCGACCGCTCTCCCTCTCCGCCCCAGTGGGGCGGAGAGGGCTAGGGTGAGGTGGGGAGTGCACTGTAGAGTGTTTGGGCGCAGCGCTGATTGCGGCGATGTTCGCAGGACCCGCTGCTTCCCCACCTCACCCCGGCCCTCTCCGCCCCACTGGGGCGGAGAGGGTGAAGCGGCTCCCGTCATCGTCACTCCAGCCCGTAGAACGCGAGCGCATTCTCGCGGAAGATCTTGCGGCGGCCTTCTTCCGGCAACGGGACTTTGAAGGCGTAGCGTGGATCGTCCTGGTCCCAATGCGGATAGTCGGTCGAGAACATCACGCGGTCCCAGCCGATCCATTCCAATGTGGCCAGCAGGTCTTCCGGCCGCTCCGGCTCCTCGATCGGCTGGGTGGTCACCCAGATATTGCTGCGGATGTATTCGGAGGGCAGGCGCTTCAGGTGCGACACCTCTTCGCGCAGGCGCTTGTAGTGCTTGTCCAGCCGCCACGACAGCGCGGGCAGCCAGGCGAACCCGCCTTCCACCAGCGCGACGCGCAGGTTGGGGATGTGCTCGAACACCCCCTCGATCACCAGGCTGGTGACGAGGGCTTCCTTGCTCTGCGGATAGGACGGGTGTTCCTCATGGTAGAAGGAAGGCCAGCCGCCGCCTGTCGAGGGATGGCCGGACGTGCCGCCCAGATGCAGGGCGATCGGGAAGCCGTTGGCGGCGCACGCTTCCAGGATGGGCCAGTAGCGGCGGCGGCCCAGCGGCTCCAGCCCGCGCGGCGGGATCATCACATGGGAGAAGCGGCGGTCGCCGGCCCGCTTCTCGATCTCCTTCACCGCGGCCTCGGTCCATTCCGTCGTGACCTGGATGCCGGCTTTCAGCCGCGGCTCATTGTCGCACCAGACATGCGCCTCCCAATCATTGGCGGCGGACGCAAGGGCGGCGCCGAATTCCACGTTGCGCTCGTCGCCGGCGCGGCCAAGCAGCGGCATCATCAGCCCGTAGGCGACGCCGAACGCATCCAGCAATTGCTCGCGCATCAGACCGAGGTCGGAACCGGGATGGCTGCCGTCCTTCGGCCAGGAATCGATGCGCATGCCGGTGCCGGGCGACATGCGCGGATAGTTGGGTGCATTGGAGAAGGGCGAGCGGCCCCGCGCACCGATCATCTGCCGATGCTTGC
>DASSTP010000232.1:0-4908 GCA_035707845.1 Gemmatimonadales bacterium | reverse complement strand
CCGATTCGGCCTACTTTGCCGCACCTCCCGCCGCGGCGCTGCCTCGGCCCGCTGCCGACGCGCACGGCCTGCTCAAGGCCAGTGTCTGCCACCGCAACGAAGCCGTCTGCCGGCTCGTGAAGCTGGAAGTCTGACGAGGGACCGCCCATGCGCCTCCGCTCCATCCTCGCGCCGGTGTTGGGACGGGTCTCAGACCCGCCCCTCCTGTTCGCCCTGCTCACTCTGCTCGCCCTGCCTGCCCCGTCACAGGCCCAGGCTCCCGACCGCGCTGCCTTCATCACCCGCCTCGGCAACGACACCGTGGCCGTCGAATCGTTCACTCGCACGGCCGACCGCCTGGTCGGCGACCGGGTCATCCGCGCGCCGAGGGTGAGTCTCCTTCATTATGAGGCGACGCTCGGGCCTGACGGCACGGTGGCGAGCTTCGAGGCCTCGAGCCGGCCCGGGAACCGGCTCGATCTTCCGGCGCTCGAGTCGGCCAGGATCGAGATCCATGGCGACAGCGCCGTGGTCCAGCTGCGCCAGGCCGACAACACCCGGAGCTACGTGGTGCACATCCGGCCCGGCGCCGTGCCGATGCTCAACTCGACCTACGCGCTCTACGGCCAGATGACTCGCCAGTTCGCCCGGCAGCAACAGGACAGCATGCCGGTGGACATGATCATGCCCGGCGTGCTCACGCCGGTGCCGACCATGCTGACCCGCCTCGCACCCGACAGCGTGGCCATCGATTACTACGGCAATCCGCTGGAGGCCAAGGTCGACAGCAGCGGTCGACTGCTCGGCCTCTCCGGTGCCAGGACGACGGTCAAGGTCAGGGTCACTCGGCGCGATTCCGCCGATGTCGTCGCACTGGCGCATGCCCTTGCCGCGGTCGAGACGAGATCTGGCCCGCTGGGCCAGCTCTCGCCCCGCGACACGGTGCGCGCCACCGTCGCCGGGGCGCAGCTCATGGTGGATTACGGCCGGCCCCACGTGCGGGGGCGGAAGATTTTCGGCGGGATCGTGCCGTTCGGTGAAGTCTGGCGCACCGGCGCCAACGCGGCGACGCAATTCAGCACCGACCGGCCGCTGGTATTCGGGCGGGACACACTGGCGCCGGGGAGCTACACCCTCTGGACCCTGCCCACCGCGACAAACGTATCGCTCATATTCAATCGCCAGACCGGCCAGTGGGGCACCGAATACGATCCGTCACAGGACGTGTTCCGGGTACCGATGGAGCGGCTGAAGACGCCCGCGCCGGTGGAAGTGTTCACCATCAGGATCGAACCGGCCGGCCAGGGCGAAGGGATGCTGGTGTTCGAGTGGGCGGAGGTGAGGTGGGAGGCGAGATTCAAGGCGTAGGGCTTGGGGCGTGGGGCTTGGGGGACGCAAGACCCGTGACTCGCGACTCGAGACCCCCATGCCTCACGCCCCACGCCTCATGCCCTAGAACAGCTTCGGCTTCTTGATCACCGACTTGATCTTGTTCTTGGCGTTGTTCTTCATTTCCGCCTCCTTCTCTTGCACCGCTTCATTCACCGCGTCCTTGACCACCGAGTTGAAGGAGTTGGCCAGCATGGTGCCGAGGTTGAGGTTGCGGAGCTTCTCGCAATCTTCCTTGCTCATCGGCGGCGCGGATTCCGAGCTGCTGCTGGAGCCGGCCGAGGCGTGCTGCTCCTGCATCTTCTCCCTGGCCGCGGCGAGCGAGTCGCTCAGTTCCTGGCTGGCGAAGTAGCGGATCATGGTGCGGGCCATCGAGTCGCTCTGGGCGGTGACCGCTGAATCTTCCACGAAGGTGATGCCCGCGGGCAGGTCGAAGGCGCCGGCGGGCGGGTCGCCCCAGGTCACGGCGGTCGCGGTCTGCTCGAAGTCCACGCAGAACATGCTGCCGCTCTCGTGCAGCGGGATCTGCGGGGCCTCCTTGAGCATGCAGGAAGAGAAGGAGCCGAAGGTGTGCTCCACGCAGGTCTCGCCCGCGTAGCTGGCGGTGCTGCCCTTGTCCTCGCCGGAGAAGCCGCCGGCCCCGAAGGCCTGGGCAAAGAGCTGCGCCATGTCCTTCATGTTCTGGCCGAAGCGTTCCTTCTCCGCGCCGCTCAGCTTGTCATACTCCCTGGCCATGACCGGGAACATGTTGGGCGTCTGCTGGCCGGTCTTCGCGGTCAGGTCGGCGGTATAGATGGTCTCCGGCGTGGAGAGCGACCAGCTCTCGGTCGTGGTCGTCTTGCCGAAGATCTTGCCCGTGGTGGTGCTGTGCCGCATGAACTTGTCCTTCGTCGCGGCGTACTGGGCGGTGCCGGTCATGGAGCCGGTCACCGCGGACGTCACCGAAACCGGTTTCGAGGCGCTCTTGATCTTGAAGGGGTTCTGGGCCAGGGCCGGAGTGGCGGCACCAAGGCCGAAGGCGACTGCGAGCAGAAGGCGCATAGGAGATAGGGATTAGGGGTTAGGGATTAGGGATCAGCTCACAGCTCACAGCTTACAGCTCAAACTGCACATCGGTACCGTTCCGCGTAAGTCCTGCCCATCCTGCCCATCCTGCCCATCCTGCCCATCTTGCCCATCCGGCCACATATTCCGCCCATGCACCCCAACCTCACCGTCCTCGGCCACCCGCTGATCCAGCACAAGATCACGCTGCTCCGGGACAAGGGCACCAGCACCCGCGACTTCAAGCAGCTGGTGAACGAGATCGCCATGCTGATGGCCTATGAGGTGACCAAGGACCTGCCGACCGAGCCGGTCACCATCGAGACGCCGCTGGAGCGGATGGAGGGCCGGCAGGTGGCCGGCAAGAAGCTCACCCTGGTGCCCATCCTCCGCGCCGGCCTCGGCATGGTGGACGGGATTGCCCAGCTCATCCCATCGGCGCGGGTGGGGCATATCGGCCTCTACCGGAACCACGACACCCTGCAGCCGGTGGACTACTACTTCAAGATCCCGGCCGGCGAGGAAGCGCGCGACTTCTTCGTGCTCGACCCGATGCTGGCCACCGGCGGGTCGGCCGTGGCGGCGGTGGCGGCGCTCAAGCAGGCCGGCGCCCGCCGCATCCGCTTTCTCTGCCTCGTCGCCGCACCCGAGGGTGTGTCCCGCATGCAGGCCGCCCACCCCGACGTCCCCGTCTTCGCCGCCGCGCTCGACCGGCAGCTCAACGAAAACGGGTACATATTGCCGGGACTGGGCGACGCGGGGGACCGCTTGTTTGGCACCCGTTGACGGGTGAGTGGCGTGAGGCGTGGGGCGTGAGGCGTGGGACCCCAAGCCCCACGCCCCATGCCCCACGCCCCGGCTCCCAGACTTTCCCTCATCCCTAACCCCTCTCCCAATGTCCGATCTCCAACTGACTTTCCACGGTGCGGCGGGCCAGGTCACCGGCTCGATGCATCTCCTCGAATGCTGCGGCATGCGGCTGCTGCTCGATTCCGGCCTTTTCCAGGGGCATCGCAAGGAGGCCGCCGAGCTCAACCACGACCTCAAGTTCGATCCTCGCCGCATCGACATGGTGGTGGTGAGCCACGCCCACATTGACCACACCGGCCGCCTGCCGCTGCTGGTGAACCGCGGTTTCCACGGCCCCATCTACGCCACGCCCGCCACGCGCGATCTCTGCGCGGTGATGCTGGCCGATGCGGCGCACATCCAGGAGATGGATTTCGAGTACGTGCAGCGCCACGGGAAGGCGGCACCCGAGTCGGAGCCGCTCTACACCATGCGCGACGCGGTGGCGACGCAGGAGCTGATGACCGCGGTGCCGTATCACCGCGCCCAGCACCTGCGCAAGAACCTCATCATGGAGTATTCCGACGCCGGCCACATCCTGGGTTCCGCCAGCATCGAGCTCCGCATCACCGAGGGCAAGCAGCACCGCCTGGTCTTCTCCGGCGACATCGGCCGCTGGGGACTCCCCATCATCCGCGATCCGCAGCCGCCCGGCGGCCCGGTGGACACGCTCATCATCGAGTCCACCTATGCGCTGCGCACCCACGAGTCGCCGGTGGGATCCGAGGAGAAGCTGGGCGAGATCGTGTCCCGGGTGGTGGGCCGGGGCGGCAAGGTACTGATCCCCGCCTTTGCCGTGGGGCGCACCCAGGAAATCATTTACGCACTGCATGGCCTGATGCGCACCAACAGGATTCCCCGGGTACCCATCTATGTGGACAGCCCGCTCGCCGTCGAGAGCACCACGGTCTTCCGCATGCACCCGGAAATCTTCGACACCAGCGAATCGATGGTGAAGGCGGACCAGCCGCTCTTCGACTTCAGCTCGGTGCACTACACCCGCGACGTGCAGGACTCGAAGCGGCTCAACACCCTGAACGGCCCCGCCATCATCATCTCGGCGTCGGGCATGGTCGAGGCCGGCCGCATCCTGCACCACGTGAAGAACCACGGCGGCGACCATCGCAACTGCATCCTCTTCGTGGGCTACCAGGCCGAGGGCACGCTGGGCCGCCGCATCCGGGACGGCGAGCGGAAGATCCGCGTCTTCGGCGAGGAGATGGAGCTGCGCGCCGAGGTGGAGAGCATTGACGGGTATTCGGCGCACGCCGACCAGAACGAGCTGCGCAAGTGGGTCCGGATGCTGGGTGGCCCCATCAAGCGCGCCTTCTGCGTCCACGGCGACCCCGACGCGCTCGAGGGGATGGCCAGGTTGCTCAAGGAAGAGGGCGTCGAGGACGTGCACGTGCCCAGGCTGTACGAGACGTTCGACTTGCGGCAGTGACAGCCGGCGGCGCCGGCCGTAACTTCCGGCGTGCGGATTTCACTGCGACGGGGGCTCAGGGTTGCCGGCGTCCTGCTGGTGGCCGCGGGCCTCTTCTATACCATATGGCTGGTGATGGTGCTGGTGGTGAGCCAGCAGGACCAGCGGCATCCCGCCGACGCCGTGGTGGTGCTGGGCGCCGCGCAGTACAACGGCCGCCCCTC
>DASSTP010000231.1:0-3337 GCA_035707845.1 Gemmatimonadales bacterium | reverse complement strand
ATCCTCGGCATCAACAAGAACGTGGAAGTGCCGAGGAGCCGGTTCGAGAAGGCACTGGAGGGGGAGATCATGTTCGACGGGTCTTCCATCGAGGGGTTTGTCCGGATCGAGGAGAGCGACATGCTGCTCAAGCCGGACCTGCCGACGCTCCGTATCCTGCCGTACGAGGACGAGGGGGGTCGCATCGCCCGGCTGCTCTGTGATGTGTACCTGCCCGACAACTCCCCCTTCAGCGGCTGCCCACGGCTGGTGCTCAAGCGCCAGCTCGCGCGGGCCGAGAAGCTCGGCTTCACCATGATGGCCGGATGCGAGGCCGAGTTCTTCCTCTTCGAGGGCTCGGCGGACGGCTCGGTCAGCACGGTGACGCATGACGACGGGAGCTACTTCGACCTCGGTCCCAAGGACCGGGGCGAGGAGATTCGGCGGGTCATGGTGGACCAGCTGGTGAGCATGGGGATCGAGGTGGAGGCGGCGCATCACGAAGTCTCGCGCGGCCAGCATGAGATCGACCTGCGCTACGCCGATGCGCTGGTCACGGCCGACAACTTTGCCACCTTCAAGTACGTGGTGCGGAACGTGGCCTCGCGCTTCGGCTACGTGGCGTCATTCATGCCCAAGCCGATCGAGGGGATCAACGGCAGCGGCATGCACATGCACCAGTCACTGTTCCGTGGCGAAGGGAAGAACGCCTTCCATGACCCGAAGGCGGAGCATGGCCTGAGCGCGCTGGCGCTGAGTTATATCGAGGGGCTGCTGCAGCACGCGCGCGGCTTCTGCGCCATCACCAACCCGCTGGTGAATTCCTACAAGCGGCTGGTGCCGGGCTTCGAGGCGCCGGTGAACGTCGCGTGGTCCATGCGGAACCGCTCGCCGCTGGTGCGGATTCCCGACCGGCGCGGCACGGGGACGCGTTGCGAGCTGCGGACCCCCGACCCCAGCTGCAACCCGTACCTGGCGCTCACCGTGCAGCTGGCGGCGGGGCTCGATGGGGTGGAGCGGAAGCTCAAGGCCCGGCCGCCCGTCAATCGCAACATCTTCACCATGAGCTACCGCGACCGGCGCAAGTTCCGGATTGACGACCTGCCGCGCGACCTGCACGAGGCGCTGGACGAGATGAAGAAGGACAAGGTGATCACCTCGGCGCTGGGCGAGCACCTCACCGAGCGCTTCCTCGAAGCCAAGCGGAAGGAAGTGGAGGAATACCAGCGCCACGTGAGTGCGTGGGAGGTGGAGCGGTACTTGGGGAGGTACTGAGGGCAGATGGACAGTTGGACAGTTGGACAGTCCGCCTGAACTGTCCATCTGTCCATCTGTCCATCTGTCCAACTGTCCAACTGTCCATCTGTCTCTCTTGCTACCTCCCATCCCACACCAACGTCGCCCCCCCGATCGGCAGCGGCACGGTGGCGCGGGCCGGAATGCGCTTCGCATCGTCGGTCAGCCAGAGCTCGGACGAACGCCCGGCTGCAGACACCGTGAGATGCAGGCAGCGCACTGAGGCGCCCGAGCCCACCTTCACCATTTCCTTGCCCAGCACCGAGACCGTGACCGGATTGAAGCCGTTGCGGAAATAGCCGCGGAGGGCCTTCGACTGGCCGGGCGCGAGCGGCAGGGTGCGGATGTAGTAGAGCAGCGCGAGCTCATCCATCGGGTGCGCCGGTGCCTTGAAGTCCTGGTCGCTCCCCGCCAGCCGATAGCGCGCCGAATCGGGCAGGATCTGCCATTGCTCGTCGGTCACCCGTCCCGCAAGATCCATGTGGCGATGAAACTGGAGCGAGGCGAACTTCGACGACTCGACCCACGACGTCATGGCCCAGCTCGACTTGAGCCCCGGCGGCCCACCGGCCGCGTTGAGGGTGAAGACCACCGACGGCTTGCCGCGCATGCTGGCCGTCCGCGCCACCTGGATATCGGCGGTGCCGGCCGGGAAGTAGCCGAGCCTGGCCTCGTAGTGCAGCGTCTCACCGACCGCAAAGGGCCAGTCGGCCGGCGCATGCGTCAGTGAGCCAGCAAGAATGACAGCGACAACAGGAATGACCCGCACGTGACTGCTCCCAAGGCATGGTGTTTCGATCTGGACGGCACCCTCTACCAGGGTGATACCGCCATTCCCGGCGCCGCCAGGATGCTCTCAGCGTTGAGACGCGCCGATATCCCGTTCCGTTGCGTCTCCAATACCACCAGCCGTTCCCGGCGTCTCATCGGCGAACGCCTGGCGCGCTACGGTCTCGACGTGGCACCGGAAGAAATCTTCACCGCCACGCGCGCCGGCGCATCCTGGCTCATGCAGGCCGGCGCCCGTCGGGTAGCACCGTTCGTGCCGCGGGAGGCGCTGGAAGATCTCGCCGGCTTCACCCTCGTGGGCGGCACCTCGGGGTCGGCCGCGTCCGGTCCGGTGGACGCCATTGTCCTGGGCGACCTGGGCCGGGAATGGGCCGATGCGTTCCTGCAGGAGGCCTTCACCCACCTGATGGCGGGCGCGCGCTTCCTGGCGCTGTCACGCGACCGCTACTGGCACGACGGCGTCAAGCTCACCCTGGATTGCGGTGGTTACGTGGCCGCGCTCGAGTATGCCACGGGACGCGGATCGGTGCTGGCCGGCAAGCCCAGCGCCGAGTTCTATCGCCAGGTGCTGGCGTCGTTCGGCGACGGCATGACGGCGGCCGACGTCATCATGGTCGGCGATGACATTCGTTCCGATGTGGGCGGCGCCCAGGCGGCCGGGATGCGGGGCTGGCTGGTGGAGACCGGCAAGTTCAGCCGGGAGGTCGTGGAGGCGAGCGGCATCACGCCCGACCGGATCATCCCCAGTATCGCCGAGGTGGCGGGGTGAGAGTATGATTGTCGCATGACGACACCTCCGCCCGAGCCCGCTGACGAACCCTCCGTTGTCACTCCCGACGCCCGGGCGGAGCGCCGCCGCCGGCTCAAGCGCAAGCTGGAGCTGATCTGGCTCAGCATCCTGCTCGTCATTGTACTCGGCTTCGCCGTGTACACCACCATCATGGCCAGCTACGCCTACTCCACCGGGAGCAAGGCGGGCTACCTGCAGGTGTTCGAGGACCGCGGCTGGCTCTGCAAGACCCATGAAGGCGAGCTGCTGATCACCTCGGCGCCCGGCGTGCCTCCCGAGACCTGGCACTTCAGCGTGCGCGACAAGGACCTGATCACGACGCTGCGGCCCGCGGTGGGGAAGCGGGTGCTGCTCTTCTACGAGGAGCACCGGGGCCTGCCGACCAGCTGCTTCGGTGCAACCGATTTCTTCGTGGATAGCGTAGTGGTAGCGCCGTAGCGCTGCTGGCTGCTGGCGGCAGGCTGCTGGCGGCTGGCTGCTGGC
>DASSTP010000230.1:0-22113 GCA_035707845.1 Gemmatimonadales bacterium | reverse complement strand
CAGCCAGAGAAGGAAGAAGGTGCGGGTGACGAAGATGGCGGTGATCATCGAGGCCACGATGCCGATGATGAGTGTCACCGCGAAGCCCTTGACGGGGCCGGTGCCGAACTGGAAGAGGAAGAGCGCCGTCAGCACCGTGCTGACGTTGGAGTCGACGATGGCGTTCATGGCGTGCTTGAAGCCCTCATCCACGCTCAGGCGCACGCTCTTGCCGTGCTGCAGCTCCTCGCGGATGCGCTCGAAGATCAGCACGTTGGCATCTACCGCGATGCCGACCGAGAGCACCAGGCCCGCAAGACCCGGCAGCGTGAGGGTGGCGCCGAGGGCCGCGAGGCCCGCGAGGCTGAACAGCAGGTAGAGCATCAGCGCCAGCACCGCGAGCGCGCCGCTCAGCCGGTAGTAGCCCAGCATGATGAGGACAACGAGAATCGTGCCCACGATGCCGGCCGTGACGCCGCCGCTGATCGAGTCGGCGCCAAGGCTGGCGCCCACCTGGCCCTCGGCCACGATCTTGAGCGGAATGGGGAGCGAGCCGGCCCGGAGCGTGAGCGCCAGGTCGTTGGCGTCCTCGATGGACTTCCCCTGCAACGTGATGCGGCCGCTGCGGCCGATCTGGTCCTGGATGACCGGCGGCCTGCCCTGCACCTCGCCATCCAGGATGATGGCCATGTAGTCACCGATGTGGCGGCCCGTGGCCTCGCCGAACCGCCGGCCACCCGCGTGATCCAGCTCGAAGTTCACCACCGGCCCGTTGGTGATCGGATCCAGCTGGGCGGTTGCATCCACCAGCCGGTCACCGGTGATCATGGCCCGGGTATCCAGCGCATAGAGGTAGCGGAACGGCTCGACGCCGATGCTGACCGGCTGCGAGGCCCAGAAGAGCGTCACGCCGCGTGGGAGCGCACGCTGCACCTCGGGAACCTTCAGCAGGCTGTCCACCCGCGGGTAGGCCGACTCCTGCACCACGTATTCGCCGGGCATCTGCCCTGACGGCTGGATCAGGTCCTGCAGGATGCCGGTCCCTGCGCTGGCCGAATCCGCCGCGGTCGAGTCGGACTTTGTGGAATCGGCCCGGGCGGTGGAATCGCCACCCAGCAGTTCCTGCACCGCGGAGGGCTTGGGCTTCTCGCCGGGCGCAGCGCCGGTGATGCCGAGGTTCCGCAGGGCACGGTCCATGGCGGGCAGCGACTTGTCGAGCGCGTTGGTCTTGTCGGTGAGCCGGAACTCGAGGAAGGCGCTCTGCTGGACGATATCCTTGGCGCGGTCGGGGTCGGTGATGCCGGCCAGCTCCACCACGATGCGGCTGTCGCCCTGCTTCTGGATCAGCGGCTCCGCGACGCCGAATTCGTCGATGCGCTTCCGGAGCACCTGCAAGGCCAGCTCGATGTCGCGCTTCACATCGGAGCTCACCTGCTTGCTCTGGTCCAGTTCCAGTTCCAGGTGCATGCCGCCCTGGAGGTCGAGCCCGCGCTTGATGGGAATACGCGTCTCGACCGTGTCCTTCATGGCACCGCTGGCGGTGCGCACACGCGTGGTGATGGAGCGCGGGAAGAGGAAGTATCCGCTTGCCACGACCAGCAGGCCGATGATGATCAGCCGATTGCGAATGGAGTCGAACATGGCTGCCCAGAAGCGCGAGCCGGGGCCCGCTAAGGTTTCCGTTGCACCCGGGCAAGTGCTGCCCGGGCGTCGGCGCCATCCTGCGCCAGTTGTGCCACGAGATCGTCCGCCGACTGAAACCGGCGGATGTCCCGCAGGCGAGTGACCCACGTCAGCCGCACCCGCTCGCCATAAAGATCGCCGGCAAAGCCGAACAGGTGCGCCTCGAGCATGCGAGCCGCGTCCTCGAACGTGGGCCGCCCGCCCTGATTCATCATGCCGCCAAAACAGCCCTGCCGCGTTTCCACCTCGACGGCGTACACGCCATCCGGCGGCAGCAGCTTCCGCGCCGGCACGGCGCCGATGTTGATGGTGGGTACGCCCAGGGTGCGTCCCCGGCCCGCCCCCCGGCCCACCACACCGCTCACGCTGTACCGGCGCCCGAGCAGCGCGGCCGCGCCGTCGAGGTCACCACCGGCCACGGCTCGGCGGATTCGCGAACTGGAGACGTGGCCGGTGCCCAGGTCCACCGGCTCAACGACATCCACGGGGAATCCGTGCTCGGCGCCCAGCGCGCGCAAGGTGGCCTCGTCCCCGCTGCGGCCCCGGCCAAACCCGTGATCATGCCCGATCACCAGCGCCGTCATTCCCAGCCGGGCAAGCAGCACCTGCCGCACGAACGCCTCGGGAGTCAGCCTCGCGAGCGCGTGGTCGAAGCGCAGGATGACCACCCGGTCCACCTGCGTCGTGGCGAGTACCTCGATCCGTTCCGCGCCGGGCGTCAGCAGCGGCGGCGCGGCGGGCGGGTTCACCACCTCCAGCGGGTGCGGCTCGAAGGTAACAACGATGCTCTGCATACGAGCTGCCGCAGCCCGCCGGCTGATTTCATCCAGCACCGCCCGGTGCCCCGGATGCACGCCGTCGAACGAACCCACTGTCACGACGCTCACGCCGGATCCTCGAGCACGATGACCGGTCGCAGCTCGTCCCCCGCGGCCTGGGCCACACCCAGGAGCCGTCCTTCAGCGTGAAGGGTGACTGCCGGCGCCGCCGCACCGGTCCAAGGGACCGCTCGCCCATGTCGCACCGCCACGGCGTCGGCCGGGGCGAGCTCTGCGGCCGGCAGGTGCGCCAGCAGTCCTGCGGCAGGCCGCAGCGGCGTCTCCCTGCTCAACTCCGCCAGCGGCGTGGCCTCGCCGACATCCAGATCACCGATGCGCTCCCGCCGAAGCTCGGTGAGATGGGCACCGGTCCCCAGCCGCTGGCCCAGGTCACGGGCGAGCGCCCGAACGTATGTGCCGCGGCTCACGCGGGCGCGGAGTGTCACCAGGTTTCCCGAGCGGCTCACCAGCTCCAGCGCGTGCACCTCGACTTCGGTGGGCGGGAGGTCCACCATCACGCCCTGCCGCGCGAGCTGATAACTGCGCCGGCCTTCGACGTGCCGCGCCGAGAAGGCCGGCGGCCGCTGCAGCTGGGTGCCGGTGAGCGCGGCCAGCGCCTCGGCCAGCTCGGCATCGCTCACCGGGCGCGGCGATCCTCCCGCTACCTGTCCGGTGCGGTCGTCGGTGTCGGTGGACACGCCCAGCTCTGCCGTGGCGAGGTACGTCTTGTCCTGCCCCTCGATGAAGCGAGCCAGCCGGGTGACACGTCCCACCAGCACCACCAGCAGCCCACTCGCAAAGGGATCGAGGGTGCCGGTGTGACCCACCCGGCGCACGCCGAACGTCTTGCGGACCCGCGCCACGACATCATGCGAGGTCGGGCCCGCTGGCTTGTCAATGAGCAGGGCGCCCGTCAGCGCTGCTCCTCACGCCGAAGCTCGGCCAGGATCTGCTCGATCCGCTGCGCGTGCTCGAGGCCGCGATCCAGCTCGAGATGAAGCTCCGGAACCGAGCGGGTCGTGAGCACCTTCGCGACCAGCGAGCGAAGGAAGCCCGAGGCGCTCTCCAGCCCTTCCATGGCCCGGGTGCGCTCGTCCTCGTCGCCCTGCGGGCTCACGAAGACGTACGCGTGGGAGAGATCGCCCGTGACGTCCACGCGCGTCACCGTGACCAGGCCGATCCGCGGGTCCCGCAGCTCGCCGCGCGCCAGCGCGTCGGCCACGACCTGGCGGATGGTTTCGCCCACCTGTTCGGGGCGTCGTGATGAACCCTTCACCGATACACCGTCACTGAATCCATGATGCGCACCCCGTCCGCACCGTCCACGACGCGATCCGCGGCCCGCAAGGTTTCCTCAACGATCCGCCGGTCCGATCCCACGGCGGCGCAGGCAATCTCCGCTTCCTGCCACTGGTCCTGCCGTCCTGTCTCGGCCACCGACACGTTACAGCGCTGCCGCAGCTGTGCCAGGATCGGCCGGATGATGCTGCGCTTGTCCTTGAGCGAGTGACAGCCGGGCAGGTGCAGCTGCCACTCGGCAATGCCCACCAGCATCTCAGGCGGCGCCGGGCGTCCCCACCGACTCCAGCGTCCGCTTCACTTCTTCCATGCGGTACGCCTCGATCCGGTCGCCCACCTTCAGGTCGTTGAAGTTCTCGACCCCAATGCCGCATTCCTGGCCTTCGCGCACTTCGCGGACATCGTCCTTGAAGCGCTTGAGGCTGGACATCTCGCCGGTGTACACCGTCACGCCGTCGCGGATGACGCGCACCTGTGCACCGCGGGTGATGACGCCCTGCGCCACCCGGCAGCCGGCGATGGTGCCCACCTTGCTGACCTTGAACAGCTGGAGCACCTCGGCTTCGCCCAGGACAGTCTCCTTCTCCGCCGGCTTGAGGAGGCCCTCGAGCGCCTTGCGCACGTCGTCCACCGCTTCGTAGATGACGCGATAGGTCCGGACGTCCACCCCTTCACGTTCCGCCGCCGTGCGGGCGTTGGAGTCGGGCCGCACATGGAAACCGAGAATGATGGCGTTGGACGCGCGCGCAAGCAGCACGTCGCTCTCGCTGATGGCGCCCACGCCGCGCAGCACCACGTCCACTCGCACTTCGCTGGTGCTGAGCTGCGCCAGCGCGTCGGCGAGGGCTTCGGCGGGACCACCCTGGTCGGCCTTGATGATGATCGGCAGGGTGGAGACTTCGCCTTCCTTGAGCGCTCGGCTGAAGTCCTCGAGACTGGTGCCGCGCTGGCTGCGCCGGCTCTGCGCCTCGCGCTCGAGCCGCTGCCGCTTCTGCGCGATATCGCGCGCCTCGGAGGCATCGGTCACCGTGAGGAAGGTGTCGCCCGCCGAAGGCACGCCGTCAAAGCCCAGTACCTGCACCGGAATAGTGGGACCGGCTTCGGTCACCGCATTGCCGCGCTCGTCGAACAGCGCGCGCACGCGGCCGCTGAACATGCCGCAGATGAAGTCGTCGCCCACCTTGAGCGTGCCCCGCTGGACCAGCACCGTGGCGAGCGGGCCCTTGCCCGGATCAAGGGTGGCCTCGAGCACGGTGCCCTGCGGCCGCGCCTCGGGGTTGGCCTTGAGGTCGAGGATCTCGGCCTGCAGCAGCACCTGCTCGAGCAGGTGCTCCACGCCGGTGCCCTTCTTGGCGGAGATTTCCGCCGAGAGCACCTGGCCACCGAACTCCTCGAGCACCACGCTGTGCTGGAGGAGATCCTGCTTGACCTTTGGCACGTTGGCCGACGGGAGATCGATCTTGTTGATGGCGACGACCATCGGCACGCCGGCATTGCGCGCATGGCTGATGGCCTCGACCGTCTGCGGCATGACCTGGTCATCCGCCGCCACCACCAGCACCACGATGTCGGTGACCTGGGCGCCGCGGGCACGCATGGCGGTGAACGCCTGGTGACCCGGTGTGTCGAGGAAGGTCATTTCCTTCCCGTTCGGCAGCGCCACGTGATAGGCACCGATGTGCTGCGTAATGCCGCCGGCCTCGCCCGCGACGATGTTTTCCTTGCGGATGTAGTCGAGCAGCGAGGTCTTGCCGTGGTCCACGTGGCCCATGATGGTGACGACGGGCGGCCGCGACACCAGGTCTTCCGGCTTGTCGGGCTCCGCTGCTTCCTCCACCTCGGCCTGGTATTCCTGTTCCCGGACCGCCTCGAACCCGAACTCGGACGCAATCAGTTCGATCTGGTCAAAATCCAGCCGCTGGTTCACGGTCACCATGAGGCCCAGTTCCTTGAACGCGAACTGGACAATCTGGGTAGCGGGAATCTTCATGCCGGCTGCAAGCTCTGCCACCGAGATGAACTCGTTGACACGAATGCGGGTCTTTTCCTTTTCCCGCTCTTCCTTGGCACGGCCGGCCACGATGTCGCGATAGCTCGGCTCGTCGGAGCGGCGGGCGCCCTTGCGTCCGGAGCCGCCCTTCAGCCCCTGCAGCGTCTTGGCGATGTTCTCCTGCACCGCATCCTGGTCCACATAGCCGCGACGGCCCTTCTTGCCCTTGCGGCGGCCGCCCGCGCCACCAGCGCTGGCGGGTGCCGGCCGCTCCTCACCGGGACGCGCGGGCGCAGGACGCTCCCGGGTGCCGGAACCCGGCGTGCTGGTCGAGAAGACGGGACGCGGTCCTGCCGGACGCGACCCGGCCGCGGGGCGTGGCACGCGAGGCGGAATGAATGGCGCCCGTGCCGGCTTGGGAGGCGCCGGCGTTTCCTCGACCGGGGACGCCGGTGCAGCGCTGGCCGCGGGGCGCTCGGGCGCAGCCGGCGCCGGTTCCGGCGTGGCGGCCTGCTCCTGCGGCTCGGGCTCGGGCTCGGGCTCGACCGGCGGCAGGTCCTTGAAGAGCTCGCGCGCGCGCTCTTCCAGCGTGCGGGAGACCTTGGGCTCTTCCGGTTCGAGACGAGGGAGTTCGATCTCGAGTTCGAGGCCATCGCGTTCGGCTTCCGCGCGCTCCGCCTGCGCCTGTGCCTCGGCTTCCGCCACTTCAGCCGCGGTACGCCGACGCCGAGCCGGCTTGGCCGGCTCGGCGGCCACGGGCTCGGCGGCCTTGGCCTTCCGGCGGCCGCGCTTGGGCTGTGCCTCGGTGGCGCTCCGGCGCTTCTCACGCTCCCAGCGAACGCGAACCGCCGAGACCTGGTCGCCTTCCAGCGCCGACAGGTGACTGCGGACGAAGATGTCCATGTCACGAAGCAGCTGCATCAGCTGTTCGGGCGGAATGTCGAATTCCGCAGCCAGATCATGCACTCGAGTCTTGACCACTCATGCCTCCTCAGGGCTGTCCGGAGCCAAGGCCACCAGGCCATCAGCTAATGCGCGATCCCGGACACCGACCGCCATGACCGGCGGCTTTCCCAGCTGGATGCCGATCGCGTCGGCATCCGGACCAGCCACGAGTGGGACCTGTCGCCCCCTGGCCAGTCGCACCACTTTTTCTCTTGCCCGCCCACTGGCGTCAGACGCGAGCACGACGCAGTAGATCCGGCCCTGCTGCAGTGCCCGGTGGACCGCGTCGGCGCCGATCACCAGCGCGCCGGCGTTGCGTCCCAGTCCCAGCAGGCCCAGCAGCGAGCTCACGCCGGGGTGCCGTTCTCCTCGCTGTCCTCATCCGCCAGCTCGGCCAGGAAGGCCATGAGCGCATCCACCTGCTCGCTGGAGAGGCCGGGCACCGCGGACAGCTCCTCACGATCGAGATCGAACACGTCGTCCAGCGTCTCATAGCCGGCGCCCGCCAGGATGGCCACGATTTCAGGCGAGAGCCCTTCGAGCTCGGCGAGCGGCACCTGTGACGCCGTGGCGTCCTCGGGCGGCAGCGGCGCGAACAGCGGACCCTCGCCGCCCCGCTCCATCCATTCACGGCTGGAGTAGAGGTCGATCTTCCAGCCGGTGAGCTCGGAGGCGAGCCGCACATTCTGGCCGTTGCGGCCGATGGCGAGCGAGAGCTGGTCTTCGTCCACCACCGCCTGAATGGTCTTGCCGGCCGAGTCGGCGAACACCTTGGCCACTCGGGCGGGCGCCAAGGCCAGCCTGACGAAGCGCTCCGGATCGGGCGACCACGGCACGATGTCGATGCGCTCGCCCCCCAGCTCGTTCACCACTGCCTGGACGCGCGAGCCCTTGAGCCCGACGCAGGCACCCACCGGATCGATGGCGTCATCCCGGGAAATCACGGCGACCTTGGTGCGGCTGCCCACCTCGCGCGCAATGGCGCGGATCTCGACGATCTGCTGCTGGATCTCGGGCACCTCGAGCTTGAAGAGCGCCTTGACGAACAACGGGTCGGCGCGGCTCAGGATCAGCCGCGGCCCCTTGGGGGTCTCTTCCAGGCGCTTGAGCACCGCTCGGAGGGTGTCGCCCTGGTGGAAGTGCTCCCGGTGGTTCTGCTCGCGGTAGGGCATGATCGCCTCCGCCTCGCGGAACTTGTTGAGCATGACCACCAGCTTGCCGCGCTCGATCTGCTGGATCTCTCCCGCCAGCAGCTCGCCTACCCGGTCGGCAAACTCCTCGCGAATACGGGTGCGCTCGCCCTCGCGCACGCGCTGGATGATGCGCTGCTTGGCCGCCTGCACCGCCAGCCGCCCGAATTCCTGGAAGGGGACCTCCTCCTCCAGCATGTCGCCGACCTGAAACTCGGGATCGATGAACCGCGCGGCTTCCACCGACACCTGGGAGCTTTCGTCTTCCACCACGTCCACCACCTGGCGGAGCCGGGCGATTTCGATAGAGCCGTTCAGTTCGTCCACGCTCAGCTCGAAGCGGACATTCGGCCCGTACTTCCGGACGAGGGCAGCGTGAATGCCATCCCGCAGGAGGTCCAGCAGGTCGGACCGCTCGAGCTGCTTGGTGCTGGTGAGCTCGCGGAAGGCCGCAAGCATTTCGGTGGATCCTGACATGCTTCGTTCGCTCCTGGGGGCGATTCATAATCGTAAGTCATATGTCATACGTCATAAGTCATGTGACTTACGACCCACGACTCATGACCAGCCGCAAGGCTCCAGAGCCCGGCCGGCTGGCGAGTCGCTTCATTCGCACCTGGAGAATGGGACGATGGGGCGATCCGAAAAAAAATGTGGGGGAAACACCCCCCACATCCGCAGCGCCGACCCGGGCGGGCCGACCACACAGCATGAAAAGCTACCGCGCCGGGCCGACCTCGTCAACACTCGTCGGCATGCCAAGATACGCCACCATGCGCCCGTCGGCACCGCCGGACGCGCGGTGGCTGTAGAACAGCGGCCGATGGTGCGCACTGCACCAGGATGACATGGTCACCTCGGCAATCCCGGCCTCCTCCGCCTGCTCGGCCAGGCGCTCGCGCAGGTCCACGTGCCACGGACCCCGGTCGTCGCCCCGGAGGCCCAGCGCCTCCAGCACCTCAGGTCCCACTTCATAACAGGACCCGCAAATACCAACGCCACAGTGCATTACGAGATCACCCGGCTGAAGCCCGGCATGCGCTTTCAGGACCTCGAGCCCGCGCTCGAGAATCCCTGCTGCCGTCCCTCGCCATCCCGCATGCAGCAGCGCCACCGCCCGCGTTTCGGGCGCCACGAGATACACCGGGATGCAGTCGGCAACCGTGACCGTAAGCAGCAGCCCCGGTGTTGCCGTAGCGTGGCCATCCACGCCCTCCAGCTGAACCCAGCCGGTGAGCCGATCATGCCAGACAACCTCGGTCCGGTGCACCTGGGTGCCGAGTACGACGCCGCGGAAACCAGGGATGGCGGAGCGGAAGGCGCGCCACCGGCCCATGACTTCACCCGCCGGTGCATCGGTCCAGAGGCCCAGGTCAAAGCCGCGGCCGGGTCCGTCGCCCCGCGCCGTAATGCCGGCGGTGACCCCAAACCGGTCGGCCCACTCCTCCAGCTCGAACCTCGGGACGTCGCCGGTGCGGGCCTGCTCGTTCAACAGGGCCACTGCGTCAGGCATCGCGCCGCTCGATGTCGGCACCGAGCGCCCGGAGCCGCTCGTCGATCTTCTCGTAGCCCCGCTCGATCTGCCCGATGTTATGGATGATGCTGGTGCCCTCCGCCGCGAGCGCGGCCGTGAGCATCGCCATGCCGGCGCGGATGTCGGGTGATTCGACCACGCCGCCCTTGAGCGGCGAGGGCCCCGCAATGACGGCCCGATGCGGATCGCAGAGAACAATCCGCGCCCCCATGCCGATGAGCTTGTCCACGAAGAAGAGCCGGCTCTCGAACATCTTCTCGAAGACCAGCAGCATGCCGGTACACTGGGTGGCCGCGACGATGGTCGTGGACATGACATCAGCCGGGAAGGCGGGCCATGGTCCATCTTCCAGCTTGGGCACGTGGCCGCCCAGGTCGGGACGGACTCGGCGCTCCTGACCCGGCGCGATATGCAGCCGGGTGCCGTCCAGCACCGGCCGGATGCCGAGGCGGTCGAAGGCCAGCAGGGTACTGCGGAGGTCCTCTCCCCTGACGGGCTCGATGGTAATGTCGCCGTTGGTAACCGCGGCGAGCCCGATGAAGCTCCCGATCTCGATGTGATCAGGACCGATCGAGTATGACGCTCCGCCCAGCGGCCGGCCTCCCTCGATCACATACACGTTCGAGCCGATGCCCTCGATCTGTGCACCCATCGCCACGAGACAGCGCGCCAGGTCCTGGACGTGCGGCTCAGCGGCAGCGTTCCGGAGCACCGTGCGGCCGCGCGCCAGGGTGGCCGCCATCAGCGCATTCTCGGATCCCGTTACGCTCGGCTCATCGAGGAAGATGTCCCGGCCTACCAGCCCCTTGGGCGCCTCAAGCTCGTAACGGTCGCCCAGCTCGACGGTGGCGCCGAGTGCCTCGAGCGCCAGGAAGTGGGTATCTACCCTGCGCCGCCCGATGACGTCGCCGCCGGGCGGCGGCAGGACGCATTGGCCGAAGCGCGCCAGCAGCGGCCCCGCGAGCAGGATGGACGCGCGAATGCGGGCGCAGAGCGCCGGGTCGAGTGGCTTGGGCCGCACGTTGCGTGCATCAACACGCAGGTGGTTCGGGCCGGTCCATGCCACCTCGGCACCGAGGTCGGCCAGCAGCGCGACCATGGTATCGACGTCGCGGATGTGGGGAACGTTGTCGAGTTCGACCGGCCCGTCGGCGAGCACGGTGGCGGCCAGGATCGGGAGCGCGGCGTTCTTGTTGCCGGCAGGGCGAATGGCGCCGCGCAGCTGGCGCCCGCCACGGACGAGAAAATGCGGAGGCATGGCCAAAGCTCGCGACCATCCGGCCCCGGGGTCAAGCGGCGCGTCGCTGGCCGGACCCGCGCGGGTTATGTTTCCGTGGCAGGCCCGACGCCTGACAGGAGGTGGTGCAATGCTGATGCTGCAACAGCAGGCGGTGCTCACCGTCCCCACTTGGGCCGGCACGGTGACGGCATTGTCGCTGCTGGTGATCGCCCTGTCCGTCCTGGTGCTCACGATCGGCGCGATCCGGCTGGCCTTGCGGCTCACGGGTGAGATCGAGGAGCGCCGGACGCTGATCAATAGCGTGGCGCATGATGCCCAGGAAACGATGGAGAGCATCCGCAAGCTGGTGGGCGACGGCGAACGGATCGCCAACATGGTGCGCGACGAAGCGGGCGCGTTCGTGCGCACCGGCCGACGGCTCCGCAAGAAGGTGAATCGCGGGATCGACCGCATCGAGGCCCGCCTGGTGGACCTGGAAGCACTCTATGACGTGGTGCACGATGAGGTGGAGGAGACCGCGCTCGATGTCGCTACCGGCCTTCGGCGCATCCGCCGCGGCCGGGGCATCGCAGGCCGGATGACCCGCTTCCTGCTGCGCCGATGAACGGATGGCGGCTGCTGGGCGCGTTTGCCATCGTCGGGTTGATCCTGGCCGCGGCCCCCGCAGCGGCGCACGCCTGGACCCCGGGTACGCACATCTACCTTGGCGAATCGGTGCTCGCCAACCTGCGGCTCCTGCCCGCCTCGGTTGCCGACCTGCTGCGCGCATTTCCCTATGACTTTCTCTACGGGAACATTGCCGCAGACTCGTCCATCGCCAAGAAATACGCGCCGGTAGGGCGGCATTGCCACTACTGGCACGTGGGCCAGGAAATTCATGACCTGGCTGACACCGAGGCGCTGGGTGCCTTCGGCTGGGGCTACCTCTGCCACCTCGCGGCTGACACCGTGGCGCACAATTACTTCGTGCCTCGGCAACTGGTGCTCACCAGCAGTACGTCGTCCGTGGGGCATTCCTACTGGGAGAGCCGGGTCGAGATCCACGTCGGGGAGCAGTACGCACAGTCGGCGCGCGACCTGATCCGGATGGACCACGACAAGGCCGATGCGCATCTCGATCGCATCATCTCACCCACCATCTTCAGCGTGCGCACCAATCGCCGGCTGTTCCGCGGCATGGTCCACCTCACCAACACCCCGGGCTGGCAGCGCGGCATGCAGGCGGCCCGCGACCGGAGCCGCTGGGAACTCACCGACACCGACGTGCAGCAGCACCTGTCGCGCTCCCTCGATTACATGATGGAATTGCTGGGCAATGACGACGCGACGCCCCGGCGACTGGACCCGTCGGGTGAGCGCCCGCTCAAGGTCGCCAAGGAAATCCGCCGGAACACGCTGCGGGAGTTCGGCCGGCGAGCGCCGGACCGATTGATCGAAGCAGCCACCGAGCACTACGGCCTGCCGGCCGGAGCGCTGAGATACTGGCCGGAGATGGAGAAGCTGAGCGCTGAGCGCTGAGCGCCTAGCGCTGAGCGCCTAGCGCCCTCACGCCCTCTACCAACCGCTCCACTTCTTCCTCACTCGTGTAACACGCGCATCCCGCGCGTACCAACCCCTGCCCTGCCAGGCCAAGTCGCTGGACCACGGTGCTGGCGTAGAAATCACCGTCGGAAACGAACACCCCGTCGCTTGCCAGCTGCGCCGCCACTTGGCTCGACGGCAGCTTCCCGACCGTAAAGGCGACGGTCGGTGTACGTCGCGGTCCGCCTGGCGCGTGCCCGAAGAGCCGGACGCCGGGAATAGCGGACAGCCCGTCCCACATCTCGCGGAACAGCACCTCGCCCTGCCGGTGCAGCCAGGCATAGGAGGCCTCGAGCCGCTGGCGGCGCGTTCCGTCGCCGCTGCCCAGTTCGGCCAGGAAGTTCACGGCGGCCTCGACGCCGGCGATCCCTTCGTGATTGAGCGTACCCGTCTCAAGGCGCTCCGGCACCGTGTCGGGTGCAGGCTCCAGCTTCGGCACGTCGAGCTGTTCGGCCAGCGCCTTGCGCACGTACAGCAGGCCCACATGGGGGCCGCAGAACTTGTAGGCCGAGCAGGCCAGCAGGTCCGAGCCCATGGCACGAACATCTACCAGGTCGTGCGGCGTGAAATGCACGGCGTCGGTGAAGACCAGCGCACCTACCGCGTGCGCCATCTCCGAGATGATCGCCGGGTCGGTGATGGTGCCGATCGCATTGGATGCCGCGCCCACGGCGACAATGCGGGTGCGCGGGCTGAGGATGCGCTCAAATGCGGCCAGATCGAGCGAGCGCAGGTCGGCCGCGAGCGGAACCATCCGCAGGGTGATGCCGCGCTCCCGCGCCAGCGCCTGCCACGGCGCCACGTTGGCATGGTGATCCAGCTCGGTGATGATGACTTCATCACCAGGTCCCCACTGGCGGCCCAGCGCGCGCGCCACATGGAAAGTGAGCGTGGTCATGTTGGCGCCAAAGGCGATCTCGTCAGCGCCTGCGCCGAGGAGGTCGGCGGCAGCCTGCCGGGCGCGGAGGATCATGGCGTCGGTTTCGGCGCTGGTCGGGAAGGCCCAGTGGGTGTTGGCATTCTGGTGCAGGAGATAATTGCGCACCGCGTCGGCCACGGTGTCGGGCACCTGGGTGCCGCCGGGTGCATCGAAATAGGCGACCGGCTTGCCCTTGATCTGCCGATCAAAGGCGGGGAAACGGCGGCGCACCTTTGCCAGCGACAGTACCGGTGTAGCTGTGGTCACTTGAGACGCTCCTGCAGCAGTGGCTGGACGCCCTTGGGATCTGCCTTGCCCTGGCTACGCTTCATGACCTGCCCCACGAAGAAACCCATCAACCTGGTTTCGCCGCCCCGGTAGCGCTCCACTTCCCCCGGGTGCGCCGCGAGCACTTCGTCCACCCAGCCGCCCAGGGCATCGGCATCCTTCACCTGCAGGAGGCCGAGCCGTCCCGCGAGTGCGCGGGGCTCGGCATCCTGCACGCGAAGTTCCGCGAAGATGCGCTTGGCCGCCTGCAGGCTCACCGTGCCCTCCCGCTCCAGCCCAATCAGCGCGGCGAGCCGCTCGGCACTCACCGGGAAGCCGCCGGTCTCGTTCCACGCCGTCATGACGTCACCGGTCACCCAGTTGGCAGCCTGGCGGCCCTCGACGCCGGCAGCGACGAGTGCCTCGTAATAATCCGCGAGCGCCGGCTCACCGCTCACGACGCTCGCATGATAGGCCGAGATACCCTGCTCGGCTTCGAGCCGGGCACGACGGGCCTCGGGCAATTCGGGCAATGCCTCGCGCTGCTGCTGGATCCAGTCCGCGTCCAGCAGGAGTGGCGGGAGATCGGGGTCCGGGAAGTAGCGGTAATCGTGACTCTCCTCCTTCGAGCGCATGGGCCGCACCGCGCCGGACGACGCGTCGAATAGCAAAGTCACCTGCCGCACCGGCTCACCTCGCTCGAGCAGCTCCACCTGGCGCGCAAATTCGGCCGTGAGCGCGCGCTCGACGTTGGCAAAGCTGTTCATGTTCTTCACTTCGGTCTTGGTGCCGAACGTGGTGGTCCCGACCCGCCGCACGGAGAGGTTGGCGTCAACCCGCAGGCTTCCCTGCTCCATGCTGCAGTCGCTCGCGCCCGAGTAGAGCAGGATCTGCCTGAGCGTGGTGAGCCACGCGCGTGCTTCGGCCGGCGTCCGCAGGTCGGGCCCGCTCACGATCTCGGCGAGCGGGACGCCGGCGCGGTTGAGGTCTACCGCGGTCCGGCCAGGCAGCCGGTCGTGCAGCGACTTGCCGGCGTCCTCTTCCACGTGCAGGCGCTGGATGTGCACCGCGACCCGGCCGCGCTCGGCCGACTCGAATGCCACGCTGCCGTCGGTGGCAAGCGGCCGGTCGTATTGCGAGATCTGGTAGCCCTTGGGCAGGTCGGGATAGAAGTAGTTCTTCCGTGCAAAGATGCTGAGCTCATGGACGGTGCAGCCGAGGGCCAGGGCCGCCCGGGCGGCCAGCTCGAGCGCATGCGCATTGACCACGGGCAGCGCGCCGGGAAGCCCCAGGCACACCGGACAGACGTTGGTGTTGGGCGGGTCACCAAAGGCGGTGGAGCAGCTGCAGAACATCTTGCTCGCCGTCTTCAACTGCATGTGCACTTCGAGCCCGATCACCGTTTCCCAGGTCATCAGCGCACCTCCGCCACCGGATCGAGCCGGGACTCGAGCGACAGCGCGACTTCGAGCATCCGCTCATCCTGGCCGGCAGGTGCCATCAGCTGAACGCCGACCGGCAATCCATCGCTGCGTCCGGCGGGCAGGCTCACGGCGGGAATGCCGGCAAGGTTTGCCGGGCAGACGAAGATATCCGCCAGGTACATCGCGACCGGGTCGCTGGTCTTCTCGCCCGCCTTGAAGGCCGGTGTCGGTGTAGTGGGAGCGAGTAGCACGTCAATGCCGTCGCTGAACGCGCGCCGGAAGTCGTCGGCGATCAGCGAGCGCACCCGTTGCGCCTTGACGTAGTAGGCGTCGTAATACCCGGCGCTGAGCACATAGGTCCCGACCAGGATGCGCCGACGCACCTCCGCGCCGAATCCGCGCCCCCGGGTGGCACGGTAGAGCGAGCGCATGTCGCCCTCGCCGCCCTCCCGCAGCCCGTATCGCACGCCATCGAAGCGGGCCAGGTTGGCCGACGCCTCCGCCGGCGCCACGACGTAGTAGGTCGGCACGGCGTACTGCGTGTGGGGCAGCGAGACATCCACCAGCGTTGCCCCAAGCGCCTCCAGCGCCGCACGTGCCCGGGACACCGCCGCCGCAACGCCGCCATGCAGGTCCGCAGGGAGGTACTCGCGCGGCAACCCAACCCGCACCCCGTCCAGCGAGCGCGGCATCGTGGGTACTGCAACCGGCGGCTGCGACAGCGTGGTCGAGTCGCGCGGGTCGCGGCCACTGATGACGTGCAGCACTCGCGCGGCGTCCATCACCGTCCGGCCGAAGGGCGCAACGGCATCCAGCGAGGAACCGAACGCCACCAGCCCGTAGCGGCTCACGCGGCCGTAGGTGGGCTTGAGGCCGACGATGCCGCAGAAGGCGGCCGGCTGGCGTACGGAGCCGCCCGTCTCGGAGCCCAGCGCCGCGGGCACCACGCCGGCCGCCACCAGCGCCGCCGAGCCGCCGGATGAGCCCCCCGGCACCCGTTCCGGATCGAGCGGATGCTGCACGCGCCCGAACGCCGAGTGCTCGGTGGATGATCCCATGGCGAACTCGTCGAGGTTCGCCTTGCAGGCCACCATGGCCCCGGCGGCACGCAGCCGCTCGACGACAGTGGCATCGTAGGGCGAGACGTAGCCATCCAGGATCCGCGAGGCGCAGGTGGTGGGCTGTTCCACCGTGACGATGTTGTCCTTGATGGCCACCGGCATGCCGTAGAGCGGCCGGCCCGTGGCGTCCGGCACTGCATCGGCGCGCCCCGCCTCGGATTCGAGCAGCGCAGCTGACCAGTGGAGCGCGGCGTTGAGCCCCGTTGCGCTCTCGAGCGCGAGTGCCGTGGCCCGCGCCGCCTGTCGGGCGCCGCTCACGGGTTCTCCTCCATGGAGCTTCGCAGCGGCACGACGAAGAACCCGTGGGCAAACTCCGGCGCCATCTCCTCGACCGGATGCGCCAGCGCCGTGGGACGCACGACATCCTCGCGCAACGGCGTGGAGGGAGGCCCAGCCACGAACGGCGCCGCGCTCGCGTCGTCATGGACCTCGGCGAGCTGCTCGACGAAGCCCACGATGCGTTCCATCTGCTGGACCAGCGCAGGCAGCTCGTCCTCCGACACCGCCAGCTCGGCAAGCCGCGCCACGCGCGCCACGTCGTCCCGGCCGATACTCATGCACTCTCCCAGTCGCGTTCCAGTCCGGCGTAGGCCACCAGCAGTTCCTTGGTGCCTACTTCGCCATCGTCGAAGTTCACACTGACTTTCAGGTCGCGCCCTGCCCCACGCAGTCCCAGGATGGTCCCTGTACCGAAGCGCCGATGATGCACGCGCTCGCCCTTCACGTACCGCGGCGCATCCTGTGACGCTTCCTCCGCCACGGCCACCGGCGCGGGACTGGGGTTGCGACGCGCAGCCCACGCGCTCCCGCGGCTGCCGCCCACGGGGGCATCATCCCATCCCGGCGCCCACAGCGCGGAAGTGCGGCGCTCCTCGATGACTTCCGGAGGGATGGCCTTGAGGAAACGCGACGGCGCGCCAGGCCGCAGCTCGCCACCGCGCCGGCGTGCCCGCGCCCAGCTCAGGTACAGCTTGTCCTTGGCCCGCGTAAGACCGACGTACGCAAGCCGCCGCTCTTCCTCCAGGCCCTCGAGCTGCTCCAGCGAACGCGCGAGCGGAAACAGCCCTTCTTCCAGCCCGGCGATGACGACCACGGGCCATTCGAGTCCCTTGGCGGTATGCAGGGTCATGAGGGTGACGCCGCGCTCATCGCCAGCGATACTGTCGTTGGCGGACACCAGCGCCGCCTCGGCGAGAAAGCGCTCGAGCGGCGTTCCTTCGTCGTCAGCGTCCGGCACCACCACTTCGGACCAGTTGGCCGCGCTGGCCACCAGTTCGCGCACGTTGTCCAGCCGGTCGAGCCCCTCGGGGCCTTCCTCGCGCAGCCAGGCTTCGTAATCCGTGACCCGGATGATCTCCTCCAGCAGCTGCGCGGGCGACCAGGTGGCGGCCGCCTCGTGCAGGCGCGAGATCATGCCCGCAAAGTCCCGCAGCGCATTCCGCACATTGGGACGAAGATCCGGAATGGCATCGGCGCGCGCGGCGGTATCGAGGAGCGTCCGCGCCCACGCCGAGGCCTGCGCCACCAGTGCCGCGAGGGTGGAATCGCCGATTCCGCGCTTCGGCGTGTTGATGGCACGCAGGAATGCTTCGTCATCGCTCGGATTTGCGGCGAGCCGGAGATACGCCAGCAGATCCTTCACCTCGCGCCGGGCATAGAAGCTGGTGGCGCCGATGATCCGGTAGGGGACACCGCTGCGGCGGAATGCTTCCTCGAACGCGCGCGATTGGGCGTTGGTCCGGTAGAGGATGGCCATCTCGTCGTAGGCCCACTCGGCCGCGCCCTGGCGCCGGGCCAGTTCGCGTACAACCCATTCCGCTTCGTCCCGCTCGTCGGCGGCGGCGACCAGCGTCAGCGATTCGCCACCCTGGCGGCTGGTGCGCAGCATCTTGCCGATGCGCCCCGCGTTCTCCGCGATCACGCCATTGGCGGCGTCGAGCACCAGGCGAGTGGAACGATAGTTCTCCTCCAGCCGCACGAGCTGGGTGCCGCCAAAGTCCTGCTGGAACTGGCGCATGTTTCGCACGTCGGCGCCGCGCCAGCCGTAGATGCTCTGGTCGTCGTCGCCCACGGCCGCGACATTGCCGTGACGCCCCAGCAGGCGGATGAGTTCGTACTGGGCCTTGTTCGTATCCTGGAACTCATCCACGAGAATGAACTGGAACTTGTGCCGGTAATGCTCCAGCCGGTCGGGGTGGTCCCGGAAGAGTTCGAGCGGCCGCAGGAGCAGGTCGTCGAAATCCATGGCGTTCGCCGCCTTGAGCGCCGGGCCCATGGCCTCCTGCACGTCGGCGGCCACGTGAGCCAGCCGGTCGAACGGCGACTCTGCGCGCAGGTCTTCCGGCGACTGCATCCGGTTGCGGGCGCCGGAGATGATAGACTGCACCACCTTGGGCGTGAAGGTCTTGGGCGAGTGCCCACGCTGCTCCAGCAGCCGCTTGACCAGCGACACGGAGTCGGCCTGGTCGTAGATGGTGAACTGCCGGGTGAAGCCGAGCTGTTCCGCGTCGCGGCGCAACATGCGGGCGCCGAGCGAATGGAACGTCCCGATCCACAGGCCAGAGGGATCGCGATGGAGGAGCCGCCCGATGCGCTCCTTCATTTCACCGGCGGCCTTGTTGGTGAAGGTGACCGCAAAGATGCGGTCGGGCGGCACGCCATGCCGCTCGATCAGGCTCGCAATCCGAGTGGTCAGCACCCGGGTCTTGCCCGACCCGGCGCCCGCCAGCACCAGCAGCGGTCCATGCACATGCTCCACCGCCTCGGCCTGCGCCGGGTTGAGCGAGCGGAGCCAGCTGTGTCGTTCGTCTTCGGTCATGACCTCTCTTCCGCCAGGGGCAGCCGCACCACAAAGGTGGCACCGTGATCCCCGGGCTCCAGCATCAATTCACCGCCGTGGGCATCCTCGACAACGCGTCGCGCGAGTGCCAGCCCGATACCCCACCCGCCCTGCTTGCTGCTCGCCCCGGGCTCGAACAGGCTGCGTCGCATCTCCCGGCTCACGCCGGGCCCGTCATCTGACACCCGGAGTTCCGCGCGCGCGTGTTCAGCGCCGACCCGCAGCGTAATCGTCCCCTGCCGTCCCTGCAGCGCATCAATGGCGTTCTTTACCAGCGCTTCCAGCGTCCATTCCAGCAGCACCGGATCGCCCGTGACAGTGGGGCCGGCGCCCGGCGCCATCACCCGAAGCGTGATCCGGTTGGCATGCTGCGGCAACCTCGGCCTGAAATACTCCGCCACCCGCTCGGCGAGGGCACCGAGCCCCACCGGCTCGCGCCGGGCCGGATTGCCGATGCGCTCGAAGCGCTTGGCCACTCGCTCGAGACGCTCGGCGTCCGCCGCGAGGTGGTCGGCCAGTTCCGGCGGCGGCGTGGGACGCCCGCGCAGCGATTCAATCCATCCCTGGAGACTCATGAGCGGCGTACCGAGCTGGTGCGCGGCCTCGCGCGCCATGGCGACCCAGAGGCGGTCCCGCTCGGCGCTCATGCCGCTCCGATACGCAAACGCCGCCACCGCCACCATGATCAGGATGATGAAGGCCTGCAGCACCGCCAGCGCCGTGAGCTGGCCCTTGGCCGGCAGCGGCCCGTAGTGGATCCGCTGGCCGCTCAGCGAATCGACCAGCGGCCGATTGCTGGCATCGAGTCCGGCGACATAGCGCTGGATGCGCGAGTCCGTCAGCGGCAGGTCGCGCAACGCCGACGGCAGATTGTCCGCCGCGGTGACATTGCCGGACGAGTCGGTCACCACGAGCGGCATGCCCAGCCGCCGGACCTGCTCGCCGAGGCGCAGCAGTGCGTCCGCCTCTCCACCCGGCTGCGAGCTGTTGAGTCCGGAATAGACGCCCGAGTAGAGCCGGCTCATGGATTGCGCGTCTTCGCCGAAGTGGCGCGCGACGAGAAACGCGGTACCGAGGCTCAAGCCGGCGAGGAGTGCCACCAGCAGGACGGCGGCGGTCGGCGCCAGGCGGCCGATCGGCCGCCGGCGCTCAGGCACGTGGGACGAGGCGCTCGGTGCCAAGGTATGGCACCAGCGCCTCGGGCACCCGCACCGACCCATCCGCCTGCTGGTTGTTTTCGAGCAGGGCGATGATCGTGCGCGGAAAGGCCACGCCCGACGCATTGAGCGTGTGCACGAATTCCGGGCGTGCCCCTGGGGCGGGACGGTAACGAATGTTGGCGCGCCGGGCCTGGAAATCGGTGAACGTGCTGGCGCTCGAGGCTTCCAGCCAGGTGCCGACGCCCGCGGCCCAGACCTCGAGGTCAAAGGTGCGGGCGGCGGCGAAACCCGTATCGCCGGCAGCGAGTTCCAGCACCCGATATGGAATTTCGAGCAGCTGCAGCACCTTTTCCGCGTGGCCGGTCAGGAGTGCATGTTCATCGTCTGACCGATCGGCGGGCACCAGCCGCACCAGTTCCACCTTGTCGAACTCATGCACCCGGATGAGGCCGCGGGTGTCCTTGCCATGGGCCCCGGCTTCACGCCGGAAGCACGGCGTGAACGCCACCATGTTCACGGGCAGCGCCGAGCTCTCGAGGATCTCGTCCCGGTGGATGTTGGTGACCGGCACCTCAGCGGTGGGAATCAGGAAGAAGTCATCCTCTGACGTCCGGTACAGGTCTTCCTCGAACTTGGGCAGCTGGCCGGTGCCAACCAGCGAGGTCCGGTTGACCAGCAGCGGGGGGACGATCTCGGTGTAGCCGTGCTCCCGGGTATGCAGGTCCAGCATGAAGCTCGCGAGCGATCGCACCAGCCGGGCCCCAAGCCCGGTGAAGAGCGGGAAGCCGGAGCCGGCGAGCTTGGTGCCACGCGGGAGGTCGAAGAGTCCCAGTGCCGCTCCCAGCTCCCAGTGGGGCCGTGGCTCGAATTCGAAGGAGGGCACCTCGCCCCAGCTCCGCAGCACGCGATTGGCAGATGCATCGCCATTGGGCACCGCGGAATGCGGCAGGTTGGGCACCCGGAGCAGCTCGCGCTCGAGCCGCTCGTCGATGTCCCGAACCTGTGCATCGAGCGACTTCACGTCCTCACTTGAGGCCTTGAGCGCGGCGAGCAACTCGTCCGCCGGCTCCCCAGCTTTCTTTCGCCGGGCCACGGCATCAGAGGCCGCGTTTCGCTCGGCCTTGAGCGTTTCCACCCGGGCGAGCAGGCCCCGGCGCTGCGCGTCAAGCGCCAGGAGGTCGCTCACGACGGCGTCGAGCGACGGATCCTGGCGGCGAGCCAGTGCGGCACGCACCTCGTCCGGCTCCTGCCGGAGGCGCTTGATGTCGATCATGCGAGTCTTACTTGTCGGGCAGGCCGGGCTCGAGCCCGACATAGCCGCAATTCTGGTCGGCCAGGACTTCGAAGGTGACCGTGCGCGCCGTCGCGTCCAGCTCGAGGATGCGGAGCTTGCCGTAGAGCGGCACCTGCAGTGCGGAGCAGACCACCCGGGAGCGAGCCACGAAGACATCGCCGACCGCCAGCTGCAGCGTATCCCGTGTGGTGTAGCCGTTGGTCTCCCCTTGCTCGATATCGGCGAACGCCTTGTCCGACCGCAGCAACCCGGGCTGAAGACCACCGGTGGGGAAATTGAGCCCTGCCCTGGGGATGAAGACAGGGATGGCCCCGCGGATATCAAAGGCGATGTCGAAATCGGCGCTGAGATCGGTGCGCACGCCGCGTGGACCGGCCACCGAGAGCGCGCTTGGCAGCTGGATGGCGGTGCCCGTCAAGGCCGAGATGGCGATGGTATCCACCACGTTCTCGATCTGGGGATCGGGCAAGGCATTCGGATCGCCGCAGGCGCAGAGGAGCGCCACGCCGGCGAGGCAGAGAGTTGAGACGCGCATGTGCCGTGAAGAGTAAGGATTGGCCACCAAAGGGTCAATCTTTTCTTGACTTCCCCGCAGCCGGTTTCTACAATCCCGCCTTGTCTTTCCCCTCCGTGCGGGAGCTGCCCATGCCCAGCCTGGCCGAACTGGTCGACGACCTCGCCGCCCGAGCCGGCGTCACTGCGGTACTGGTGGCAAGCCCCGACGGGCTTCCCATCAGGAGCGCGGGCAATTCCATTGACGCCGAAGCGCTCGCGGCGCTCACCGTGACCATCGCCCGCGGCTCTGCCCGGCTTGGCGATGCGGCGCGCAT
>DASSTP010000229.1:0-5156 GCA_035707845.1 Gemmatimonadales bacterium | reverse complement strand
GCAGAGGCTGGCCACCGAGTTGCGCGGACGGGGCGATGCGCTGGAGGAGCTGTTGCATCGCGCCGCACAGGTGCTTGGGGTGCTGACCCAGGAACTGGGTGTGGCGGTGGCGCCCGCGCTCGAGGAAGTGGTGCTGGAACGGATCGAGCTGGTGCCGGTTTCATCAGAGCGGCTGCTCATGGTGTTCAACCTGCGCAGCGGCGTGGTGCGCACCATTTTCGTGCGGGTTCCCTCCTCGGTGGCGCCGGCGGCCATGCTGTCGGTGACGCGGGTGCTGAATGAGCGGCTGGGCGGGTTGACCCTGCGCGAGCTGCGCCGCACGCTGGCGGAGCGCCTGCGGGATGCGTCAGCACCGCCAGGAGGCCGCGAGCTGCTCGACATTTTCATCGCCGAGGGGGAGGAACTGTTTGCACTCGACCCGGCGCCCGCGCTGCTGGGCAGCGCGCAGCCCCTGGCCGAACAGCCCGAGTTCGCCTCCAATGAACGGATGCGCGAGCTGCTCGACCTTACCGAGCGCCGGGACCTGCTGCGCCGGGCGCTCGACCTGCGCCGGCGCGAAGGGTTGTCCATCACCATCGGTGGTGAAAACGCCGATGCCCGGCTGAGCGGCTTCACCCTGGTGACATCGGCCTACCATGTGGGCGAACTCTCGGGCGTGATCGGCGTGATTGGCCCGACGCGGATGCCATACGACAAGATCATCGGGCTGGTGGAACACACCAGCCGACTGGTGGAAGGATTGCTGGAGTGAGTGACTATTACCGCCTCCTGGGCGTCGAGCGTGGCGCCAGTGAGGACGAAATCAAGAAAGCCTATCGCCGCCTCGCCATGCAGTACCACCCGGACCGGAACCCCGATCCGGATGCGGAGGCGCACTTCAAGGAGTTCACCGAGGCGTACGAAGTCCTGCGCGATCCGCAGAAGCGCGCCATGTACGACCGGTACGGGAAGGCGGGCGTCGGCGGGGCCGGCGCGCAGGGCTTCCACCATGTGGACCTCGCCGAAGCGCTGGAGATTTTCATGCGCGACTTCGGCGGCTTCGAGTCGCTGTTCGGCGGCCGGGGCCGGCCGCAGCCGGACGCCAGGCGGGGCCAGGACGTGAAGGTCTCGGTCAAGCTCACGCTGGGCGACGTCGCTCATGGCGTGAAGAAGAAGGTGAAGCTCAAGACCATGGACGCGTGCCACGCCTGCGACGGGAGTGGCGCCAAGCGCGGCACCCGGCCGGTCACGTGCGACGCCTGCGGCGGCTCGGGCCAGGTCCAGCGTGCCACGCGGAGCGTATTCGGCCAGTTCATCTCGGTGGCACCGTGCCCTACCTGTTCCGGTGAAGGCACCATCATCAAGGAGCCATGCGAGATCTGCCGCGGCGAAGGACGGCTGCGCGCCGAGCGGACCGTGCAGGTGGACATCCCGGCCGGCGTCGCACCCAATCACTATCTCACGTTGCGGGGCCAGGGAGCGGCCGGGCCGCGCGGCGGCCCGAATGGCGATCTCGTCGTCATGCTGGACATCCCGGACGATGAAAGATTCGAGCGGCAGGGCGAGCACCTGATTCATGACCTGCCCCTCTCGTTCTCGCAGGCGGCCCTGGGGGGTGTCTTCACCGTTCCGTCGCCCTGGGGCGATGAGGCGCTCGAAGTGCCTGGCGGCACCCAGACAGGATCCGTCTTCAAGCTGCGCGGCAAGGGCCTCCCCCGCCTGGGCCAGAGCGGCAACGGGGACCTGCATGTGCGGGTCCATCTGTGGACGCCGGAGCGGCTCACGCCCGAGCAGGAGGACGTCTTCCGACAGCTTGCCGCCGTGGAAGGCGAACCACCGCGGCGGGGTAGTGGCTTCTGGGCCAGGATCAAGGAAGCGCTGGGCGCATGACCTGGTGGGCCATCCACGTTATGCCCGACCCGCCTCGGCGCGACGTGATAGCCCAGTGGCTGGTCAAGGCAACCGGGGCGGCGATCGCCGAGCGGGAGGATGGTTCGCTCGCCGGGGCCGCGCCGTCCGGTGAAGCTGCGTCGCGTATTGCCGGTGAGCTGGAGCAGGAATTCGGGCTGCCGGCGTCGCTCGCCGAGTTGCCGGACGCCGACTGGAGCATCCGGTGGCGTGAGGGAATCGAGCCGCGCCGCATCGGACGCCTGTTGATCGTGCCAACCTGGCGGCGCGATGCGTCGCCCGAGATCACGACCCGCGTGATCATCGATCCGGAGAATGCGTTTGGCAGCGGCGAGCATGGCTCGACCCGCGGGGCGCTGGCCCTGCTGGACCGCCATGTGCAGCCAGGCATGCGGGTGCTGGACCTGGGCAGCGGCAGCGGTATCCTCTCCATTGCGGCCGTGGTCCTCGGCGCGCACAGCGCCATCGGCGTCGAGTGCGACGCCGATGCCAACGTTGTCGCCGACCGGAATGCCATCGCCAACGGAGTGTCAGGCAGGGTGAGCTTTCTCACTGGCGACGCGGCGACGTTCGCGCCAGTTGCAGGCCCGGCGGATCTCATGCTCTCCAACATTCTCCGGACGGTGAATGTGACCCTGCTCCCGGCCATTCGACAGGCGCTTGCCCCACGTGGGATCGTCATCTTCGCGGGAATGGAAGAGCAGGAGTCGGAGCTCTTCCGGGGCCCGCTTCGTGAAGCGGGATTCAGCGTCGTTGATGAGTGGCGGGACGCCGGCTGGTGGAGCGTCGCCGCCCGCCTGTCATGAGTGCCGTCCTGGTGCCCGCCGGGGCCCTCGCCGCTGGTGCCACGCTGCGGGTCGCCGATGATGAGGGCCACCACCTGCGGGTGCGCCGGGTGGCGAGTGATGAGCGCATCCGGCTGCTCGACGGCGCGGGCATGGTGGGGTTGGGCTCGGCACGCGAAGCCGATGATGGGTGGGAAGTCGTGGTGGAGAGCGTCGCCAGCGTCCCGCCACCGGAGGAACTGATCCTTGCCGCGGGCGCCGGCGATCGTGAGCGCTTCGCGTGGCTGGTGGAAAAGGCCACCGAGCTGGGTGCCACCCGCATCATTCCGGTCGAGACCGAACGGAGCCTCAGCGTGGGCGGCCGAGTGCGCCCCGAGCACATGGAGCGACTGCAGCGACGCTCCCTGGAAGCACTGAAACAGTCGGGCGGAGCCTGGGCGCCGCGGGTGGACGCGCCCATGCCCCTGGCCCATGTGCTCGATGCCGGCCGTGACTGCACCCGCTGGCTGGCCTCGGCCAGTGACGAGCACGTGCCGGAGAGCATCACCCGGGGACCGCTCGCCATCCTGGTGGGACCCGAGGGAGGGCTCACCGCCGGCGAACGCGACACGGCCATGCGTGCAGGGTGGCAGCCGGTGCGCCTGGCTCCGGCGACGCTCCGCTTCGAGACCGCCGCCATTGCCGCACTGGCACATGCCGCCGCCGCAAGGGTGCGCATCCCCAGATCGGAGCCCGCATGACTGACTGCATCTTCTGCCGGATCGCCTCGGGAGAAATTCCGGCGACGATCGTGGATCGGACCGACGAGGCTGTGGCCTTCCGGGATCTCGACCCCAAGGCACCGACCCACGTGCTGGTGATCCCGGTGCGGCACGTCTCCGCCGCCCGGAACGCCACGGGCGAGGAGGGAGCCCGGCTGCTGGGGCACCTCGTCCAGCTCGCAACCCGCGTGGCCCGGGCCGAAGGCCTCGACGCCGGCGGCTACCGGCTGGTCAGCAACACCGGCCCGGACGCCGGGCAGAGTGTCGACCACCTGCATCTCCACCTTCTGGGTGGCCGCCGCATGACCTGGCCTCCGGGCTGACCCTTCCGCCCGGCCCGTTTCGGGGCTAACTTTTCATGCTGTCGCATCTTATGCCCTCTGGGGGCTGGAAGGGGTGATTTACCAGCATGGCCGAAGTCGTCATTCACGATGATGAGAGCTTCGAGCGCGCGCTCAAGCGCTTCAAGAAGAAGTGCGAGAAGGCCGGCATCCTGTCCGACCTGCGGAAGCATCGTCACTACGAGAAGCCAAGCGAGAAGCGGAAGCGGAAGATGAACGCCGCCATCCGGAAGAACCGGCGGGGCCCGCGCACGCGCGTGGTTCGCTGACCGCCGTCCGCCGGACGCGCGAGGAGCGCACGCAGGCATGACGGTACCGGAATCACCCATCGCCGACGGGGTGCCACGCCTGGAACAACAGGCCGGCACCCCGTCGGTTTTGCAGGATCCCCTCACCGCTGACGCGCTGGACACCATCGAGTTCGACGCCGTGCTGGAGCTGGTGGCCGCACGCGCCGCCGGACCCCTCGGTGCGGAGCGCGTCCGCACCCGCCGACCCACGACGGACATCGGCTGGATCGGCCGCGAGCTGGCGCGGGTGGAGCAGGCGGCGGAGCTCTTTCGCCGTCGCGACGGGCTGCTGGCCGAGCCGGTGGACAACGTGGCGCCGGCGCTCGCCCGCCTCCGGATCGACGGCAGCCTGCTGGATGGCCACGAGCTGGCCGCCGTGAAGCGGCTCATCGCCACCTCGCGACGCGTGGCCGACGATCTTGCCCGCGTGAAGGAGCAGGCGCCACTCACGCTGGTGCTGCGCGCGGAACCGCTGCCGCGCGGCCTCGAACGGCGGCTGGAGCAGTCGGTGGACGACGACGGCCAGCTGCTCGACAGCGCGAGTCCCGGGCTCGCCGCCGCCCGGCGTGAGGTGCACGCCGCTCGCGCGCGGCTGGTGAAGCGGCTGGAATCGATCCTGCGATCGCTCGATCCCGCCGGAGGTGCCGATGGTGCGGTGACGGTGCGGCAGGGGCGCTACGTCATCCCCGTGCGGCGCGACCTGCGCTCCCGTCCCGAGGGGATCGTGCATGACGAATCGGCGAGCGCGGGCACGCTTTTCATCGAGCCCAGCGCCGCGGTCGAACTGGGCAATGCGTTTCGCGAAGCGCAGGTGGCCGAGGAGCGGGAGGCGCTGGCCGTCCTCCGCGAACTCACCATCCTGCTGCGGCCCACGCGGCCCGAGCTGCTGGCGGCCTTCGAAATGTGCATCGCCGTGGACGATCTCGTGGCCCGTGCGCGCTGGGCAGCGGAGCTCGACGCCCATGCCCCCGACGTGGCCCCGGCGCCGGCGGAGCTTCGGATCGTTCGCGGGCGGCATCCGCTGCTGCTGGCGCAGGGGCAGGCGGTAGTACCGTTCGACCTGCAGATGAGTACTGACGAGCGGACGCTGCT
>DASSTP010000228.1:0-3226 GCA_035707845.1 Gemmatimonadales bacterium | reverse complement strand
TTCTTCAGCCAGGCACTAAAGGATGTGCTAAACCGGGTGCAGTACGGCAAGCCGTCCGTGACGCAGCGGCAGGCGGACTTTCTCTCGCAGGTCGGTAATTATGTCCAGTACTTTCGGTGGCAGTTCGCCCGCGACTGGCAGCCCCTGCGGGATATGGCAGCAGCACTGTTTGCGCTGACGGGGCTCGCCGGCCTGGTGGAACTGATCCGCCGGAAGCTGGTGACCGGCCTGGCGGCGGCGGCACTCCTGTTTACGCTCACGCTCGCCCTCATCTACTACCTGAATTTCAGGTACGGGTTCTCCTACCACCCGCAGCAGGACCTGTCCCGCGAGGTGCGCGAGCGGGATTACTTCTTCATCGCCTCGTTCTCCTTCTTCGGTGTCCTCGTCGCGGTCGGGCTGGGCGTGTACATGCGGGAAATCGTGGCGTGGCTCGGTGACCGCGCCTCGGCGGCACGGGCATGGGCGCTGGCCTCGCCGGTGCTGGCGCTGGCACTGGTGCCGCTCCTCGGCAACTGGACCACGGCCTCACGCGCGCATGAGACCATGGCCAACGATTTCGCCGTGGACCTGCTCCAGTCGATTGCGCCGTACGGGATTCTCATCACCGCGGGCGACAACGACACCTTCCCGCTGTGGTTTGCCCAGGAAGTGGAAGGGGTGCGGCGCGATGTGACGCTCGCCAATCTCTCGCTCATGAACACGCGCTGGCATCTCCGGCAGATCCAGCGGCGCGAGACCCCGACGTTCGATCCCGAGCGCAGCATTCCGCTCTGGCAGAACATGGAGCAGCCGGGCATGGTGCTCTCCGACTCCGGACGCTCGCCGCTCCGCGGCGTGAACGTGCCCAAGCCGGTGAACGAGGTGCTCTCGCTCACGCCGGAAGAGCTGAGCGACACGGTGCACCTGCCCGACGTCACCAAGGCGCCGAACGGCGTGGTGCGGGTTGGCAGCGTGGATATCCGCTTCGGGGGCGAGTACCTGCTGCTGCAGGACGTGATGAGTGCCATCCTGATCAAGGACAACCTGGGCAAGCGCCCGATCTACTTTGCCTGGAGTGATGGTGGCTATCCCGACCAGACGCTGGGGTTGAGTGCCTATCTCCAGACCGAGGGCTTCGTGCGGCGCCTCATGCCCGCGCCCATCCAGCCCTCCGATTCGGTCGTGGCGTCGCCCTTCCTCGGCTTCGTCAACGTCAATCGGACCAACGAACTGATGTGGAACGCCTACCACTGGCAGTCTGCCACGCGGAAGCGACCGTTCGGCTGGGTGGATCCGCCGTCGGGGAGCATCCTCCAGCTCTACGCCATCATCTACGGCGGCATGGCGCCCATCCTTGAGCAGCGGGGTGACTCCGTCGTCGGCGCCCGCGCCGATTCGGTCTCGCGGGCGGTGCAAGCGAATTTGAGCCGGAGCCCCTGACGGTCACGGGTCGTGGGTCACGGGCCGCAGGTCGCAGGTCATTGCGAGGAGAGCCCGAAGGGCTCGACGAAGCAATCGAGTAGCCTCGCAAGCAACCCGATTGCTTCGGGTGCTCCGCACCCTCGCAATGACGCGTCGTCACCCATGACTCATGACCCATGACTCACGACCCTCGACCGACCCACCATGCGCCGACACCTCCTGCCGCTCCTGCTCGTCCTGCTCGCCTTGCCCGCCCCGCGAGCCTGGGCGCAGGACAGCACCATGGTCCTCGCCACCACCACCAGTGTCTATGACACGGGGCTGCTCGATTCGCTGCTGGCCGTGTTCGAGCCGGAATCCGGCATTCACGTGAAGCCCATCGCGGTAGGCTCCGGCGCGGCCCTGGACATGGCGCGGCGGGGCGAAGCGGACGCCGTGCTGGTGCACGATCCCGCCGCCGAGGAGAAGGCTGTCGCCAGCGGGGACCTGATCGAGCGCCGCCGCATCATGCACAATGATTTTCTCCTGGTCGGACCACCCGCCGATCCGGCAGCCGCCCGCAATAGGGCGCTGCCGGAGGCCATGACGCGCATCGCCCGGCGCGCACGTTTCATCTCGCGTGGTGACGGGTCCGGCACCGAGTCCCGTGAGCGCATGCTGTGGGCGCTGGCCGGTATCAACCCCGATACGGTCTCGACCCGTGCCGAAACAGGCCAGGGACAGGCCGCCACGCTGTTCGTGGCCAGTGAGCGTGGCGGGTACACGCTCACCGATCGGGGCACCTGGCTCTCGCTCCGATCCCGGGTCCGGCTCGTCCCCATCATCGAGGGCGACACTGCCCTGCTCAATGTCTACACGGCGTACGTCGTGAATCCGGCGCGGCATGATCATGTACATCCTGCCCTGGCGCGCGTCCTCGTTGCATTCCTGGCGTCGCCGCGAGCTCAAGCGTTGATCCGGGAGTTCGGCGTCCAGCGCCTTGGCGGACAGCTCTTCATCCCTGACGTCTCGCATGAATGATTTCGGCGACGGGTTGCGCACGGCGTGGCAGCTGCTCGCGACCGACGCCGAGATTCGGACCATCATTCTCCGCACCCTGGCCATCTCTGCCGCCGCCACCTTCGGCGCCGTCCTCCTCGGCATCCCCGTGGGATACGCCCTGGCGCGTGGCCGGTTCCGGGGCCGCAGCGTGCTGCTTGGGATCGTGAATACCGGCATGGGTATGCCGCCGGTGGTAGTGGGGCTCATTGTCTGGCTGGTGCTCGCACGTGGCGGCCTGCTGGGACCACTCAACCTGCTTTACACGCCGCAGGCGATGGTCATCGCCCAGTTTCTCATCGCGCTGCCGCTGGTGATTGGATTTACCGCGGCGAGTGTGCAGTCGCTCCCAGCGGGCTTGCCCGATCTCCTGCAGTCGCTAGGCGCCACACGCGCACAGCGTCTATGGTACCTCTGTCGCGAGGCGCGGCTGGGCCTGCTGGCAGCGGTCATGGCGGCCTTCGGCGCCATCATCTCGGAAGTCGGGGCGGCCATGACCGTGGGTGGCAACCTGCGAGGCTCCACGCGAGTGCTCACCACCGCCATCGTCACGGTCACGGGGCGCGGTGAACTGGGTGAGGCGCTGGCGCTCGGCCTCATCCTCCTGCTCCTCGCGTTCATCGTCAATCTCATCCTGACGCTGGTGCAGCAACGAGGCTGATGGACATCGCCATTCGGGGGCTCGTCTTTGAACGCGATGGCCGGCGCGTCCTCGATATTCCCGAGCTCAGCCTTGCCGCCGGATCAGTGACCGCGCTTCTCGGCCCGAACGGCGCCGGCAAGA
>DASSTP010000227.1:0-9665 GCA_035707845.1 Gemmatimonadales bacterium | reverse complement strand
ACCTGCTCGATGCCGCCGACCTGGTGGAATTCGAGGAAATCCAGGTCGTGAACGTCAATAACGGCTCCCGGTTCACCACGTACGTCATCCCGGGGCCACGCGGCTCCGGCGTGATGCAGCTGAATGGCGCCGCGGCGCGCCTGGGGCTGCCGGGCGACCTGGTCATCCTCATCGCATACGGCACGTTTGAAGACGCGGAACTCGCCGGGTACCAGCCCCGTGTGGTCTTTGTGGATGAGCAGAACCGGATTGTGCGGCCGGCGCTTCGCGCTGAGCGCTGAGCGCTTTGCGCTGAGCGCCTTGCGTTTGGTACCAACAACGTTCCCAAGCCGAGCAACCACCTGACATCTCCCGCACTGCGCCCGACCCTGCCACCCTGGGCTGAGATCAGCCCGGAGCGAGTGGCCCATGTGACCCGCGTCGCCCAGCTGGCGGCGGAATGGGCCGAGGCCATGGGCGTGCCCGACTCCGAGCGCAACCGGTGGTTACGCGCGGTCTGGCTGCATGACGCGCTGCGCGATGCTTCCGAGGCCACGCTGGCCGAGTGGGCATCGAGCGCCACGGGGCCGGCGGAATTGCGTCATGGCCCGGCCAGCGCGGCACGCGCCAAGGCCGAAGGGGAAACCGACCGGGGTGTGCTCGACGCCGTGCGATATCACTCGGTGGGGCTCGCCGAGTGGGACATGGTTGGGCGGGTGCTCTACTGCGCTGATTACCTGGAGCCCGGCCGCGACTTTGACCACGACCACCGGGTTGAACTGGCGAGCGAGTTTCCGCGCCGCCCGCTGTTCGTGCTGCGCGAGGTGGCTCGTGCCCGCATGCTCCATGTGATCCAATCCGACTGGCCGCTGCCCGAGCCGATGGTACGCTTCTGGAACAGTCTCGTCGCATCCTCGTCCTGACACTCGCGGGCGCAGTGCTGCTGGTCGCGGGCGTGGTCGCACTGCTGCGCTGGCCCGCCGCGCACCCGAAGCCCGTGGGCACCGCGGCTCGGCCGCCCGCGACGCTCGCCTGGCCGGTGCCCGACGGCGCGGAGACGGCTATCGTCGAGGTCATGAACGGCACGGATCGCCGCGGCCTCGCGCGCGTTGCCGCCCGCCTGCTGCGGTCACGGGGGATCGACGTGGTGGGTTATGACAACGCCGATTCCACGCCGCAGACCATGCTGCTGGTGCGCCGCGGCGACGATCGTCGCGCCCGCGCCGTTGCGCGCGCGCTGGGCATCGGGAAGATCCGCCTCGCGCCCGATACAACCAGGCAAGTGGACGTGACCGTGGTGCTGGGAGAGGATTTCCGCCCCGAGGGGGACGTGCATCCGTAGGGGCGCTGCGCGCTAGGCGCGAAGCGCTATCACCACGTCCATCACATTCGTTCCGGTCGGTCCGGTGTACAACTCCGCACCCGCGCGGCTGAGCGCGGCCGTGCTCTCGTGCTCCTGAAGCCGGGCGGCACCGTCGGCGATGTGATCCCAGGTGGTCCCATCCACCAGCCCGCCCGCATTGGAAGAATTCCCATCGGTACCGTCAGTGCCCGCGGCAAGCACCACGGCATTCGGCAGGTCGCGCAGCTCCCGCGCCGCCGACAGCGCCAGTTCCTGATTCCGGCCACCACGCGCGGTGGACGCGCCCAGGGTAACGGTCGACTCGCCGCCCAGGATCAGCGCCCGCTTCCCGCCCGGAGAGAAGGCGCGCAGGCGGCGGGCGATCCGGGCGCCGGCGTCGCGCGCCTCCCCGGCGAGGCCTCCCACTTCAATGTCCACGGCGTAACCCAGCGCACGGGCGCTCGCGCCGGCCGCCTCCACTGCTGTCCGGTTGGAGGCAACGACCTCGAACGTGACCCGGGCGAAACAGCGATCATCCGGTGAAGGGAGGTCCGGCCGCTCGCTGCGGCGCATCTCCGTAAGCGCAGCCGAAGCGTCGGCCGGAAGCTCGAGCCGATGTGCGGCCACCATCTCCGCGACGCCTTCCGCGGTGGAGCCGTCGGGCGACACCGGTCCTGAACCGATGGTCGCCGGCTCGTCGCCCGGCACGTCGGAAATGGCCAGCGCGTGGACGGCGGCCGGTGCCAGGGCCTGGGCAAGCCGCCCTCCGCCCCAACGGAGAAACCGCTTCCGCACCATGTTTGCACCGTGGATGTCGATCCCGCTTGCGAGCAGCATCCGGAAGATGGACTGCAGGCTGCGGAGCGAGACGCCGCTGATGGGAGCGCCGCTGAGACTGGTCGTGCCGCCGGACAGGAGCAGGAGCACGTGGTCGTCGGCAGTAATCGCATCTGCCAGCCGGGAGATTGCGTCTGCTGCCTCCACCGAGTGGGAGCCTGGCACCGGATGATCCCCCTGCAGCACCATCAGCCCGGCCAGCATGCTCGTGGTTCCCTCCGGCGCCACGACCAGGCTGGCGCGCCATGGCTTCCCCTGCGCACCTTGCCACCTGGTAGCCGCCTCCGCCATGGGCATTGCCGCCTTGCCCATGGCCAGGAGGTGAGTAAAGTCCGGGCGCGCGAGACCGGACAGCGCCCGCTCGACGGCCGCACCCGGCGCTACCGCAGCAACGGCACTGGCAAGACAGCGCACCGCGTCGTCGGCTTGCGCGCCTTGCTGCCAGCGCCAGCCCGGTGGCACTCCATCATGCACTGGAAGATTCATGACCAAGACCCCGTTGCTGGTCGGCCTCACCCATCGCCTGCCCGCCTCCATCGAAGCGAAGCTGGCCGCCCGCCATGACCTGCGGCTCCCCGCCGTGGAGGGGGCGCGCTCCGGGCCCGATGTCCGTACCCTGCTCGCAACGACCGATGTGCTGGTGTGCACCGTCGCCGACCCGATTGGCGCGGCGGACATTCCTGATGCGCCACGAACTCGGCTGATTGCCAACTACGGCGTCGGCGTCAACCACATCGACCTCGACGCGGCCAGGGCGCATGGCATTCTCGTCACCAATACACCCGGCGTACTTACCGACGCCACCGCCGAGCTGGCCATCACGCTGATGCTGATGGTGGCGCGGCGCGCCAGTGAGGGCGAACGCGAGCTGCGTGCAGGGAAGTGGACCGGCTGGGCACCGACCCACCTGCCGGGCGTGGCGCTCACCGGTCGCACACTGGGCATTGTGGGCATGGGGAGGATCGGATCAGAAACCGCGCGCCGTGCGGCCTGTGGCCTGGGCATGAAGATCCAGTACCACTCACGCTCGGCCGTTCCTGCCGAACGGCTTGCCGGATTTCAGGCCACACAGGTGACGGATCTCGATCAACTCGTGCAAGCGGTTGATGTGCTCTCGCTGCACTGTCCCCTGACACCAGAGACGCATCACCTCATCGATGGACGCCGGCTGGCGCTCATGCAGCCCCACGCGCTGCTCATCAACACCGCGCGCGGAGCGGTGATAGATGAACCGGCACTCGCGGCGGCGCTGGCTCGCGGCCAGCTGGCCGGCTGCGGGCTTGATGTCTACGAGCAGGAACCAGCGGTGCACCCCGGGCTGCTTGGCTCCGAGCGCGCGGTCCTGCTGCCGCACATGGGCAGTGCCACCATCGAGGCCCGGACGGCCATGGGCGAGCTGGTGCTGGAGAACATAGCGGCCTGGGAGCGCGGCGAGCGGCCACGCAACACCGTCAACTGACGTCGGAGGCGTGGCTGCGCCGCCGCCGTCGCTCGACCTCAACCTTGAGCTGGCCGCATGCCGCGCTGATGTCCAGGCCTCGGCTGCGCCGCACCGTCGCTTCGATCCCCTGGCCGCGCAGCCGCGCCGCAAAGGTGTTGATGCGCCCCGCAGGCGTTGGGGTGAGCCCGGGAGCGCCACCAGGATGGAGCGGCAGGATGTTCACGAAGGCGCCCAGCTTCCGGGCATGTCCCGCAAGCACGTCAGCATCCTCCAACGCATCGTTTACTCCCGCGATCATCACGTACTCGAACGTCACCCGCCGCCGGAACGCGTCGGCGGCGCGCAGCACCTCGTCGAGGCCGTATTTCTTCTGCACCGGCATGATGCTGAGCCGCTGGGCCGGCGTCGGCGCATGCAGCGAGATGGCCAAGCGGAACTGTTCCGGGCGCTGGGCAAACGCCTGCATGCCCGGAATGATGCCGACCGTTGACACCGTGATGTGACGCGCTCCGATGCCGAACCCCTCCGGCTGGTTGAGGATGGACAGTGTGACGTCCACAGCTGGCCAGTTGAGCAGGGGCTCTCCCATGCCCATGAACACGATGTTGGAGGGCTTGTCGGCCTCATTGCGGAGCACCAGTTCGCGCACCTGGCCCGCGATCTCGAACGGCGAAAGATTCCGCCGGAAACCCATGGTGCCGGTGGCGCAGAAGGCGCACTTGAGGGCGCAGCCGGCCTGGGATGAAATGCAGAGCGTGCGGCGGGCTCCGGTCGGGATGAGGACCGACTCGATTGCCTCGCCGTCCGCGAGGCGCCACAGGTACTTGCGGGTGCCGTCGCTCGAGGTCTCCTCCACGTCGAGCGCCAGCCGCCCAAGGGGCAGTTCCGCATCGAGCTCGCCGCGCAGCGCGCGGGGGAGCTCGGTCGCCTCAGCCCAGCTCGCGACCGGGGCCACCCAGAGGCGCCGCACCAGTTGCTCGACCCGGTAGCCGGGCAGCCGCCGCGCGGCCACCCACGCCGCAATCCGGGTGCGGGCGGCATCAGGGGCCAGGTCCAGGATTCCACCGTCGCCATTCATTACCTGAAGATAATTCACGGGCCCCGCCGAGGGGCCAGAATTGCTTGTCGCACTTCAGGTTGGCGGTTACGTTTGACCCATGTCGCCCCCGTTCTGCGCATGCTCCTGAGCCAGCTCCTGACGCCGCAGCGTATACGGGTTCCGCTCGCGGCCACGGACAAGGCCGGCGTCCTGCAGGAACTCGCGGAACTGCTGGTCCAGCAATCGGGCGGCGACCCTGGTGACGTGCTCCGCGCTGTCAAGGAGCGCGAGCAGGTGCTGAGCACCGGGATCGGGTTCGGCATCGCCATCCCCCACGGCCGCTCCTCGAGCATGCCCGATCTCGCCGCCGTGGCTGGCAGGACGCAGGGCGGGATCGCCTTTGACGCGCTCGATGGCGAGCCGGTGCAGGTTTTTTTCATGCTGGTCGGCCCGGAGCGCTGCGCCGGCCAGCACGTCAAGGCGCTGAGCCGCATCGCGCGGCTGGCGCGCAGCGAAGACCTGCGCCGCCAGCTGCTGGCAGCGCCGAGCGGGGAAGCCTTCTACCACGCGCTGGCCGAGGCGGAATCGCGCTGAGCGCATCGCATGCATCCATGACCTGCCAGACGAAGAAAGAGGCCGCATGACGGCCACGGCCCTCCGGAGCCATTACTGTGGCGCGCTGACCCTTGCCGAAGTGGGCACCGAGGTGCGGCTCGGTGGCTGGGTGCACCGCGTCCGCGACCTCGGCGGCCTGGTCTTCGTGGACCTGAGAGATCGTGAAGGCCTCGTTCAGCTCTCGTTCGATCCGCGCTGGACCCCGGCGAGCGTGATGGAGACAGCAGCGCAGCTTGGGGCTGAATCGGTGATCGTCGTGGAGGGAACGGTGGACCGGCGTCCCGAACCGGCCCGTGATTCGTCATTGCGCACACGCGACGTCGAAGTCCACGTCACCGCGCTGCGCGTGGTGGGACCCGCGGCGACGCCCGCCATTCCGGTGGCGCGGAAGGAAGGGGAGGAGCTCGCCGCGGAGGAACTGCGCCTCAAGCACCGGATCCTCGACCTGCGGCGTCCCGAGCTCCAGGGCAACCTGATCCTGCGGCACCGGCTCACCCAGCAGGCCCGGCGGACCTTGAGCGACCTGGGCTTTCTCGAGATCGAAACGCCGATCCTCACCAAGCCGACGCCCGAGGGAGCGCGCGACTACCTGGTGCCGAGCCGGGTGCACCCGGGGGAATTCTACGCCCTCCCGCAGTCGCCCCAGATCTACAAGCAGCTCCTCATGGTCGCGGGCTACGACCGGTATTTCCAGATTGCGCGCTGCTTCCGCGATGAAGACCTGCGCGCCGACCGGCAGCCCGAGTTCACCCAGATCGACCTCGAGGCCTCGTTCGTGAGCGCCGAGGATGTCGAGTGGGTGGTGGAGCAGGTCCTGGTGGACCTCTGGCGAGCCGCGGGCCAGGACGTCGCGCACCCGTTCCCGCGGCTGGCCTGGCGCGATGCCATGGAGCGCTATGGAGTCGACAAGCCCGACCTGCGGTTCGGCCTGGAGATCCAGGACCTTACCGGGACAATCGGAGCCGACGGCGCGCCATTCCTGCGCGAGGCGATTGCCGGTGGCGGTCGCCTGCGCGGCATCCTGATGCCGCAGGGTGCGGCGCTGAGCCGAAAGGACCTCGACCAGCTGGCAGCTGACGCCAAGGCCGCCGGCGCCGGCGGGCTCATCTGGGCGCGACGCACTGCGTCGGGCTGGGAAGGGCAGGGCGTCAAGGCACTGGGCACCGAGACGGTGGCGCGCCTCGAGGCGGATGAAGACACACTGCTGCTCGCCGTGAGCGGTCCGGATGCGGTCACGTCGGCGGCGCTGCACGCCGTGCGCAGCGCGCTCTGCCGCCGTAGCGACGTCACGCCTCGCACCCGGCACGCCTTCGTGTGGATCACCGACTTTCCCCTGTTCGAGCTCGAGCCCGAGACCGGCGCGCACGTTCCGGCGCATCATCCGTTCACGGCGCCTCATCCGGACGATCTCGAGCGGCTCGAGTCCGATCCAGCGAGCTGTCGTGCGCTGCATTATGACGCCGTGTACAACGGCAACGAGCTGGGCAGCGGCTCCATCAGGATCACCGATCCCGGGGTGCAGGAAACCATCTTCCGGCTGCTGGGCATTCCGGAAGATGAAATCCGCCGCCGCTTCGGGTTCCTGCTCGATGGCCTCGCGGCCGGTGCGCCGCCCCACGGCGGCTTTGCCCTGGGCCTCGACCGGCTGGCCATGCTGCTGGCCGGCGCGACGTCGCTGCGGGACGTGATCGCGTTTCCCAAGACCACCGCGGCGCGCGCGCTGTTCGAAGGCGCGCCGACGGTGGTGGAGCGGCGGGATCTGGACGCGTTGAATCTGGAGCTGAGAGCTAAGAGCTAAGAGCTGAGAGCTGAGAGCTATGAGCTATGAGCTATGCGCTATGCGCTATGAGCCATGAGCGGCACCTTCGCACAGCTCTCAGCCCTCAGCTCACAGCTCACAGCTCGCAGCTCACAGCTCATGAGGTAACCTGTGCCTGACGAAATGACCCACCGGCTCTCGACTGAGGGAGCCGATCCGCTCCTGCTGACCGGCGTCAACGACGCGACCCTGGCCGAACTCCAGAAACAGCTTGACGTGCGCGTGAGCTACCGGGGCGATGCGCTGGCGCTGAGCGGCACCGCCGAGCAGGTGGAGCGCGCCACGCCGGTGGTGCAGGGGTTGATCGACCTGGCCCGGATGGGTGAGCCGGTCACCGCCGATGACGTGAGCCGGCTGGTCAGTGAAGGCCCGGTCGAGATGCCGGCCAACGTTCCCGAGGGACGGATCGTGCTGCCGGGCCTGCGCCGCGCCATCGTGGCGCGCACGCAGGGCCAGCGTGACTATGTCCAGGCCATCGCCACCAACGACATCGTCGTCGGGATCGGTCCGGCGGGCACCGGCAAGACCTACCTCGCCGTGGCCAAGGCCATCGAGGCGCTCGCGCGGAAGCGGGTGCGTCGCATCATCCTGGCCCGCCCCGCGGTGGAGGCGGGTGAGTCGCTTGGCTTCCTCCCCGGCGACCTGCAGGCCAAGGTGGACCCCTACCTGCGTCCGCTCTACGACGCCCTCGAAGACATGATGCCGCATGACCGGGTGCAGCGGGCACTGGAAACCCGCACCATCGAGATCGCGCCCCTCGCGTACATGCGGGGACGCACCCTGGCGGATGCGTTCATCATTCTCGATGAAGCGCAGAACGCCACGGTGGCCCAGATGAAGATGTTCCTCACCCGCCTCGGCGTGAACAGCAAGACCGTCGTGACGGGCGACAAGACCCAGATCGACCTGCCGAGACGGGAGGATTCCGGGCTGGTCCAGATCGAGCGGGTGCTGCAGGGCATCGACGGCATCGGCTTCTGCTACCTGCAGGAGTCCGATGTGGTGCGTCACCGCCTGGTGCGCGAGATCATCCGCGCCTATGCGGAGGACCAGGGCGGCTGATGGCCACGCCGTGGCGGGATCACCTCCTTCGCTGGGGCCTCGTCCTGCTGGTGGCGCTGGTCACCCAGCTCACGTTCCCGTCGCCCGACGTGGTCACCATTCCGGCCTGGCAGGTCGGTGCGCGGGCCGACCGGACCGTGGTCGCCCCGGTGTCGTACGTGGTGCGGAAGTCGGATGAGGAGATTGCCCGGGAGCAGGCGGAACGCGCCCAGACGGTGCCGCCGGTGTATCGCTTCGACGCGACCGCGCGGGATTCCGCGGTGGCGGCGCTCAAGGAGTTCCTGAGCCTGGTCGAGGCGGCGGCCCCATCCGGTCCGGGCATCGTGGCGCGTGCCGGCGACTCGCGGCTGGTCAGTCTCTCGCCCGATGAGGCGGCGTGGCTCGCGCGCTCGCCCGCGCGCGGGCGCATGGCGGACAGCCTGGTGCGGTTTGTCACCACCGTGCTCTCCGAGGGCGTGGCCGACGCCGGCCAGGTGCGCGGCGAATCGAGCGAATCGGTGAGCCTCATGCGGGGCGACCAGGAGCGCCTGGTGCCTCGCTCCTCGCTCATCACCTTCTCCGATTTTGTCGAGCGGTCGGACCGCGCCGCCGTGCCCGACGCGGATGCGCTGGGCCAGCGCGTCTTCCGCCGCATCGCGGCAAGTTTCTACCGGCCCACAGTCGTCTTTGACCAGGACCTTACCGCCAGCCGGCGCGGACAGCGGCGGCTGGGGGTCGATTCGCTGCGCTACCGGGTGATTGCGGGCGAGGCGATCGTGAACTCGGGTGATCGCGTCACGCCGGAGATCCACGACAAGCTGGTGAGCCTGCGCGAGCGGCTGCGCCAGCTGGGCCCGACCGACGTGCTGAGCCGGGGCTTCGCCGGCGGGCTCCTGGCCGACATCCTGCTGCTCTCCCCGTTCTGGCTCCTGCTCATGCTCTATCGGCGCGAGACCTACGCCGACTGGCGGGAAATGGCGTTCCTCGCGCTGCTGCTCATCGCGACCGTGCTCCTCTCGCGGGGCGTCATCGCGGCGTTCCCCGACCGCACGGAATTCCTGCCGCTGCCGCTCGCCATTCTCGTGATCGCGATGCTGTACAACGGCCGCATCGCCGTGGTGGCCGCCCTCAGCATGGCCACGCTGCTCGGCCAGCAATGGCTGCTCAAGCCGACGCCTGCGATGCTCTTTGGCGTGGTGGCGGGCACGGCGGCCGCGATGAGCGTCCGCGCCATCCGGCGGCGCTCGCGGGTATACGTGACCGTGGGCCTCCTGGCCTGCGCCTACGCCCTGGGCTCCATAGCGGCCGCCGTGCAGCTGGGCTGGACCGAATCGCAGCTGGTCGAGAGCCTGTTCGCGGGGTACGTGAGCGCGGTGGTGAGCGTCTCGCTGGCCATGCTGCTTCTCCCGTTTGCGGAATCGGCGACGCACCGCACCACCGACCTCACCCTGCTGGAGCTGGCCGATCCATCGCGTCCGCTGCTCCGGCGGCTCGCGGTGGAAGCGCCAGGCACCTGGGCGCACAGCGTCTCGATGGCCAACCTCTGCGAGTC
>DASSTP010000226.1:0-3518 GCA_035707845.1 Gemmatimonadales bacterium | reverse complement strand
ATAGCCCTAAGCCGTACGCCTTGAGCCCTACGCCTTACGCCCTCCTTGACATCCCGCAACTCCGCCGCATACTCCCCCCAGCGCGCTCTGGGGCGCCTCTGGTCCGCGGCAAGGGAGCCCTGCTCCCACCCATGCTGGTTCGACTGACAATTCGAACCTTCTTCCTGCCTGTACTCAGCGGACTTCAGGCGTCATGGAGGAAGGTTTCATGAGCAGGAAACTCACGCCCCGGAGCTCGATCGAGAGCCTCCGGACGGAAGCGAAGCGCTGGCTCAAGGCGCTTCGTGCGCAGGACGCCGCCGCCCGCGCCCGTCTCATCCGCATCATCCCCGACGCACCCGTCACTCCCACGCTGCGTGATGTGCAGCTGGCGCTGGCCCGCGAGTATGGCTTCGCCGGCTGGACCGATCTCCGCCGCGAGCTTGCCCGGCTGCTCGCTGCGGAACGGCCCCAGTCCCGTGCCGACGCACTGCACGCGCTGCTTGACGCGGCCAACCGCGGTGACGCCAGCGCCGTCGCCGAGCTGCTCGAGGCGCATCCCGACATCGTGAACCAGCGGGCCACGCTCCCGGGCCACACCGGACAGCGGACCGCGCTCCACTTCGCGATGAACAGCATGAACATCGATGTGATCGATGTGCTGCTCGATCACGGCGCCGACCCCGACATCCGCGACGAGGGCGACAACGCCTTTCCGGTTCACTTTGCCGCCGAGAAGGGGTCACTGGAGGTGCTGCGCCGTCTCATCGAGCATGGCGCCGACCCCGTCGGCGCCGGTGATGGCCACGAACTCGAGGTCATCGGCTGGGCCACGGTGTTCAATCGTGCGCCGAGCCCGGAACTCGTGGAGTACCTCCTGGCTCACGGCGCGCGGCACAACATGCTGTCAGCTGTGGCCATGGGCGACGTCGCGGCGATTCGTGCGATTGCGGGGGAGGCGCCTGCCGAACTCGATCGCGTCATGGATGGCACCAACCACCGTCGCCGGCCTCTCCACCTCGCCATCATCCGGCACCAGCTCGCCGCGCTCGACACGCTGCTCGCCCTTGGCGCTGATGTGGAAGCCGAAGATGCCGCCGGACTCAGCCCGCTCGACCAGGCAGCACTGAATGGCGAACAGGCGATGGTGGAGCGGCTGCTGGATCACGGCGCCAGGGTCCGGCTTCCTGCTGCCGTCGCGCTCGACCGACATGACGATGTCGTTCGCATCCTGCGTGACGAACCTGACGCACTCCGCCCTGGTGGCCGCTGGTCGCGCCTCCTCATTCGCGCGAGCGAGCGCGGTCCGGCGCATGTCATCGAGGCGTTGATCCGGGCAGGGGCGTCAGTGCATGCGCGCGACGATCATCGTACGGCGGTGGATGGAACCCATGGCTACACTGCCCTGCATGCCGCTGCCTTCAATGGCAACACGGACGCGGTGCGCGTGCTCCTGGCACATGGCGCCAATCCGGCCGACCGGGAGGATCGCTACTGGGGCACCGCGGCAGGATGGGCGGCCTACGCCGGCCACGACCAGGTGCGCGACCTGATCATGGATGCGCGAGGCGTGGACATCTTCGACGCCATTCTTTATGACCGTGTCGATCGCATTCCCGAAATCCTGCGCGAGGATCCCGGCGCGCTCAAGCGACCCTTTCGTCATTACGTGAACGGCAGGAAGCGCGCGCTGGCGGAGCTTGACCCCGACTGGACCCCGGCCGCCTTTGCCGAGGCGGAGGGCAAGGTTGAGGCACTGAGCGTCCTGCGCCAGTATGAGGCCCAGCGTGCTGCGCGGGAGGACGATCCCGAGACCCGGGCCTCGCGCTTCCTTCAGATGGCCTGCCTCGACTGGCGGGTGGGGGGGGCGGAGCGTGCAGCACGGACTGCGGACGCCGGCCGGCTGCTCGCCCGGTATCCGGAGATTGCTCGCGCGAACGTCTACACCGCCGTCGCCTGTGGCGAGCTTGATGAAGTGCGACGGATGCTCGAGGCCCGTCCCGGGGCGGTGCACGAGATCGGCGGCCCGAGAAACTGGTCGCCCCTGCTCTACCTCTGCGCCGCCCGGTTGCCGCAGCCTCGGGCCGAGGAGCAGTCGGTCGAGATCGCTCGCCTGCTGCTCGACCACGGCGCCGACCCCAACGCCTTCTACCTGGGTGGCAACGCCGACATCCACTACACCGCGTTCACCTCCGTCATGGGCCGGGGTGAGGAGCTTGCGAGTGTGCACCCGCGCGCCCGTGAGCTGGTGGCGCTCCTGCTCGAACGCGGCGCTGATCCGCATGACGGGCAGGTGCTGTACAACGTCTTCGCCGATAATACCTCGCGTCACCTGCTCGACAACGACATCATCTGGCTCCTGGAACTGATGTACGAGCATTCGGTGCGCCGAGGCCACCTGCGCGACTGGCAGAATCCCGGCTGGCCCATGTTCGACATTTTCGGTGCACCCTCGCTCGGCGACGCCCATCGCCAGCTGCAAGGGGCGCGCTTCATGCTCAGCGGGCCAGTGGACCGCAATCTCCTGCCGCTGGCCAAGTGGATGCTCGATCATGGCGCGGGACCCAACGCACCGCAGGGCACCGTCTGGATGGGCTCCACCCGATCGCTCTACCAGGAGGCGCTGGCGCATGGCCACGACGAAATGGCCGCGCTGCTGGCCCGCTACGGTGCCGACACCACGCCACAGCCCTTGGACAATTTTGAGATGCTCCTGGATGCCTGCCGGCGGCTCGATCGCGAAAGGGTCTCGGCGGCCATGGAAGGGCGTCCTGACACGCTCGCCGACTTTCACCTCATGACAGCGATGATCAACGAGCGTCGCCCCGCCTCGGTGGCGCTACTGCTGGACCTCGGCATGTCGCCGGATGTGGCCGATCCACGAACCGGCGCACGCGCACTGCACACCGCTGCCGCGGCGGATGCGGTGGAGATTGCGGAGCTGCTCATTGCGCGAGGCGCCGAAGTCGACGCGTATGACAGCGCCTTCCATTCGCCTCCGATCGGATGGGCCACCTATTTCCAGCAGGCGCGGATGATCGCCTGCCTGGCGCGATACAGCCGGGATATCTGGCGGCTGGCGTACAACGGCCAGCTCGACCGGCTGCGGACGGTACTGGCCCAGGAGCCGGCGCTGGCGCGGGTCATCAATGACGAGGGTGAGACGCCGCTGATGTGGCTGCCCAACGACGCCGGCCAGGCATATGATGTGGCCGTCCTGCTGCTCGAGGCCGGCGCCGATCCCGCTGTGACCAGCCGGGAGGGGCTCACGGCGGCTGGCATCGCCGAGCGCCGAGGGATGGATGCGATCGCCACGCTGCTCCGGGCGCGTGTAAGTTTGGCAGAACCTCAACCGGAGTGAACTCAACTGATGCTATCCGCCCGCGACGCGCTGGCCCGACTCAAGGAAGGAAACCGCCGTTTCACCGCCACGGTGAGCACGCCTGATGACGGCACCAACGGCCTCCGCCGACCGGTGCTGACCCCGACACAGGACCCCATTGCGGTCATCTTCGGTTGCTCCGATGCCCGGGTGCCCG
>DASSTP010000225.1:0-2436 GCA_035707845.1 Gemmatimonadales bacterium | reverse complement strand
GATGGAACCCCGCCCATCGGTCAACGTAGGGCCGAATCATGAGGTCGAGAAAGCGTTCCACCGCCACGGGAAAGGGAAACCGGCTCCGGAATTCCGATGAGGTGATCCCCAGCATGGTGCGCAGGTGGCGCCCGAAGCTCTGGGGTGAGGAATATTCCAGGCGGTATGAAACGTCTGCGACGGAATAGCCGGTGGTGCCAAAGAGCCAGGCGGCATGCAGCAGGCGGATGGCCGCGAGATAGTTCTTGGGGCTGGGAAGCTGGGAGCGCTGGAAGCGACTCATGAGGGTGCTGGGGCACACCCGGAGCACCTCGGCCAGCCGGCGGACCGTCACGGTGTGGGGCGCCAGCCGGATCATCGTCTCGAAGAAGAGGCGGGTATCCGGTGTGGCCTCGGGCAGGGCGCCCAGCACTGCGCCCTGTATCCGGGCCGCCGCACGGGAGGCGGGACGCGCCACTGCCTGGCGCAGCTGCGACCATCCGGTGGGGTTGGAGACATCCACCACCTCGCGCACGCCGGAGGCGCCCAGCCTCAGCAGGGTCTCGGGTGACGCGGGGTCGGGACCGGACACCAGGGCCACGGTAGGCACGCCGGGAAAGTGCCGGACCAGCTGGCTCACGGCATCGGCATGATCGGGAGTGCAGCGATGCACCGACACGAGTACAGCATCCACGGCACGCTCGCGCACGACGCGCATTGCCTCGCGCACCGAATCGCGGTGCACCACGGAAAAGAGTCCATTGCCCGCGGCATCCACTCGCTGCCGCTCACTCTGGGTGAGCACGGCGGCGACGGTCAGCGGGTCGGTGTCTTCGGACATGCAGGCCACGACCTGTTGAATTGTCACCGAAGAGCGTACAATCTCCCTCTCAACAGGTGCTCAACCGCCGACGGGCACCCGGTCGTGCACCGCTGGACCGGTTACGCAACCTTCGGCCGCTGGAAAGCATCTCAGACTCGAACCGGCCTTCCGCCCACCCGTGCCGGCATCGGAGCGCTTCCGTGACTGACACCCCGTCCGACCTCGCACAGCGCGTCGCTGACGCCCTCGGGCCGCAGTACCGGCTCGAGCGCGAGCTCGGCCGAGGGGGGATGGGCGTGGTCTTCCTGGCGCGGGACACCTCGCTGGACCGCCCCGTGGCCGTGAAGGTGGTCCACCCCGAGCTGGCCGGGCACGAGAGCATCGCCCGGCGTTTCCTCGACGAAGCCCGCACCATCGCCCGGCTCCGTCACCCCAACATCGTGGCAGTCCATTCCTCGGGCGCCAGCGGCGACCTGCTCTGGTATGTGATGGACCAGGTTCCCGGTGAAACGCTCCGCGCCCGGCTGGACCGCGACGGCCGGCTCCCGCCCGACGAGGTCACCCGCATTACCGCCGACCTGGCCGGCGCGCTCGACGCCGCCGGTGCCGCCGGCGTGGTCCACCGCGACGTCAAGCCGGAGAACATCCTGCTCGAGGCCGGCACCGGACGGCCGCTGCTGGCCGATTTCGGCATCGCGCGCGCGATGGAAGCCAACCAGACCGACCCGCGCACCGCCCTCGGCGTGGCCGTCGGCACGCCCACCTACATGAGTCCGGAGCAGGCCGCCGGCGACGTGGTGGACACTCGCAGCGATCTCTACGCCCTCGGCGTGGTGGCCTACGAGATGCTGACTGGCAAGCCACCATTCCAAGGCCCCCAGCGGGTGGTGGTCTCGCAACATCTCTCCCAGCGGCCCACTCCGGTCCGGAAGAGCCGGCCCGACGCCTCGCCCATCCTGGCCGATGCCATCATGCGAGCGCTGGAAAAGAACCCCGCCGAGCGGTGGCAGACGGGCGCGGAGTTCCGGGCGGCGTTGCTGGGGCAGACAGTGAAGCGCCGCAGGTCGCAGGTCACAGGTCGCAGGCGAGTGCGTGCGCTCGCCATCGGCGTTGGGGCCATGCTCCTGCTCGGCGTTGGCGCGGTGGCGCTGCTCGGCCGCAAGAACGGCCCGCCGGCGGGGGTGAACCCTCGCTTGTCGATGCTGGTGCTGCCGTTCAACAACCTGCGCAACAACAGCTCGCTCGACTGGCTGCGCGAGGGCAGCGTGAGCATGCTGGCGCTCAACCTGTCGCAGTGGAATGACCTGCAGGTGATCGGCTCGGAGCGACTGCACGACCTGCTCGACCGCCATGACATCGCCGAGGGCGAGACCATCGGTCTCGAGATGGCGCGACGGCTGGCACGCGACGCCGGCGTCTGGACCGTGATCATGGGTGACTACGAGCAGGTGGGCGACTCGCTCCACCTGACCGCGCGGCTGTATGACGTGGCGTCGGGCCAGCGGGTGGAGACGGCCCAGGTCTCGGCCACGCCGGGCGAGGACGTCCGGCCGGTCTTCGATGACCTCGCCAACCGGCTGCTCGACCTCTCCGGCGCGCCGTCGGAGACGCGCACCGCCCTGTCGGAGGCGACG
>DASSTP010000224.1:0-16015 GCA_035707845.1 Gemmatimonadales bacterium | reverse complement strand
ACCCCGTCCCTCGGCTTCACGATGATGAACAGCGCGTTGGTTTCGTCGTACCGGTAATTGTGATGCGCCATCTGGTAGGGAATGATCGCCCCGATTTCCTGGGTGGGCGGCTCGAAGATGTTGTCCGGCTTGGCATAGATGCCAATCACCCGCAGCGCCTTGCCGCCGATCCGGACAATCTTCCCCAGCGGGTCGATGCGGCCGAAGAGCCGGTTGGCTACCTCCTGCTCCAGCACCGTCACCGGGTCGCCCGACAGCTCGCCCCTGGTGAAGAAGCGGCCGCGAAGCAGGGTGCCGCCCTGCACGTCCATGTAGTGGTCGTCACCGGCAAAGATGGTCATCACCTGAGTGCGGCTGCCCTGGTATTCGATCCGCTCGAACAGCTGCACCCAGAGCCCGGCATACCGGATCTCCGGGATCGTGTGGATGGCGGCGACGTCGGCGGAACGGAGCACCGGTCGGATGCGGACCTCGTAGGGCAGGTTGTTCGGATCCACCGGGGTCTGCGACCAGTACCGCATGACATAGAACGTGGTGGGGCCCGCCACCTCGATGCTGTTGAAGATCTGCGAGCGCACGCCCTGTACGATGCTCGCCATGGCCATCACGGTCGTCACGCCGATAACCACACCCAGGATCGTGAGGGCGCTGCGCAGCTTGTTGGAGCGCAGCGCGTCAAAGGCGATGCTCACGCCTTCCGCGGTGGACCGGATGAGCCGGTGAGGGACGGCGAGCTTCATTCGGCGCGCAGCGCGGCGATGGGGTCCAGCTTGGCGGCGCGCGCGGCGGGATAGACCCCGAAGATGATGCCGGTGCCGGCGCCGAGGAGCAGCGCCACGCCCACGCTCCAGGCGGTGACCCTGGCCGGCAGGGGTGACACACTGCTGACTACCAGTGCCAGCACCCAGCCCGCCGCAATGCCAATGATCCCGCCCAGCAGCGAGAGCACCACCGACTCGATCAGGAACTGCCGCCGGATGTCCCGCTGGCGGGCGCCGAGGGATTTCCGAATGCCGATCTCGTGGGTGCGCTCGGTCACCGCCATCAGCATGATGTTCATGATGACGATCCCTCCGACCACGATGCCGATGCACACCACCGCCGGGATGATCGCGAACAGGAGCCCGGTAAGACTGGTCCAGAACGCCATGAGCGCGTCCGCCTTGTCCACCGTGAAATCGTTGGCCTCATTCGGCTTGAGGTGGTGGGCAATCCGCATCGCCTCCTCGGCGCGATCCATCCCGCCCTTCACCTCGTTCGCGTCGTTCATCTTGACGGAGACCACGGTCGTCAGCCGCCGGCCGAAGATGCTCTCGAAGGTGGGCAAGGGCAGCAGCACGAACGAATCGAAGCTCTGGCCCAGCACCCGCCCCTTTTTCGCGATGACGCCCTTCACCGTCATCTGCCGCCCGGCCACCCGGATCTGCTGGCCGATCCCCGACTCGGCCACGCCGAAGAGCGTCTCAGCCACGTCATAGCCCAGCACGGCCACCAGCCGTCGCTGGCGGATGTCCGGTTCGCTGAGTGGCTCGCCCGCGGCGAACTGGTAATCCTGCACGATCTGGTACGGCGGGGTCACGCCGAACGTCACGATGTTGCGGAGCTGCTGCGACCGCCAGGAGACATCAGCGGAGGGCGTGGGCCAGCCCGACTGCAGCGCCACTGCGCGGGCATCCGGCAGCGCCCGGGCAACCGCTTCGGCGTCATCCCTTGTGATCCTTGGCCGCTTGGCGATGGCGCGCACGGTGCTGTCATCCAGCAGGCCTACCTGGATCGGGTCGCGCCGGACCTGGAATGCGTTGGTGCCGATGATGGCGCCGGTCAGGTTCTCCCGCACGTAGGCGTTCATCCCCTGGATGATGGCGACCACGGTGACGAGAAAACCGACGCTGACGATGATGCCAAGGAGGGTGAAGAAGGAGCGGAGCTTGCTGGCCGCGATGGTCTGCAGCGCCAGCCGCAGGGCTTCGGTCAGGGGCATGGAAAGAAGATAGATGGAGAGTTGGACAGATGGACAGGTGGACAGGTGGACAGCCCTCATGAACTGTCCACCTGTCCACCTGTCCATCTGTCCATCTGTCCATCTTCTATTCGTACCTCAGCGCCTCCACCGGATCCAGCCGGCTGGCCTTGCTCGCGGGGTAGAGACCGAAGAAGATGCCGGTTACCGTCGAGGCCGCCACCGAGAGAATGACCGACCAGAGTGGAATGGCCGCAGGAAGCGGGGTCGCCGCCCGGATGATGAACGCGATCACCGCACCCAATGCGAGGCCGCAGGCGCCGCCCACCAGCGTGAGCGTCGCTGCCTCGACCAGGAACTGGAACATGATCTCCCGCCGTGTGGCGCCCAGGGCCTTGCGCACGCCGATCTCGCGGGTGCGCTCCGTGACCGAGATCATCATGATGGCCACGACGCCCACGCCGCCCACCATGAGGCCAACGCTCGAGAGCGCGAGCATCACGAGGAAGAAACCTCGCGTGACACTGTTGAACGACTGCAGCAGCCGGTCCTGGCTGACCAGCGCAAAGTTGTTGTCCTGGTCAGGCCGGAGACTCCGCCGCACTCGCATGGCCGCGGTCACCTGGTCCTGCGCCTCCGCGACCGTGAACTCTTCCTTGGGCGTGACGGCAATATCCATCCAGCCCTTCCAGTAATCCGCCACCTTGGTAAAGGTGGAGTGCGGCATGGAGAGCGTGGGGGACGGCGTGCCGCTGAAGAGGCCGGCGGCATCCACGTAGACGCCGACGACATTGAACGGAATGCCGTACACCTTGATCTGCCGGCCGATCGGGTCCCGGTTCCCGAACAGCATGTCGGCCATCTTGTCGTTGATCACCACCACGTGCGCGTTCGAGGCCTCTTCGACCTCGGTGTAGTTGCGCCCCTGGGTGATGGTGGCACCCGACGTATAGATCCAGTTGGCGCTGTTGCCCCGGATGTTGGAGCTCTTGAGGTGGGTGTCCTCGTAGGATACCGGGCCGCTGGCATTCTCGTTCCACACGACATACTGCACGGCCGGGAGCTTGGCGATCATCTTCGCCTCGTCCACCGTGATCCACGGCATCTTGCGCCAGGGCGAGAGCTCGTCGGAGCCGTCGCTGATGTTGAGCCCACCCTGGAAATACCGCTGCACGAAGAACGTCTTGGGGCCGAGGCTTTCCAGCTCCTTCTGGACGCTGCGGTTGATCCCGGTAATGGCCGACGCCATGGCGATGACCACCATGACGCCGATGGCCACGCCGAGGATGGTGAGGAATGCCCGCACCTTGTTGGCGCGGATGGAGTCGAGCGCGATGCCGACGCCTTCGAATGCCCGGGAGATTGCCATTGCGTTCCTATTCCGCCCTGAGCGCCTGGATCGGGTCCAGCCGCGCGGCGCGCGTGGCCGGATAGGCGCCGGCAATGATCCCCACACCGATACCGAGCGCGACCGCCGCGCCCACCGACCAGGGGGCGATCGCGGCGGGCATGGGCGTGAGCGCCCGCACCACCATGGCGAGGACAATCCCGAACCCGATGCCGAGTGCCGCGCCTACCAGTGAAATCGTGGCGCTTTCCACCACGAACTGGGCCAGGATGTCGCTTCGTCTGGCGCCAAGCGCCTTCCGGATCCCGATCTCACGGGTGCGCTCGCTCACTGCCATGAGCATGATGTTCATGATCACGATGCCGCCCACCACCAGCGAGATGGCCACGAGGCCCGGCAGCGCCATCATCAGGATGCGCGAGATCTTCTTCCAGCCCTCGAGCGCTCCCTCGGCCGTCTGCAGCGCGAAGTTGTTCTCTTCCTGCGGCTTCAGGTGGCGGCGTGCCCGCATGAGGCCTTCCACCTCGCCCATGGCCGCTTCCATGGCCGCCGGATTCGCCGCCTTGATGGTGAACTCATCCATCACGTTGTGCGGGCAGATCCAGCGCCGGGCCGGGGCGGTGTAGGGCATGATCGCAAACTTGTCGAGCGAGATGCCGAACAGCGTGCCCTGTTCCTTGACCACGCCGATCACGCGGTACGGAATCCCCGCGATGGTAACATCCTTGCCGATCGGGTCGGCCCCAGCCAGGAGCTTCTCGGCGACGAGCGAGCCGATCACGACCACCGGCGTGCCGGCACGCACCTCCTGCGCCGTGAACGCCCGCCCCGCCGAGATTTCGTAATTCTTGATCCCGAAGTAGGTGGCCTCGGTGCCCTCGAGGTCGATGTCCTTGGCCTGCTTCCCGCCGTACGACAGGGTCATGTTGTCGGCGCAGTAGAACGACGTCGTGACCGGGGTGGACATCCGGTCCCGCACGAAACGGGCGTCATCGTAGGAGATCCGGGGCCGGCGCATCCATGAGCGCCAGGTCTCCTCGCTGATGTTCTCCATCACGATGCCGGGCCGCTGCCGCAGCTGGAAGGTGTTGATGCCAACCAGCTTGTCGGCAAACTGCTCTTCCATGTACACGTTCATGCCCTGCACGATGGACACCACGGCAATCAGGAAGGTGACGCCGATGAGCACGCCGATGAGCGAGAAGAAGCTCTTGAGCTTCTGCGCCCAGATGGCGCGGAGGGCCATGCGAACCGCTTCGAGCAGCGGCATATCAGGCGGCGCTTTCCCCGGTGGCGCGGTCGGAGGCCACCTTGCCGTCGCGCAGGGTGATGACGCGCTCCGCGTAGGCCGCGATGTCCGGCTCGTGCGTGACCATCACCACAGTCTGTCCCTGGTCATGCAGCTCCTCGAAGACCGCCATGATTTCCTCGCTGGTGGTGCTGTCGAGGTTGCCGGTCGGTTCGTCCGCCAGCAGGATGCTGGGCCGGTTGACCAGCGCACGGGCAATGGCGACGCGCTGGCGCTGGCCGCCCGAGAGCTCGTTGGGCTTGTGGTGCATCCGCTCCCCCAGCCCCACCCGCACCAGCGCCTGCTCGGCCCGCTCCCGGCGCTCGCCGGCGCCCAGGCCGGCGTAGATCAGCGGCAGCTCCACGTTGTGCAGCGCGGAGGCGCGGGGCCGCAGGTTGAAGGTCTGGAACACGAAGCCGATTTCGCGATTCCGCACCCGGGCCAGCGCATCATCGCCCAGCTTGGAGACTTCCTCGCCGTTGAGCCAGTACTCGCCGGCATCGGGCGTGTCCAGGCAGCCCAGGATGTTCATCATGGTGGACTTGCCCGACCCGGACGGTCCCATGATGGCCACATACTCGTTCCGGCGGATCGTGAGCGACACGCCTCGCAGCGCATGCACCACCTCACCGCCCATGTCATAGCGACGCTCCAGCCCCGCAACGCGAAGGACTTCCGGGTTCATCAGCTCTTTGCTCCGTTCATGGCCGGCGTCTGTGCCGGGGCGGCCTTCACCTTGTCACCATCCTTGAGGTCGCGAATGGCCTGATAAGTGCCGGCCACGATGGTCTCGCCTTCCTTCAGCCCGTCGGTGATCTCGAAGTACTCATCACCCGTGATGCCCACCTTGACCGGGCGGAAGTGCGCGATCCCGTCCTGGACCACGAAGATCCCTTCGGTGTCCTTGGGCTTGGCGGCCCCGGACCGGGCGGTATCGCGCGCCGCGGCGGGCGCCGCCTTCCCCTGGCGGGCAGCTTCCTCGTTGGGCACCGGCTCGTTGCCGCGGACGGTGAGCGCAATGATCGGTACGCTCAGCACGTCCTTCCGGGTGGCCGTCACGATGCGCGCGGTGCAGCTCAGGTCAGGCCGCACGTCCTCGGGCGGATTGTCCAGCGTCACCTCGACCTCGAAGTCCACCGCGCGGTCCTGCGAGCCGCCGGCCGTCTGGGTGGCCGTGAGCACCGCACTGTTGCTGATCTTGGTCACCCGTCCCGTGAACGTCGTATCGGGGAAGGCGTCAATGGTGACCTGCACCGAGTCACCCTGCTCCAGCCGCACCACGTCCGTCTCATCCACCTGCACGGTTGCGAGGATGACGCTCAAGTCCGCGACGGTCACCAGCAGGCCCTCGGCGCTGGAGAAGGTGCTGGGCACCGCGACTTCGCCCACTTCCTTGGCGACACGCACCACACGGCCATCCATCGGCGCCACCAGGTGGGTCTTGGACAGCTGGTCCTGCGCCTCACGAAGCGACGCGCGGGACTGATCCAGCTGGGCCTGGCTGGCCTTCAGGTTGGCGGCGGCGACGTCGAAGGCCGTCTGGGCCTGCTCCACCGCTTCGGGCGAGATCAGGTTGGTGCCCGAGCTGGCGAGCTGCTTGGCGCGCGCAAGCGCGCGCTCGGCCTGGTCGCGGTTGGCCCGCGCCTGGACCGTCGCCGCCTGCGAAGAGGCAACCAATCCCTCCGCGCGGGACACTGCTGCCTGATACTGGGTTGGATCGATCTGCAGGAGGAACTGGCCCTTCTTGACCAGGTCGCCCTCCTTCACGCCGATCTTCGTAATGCGGCCGGTGATGTCGGCGCTGATGTCCACCGATGTCTTCGCATCGATCTTGCCACTGGCGGTGACGGCGGACACCAGGCTGCGGCGCGCCACCTTTTCCATGCGCACTTCGGTGCCGGCGTTGGCCTTCCGCGCCCGGCCCATCATGACGAGCCCGACCACGATCACCGCGGCGATGAAGGCAAAGATCCCGAACTTCTTCCCACGCGACATGAGACGTCCTTGTTAGCGAAGGGGACGGCCGACCGCCGCTTCCAGCGCGGCGATGGCGATATGGTAACCATAGACGGCATTCACGTACGCGCCCTCGGCGCCCTGCACCGCGTTCTGCGCATCGGAGAGCTCCAGCGCCGTGCCGCTCCCCAGGCGGTAGCGGTCCTGCGCCAGGCGGAGCTGGTCACGCGCGGCGTCACGCGCGGCCTGCTGCACCGCGATCGAGCTGTAGGCGGTCTGGACCTGGAGATAATCCGCCTCCACCGACTTCCGGACCAGCAGGCGATTGGCACGTACCTGCTCTGCGGCATCCTCCCGCTGGGCCTGCTGCTGGGCAACATCCAGCTCGCGCGAGAAGCCGTTGAAGATGGGCAGCGAAATGCTCAAACGGGCGCTGAACGGTTGCCGCGAGAAACTGAACGGAAACACGTTGTTCTGCTCATGGAACGCCGTGACAACGGCCGGGTCGAGCGCTGAAGGATCCTGCAGACCGTTCGCCGTCAGGCAGTTGACCGGCGTCAGCCCGGCGCTGGTACGGATCTGATTGTTTTCCAGGCACGACTGGTAGCCCGCCTGTGCCCCGGACAGCTGCTGGCTGAGCAACAGATCCTCATTGGTGAATTCCTGGGTGAAGCCGCTCCAGCCCGCGCTCACATTGAGGGTGGGCAGGTACTGCGACTTGGCAGCGGTGACCGCGGCCCCTGCAGCATCCTCCTGCGCTCTGAGGGCACGGAGGTTGGGGTTCTGCTGCTCAGCCGCCTGCAACAGGGACTGCAGGTCAAACTGCGGTTCCACCACCGGGAAACTGTCTGTCAGCGCGATCTCCGCGACCGGTGCGGGCGGCTCGATGCCCATGAGCCGGAACAGTTCCAGCTTGGCCTCATTGGCTGCTTGGCGCGCTCGCAGCAAGGCAACTTCGGAAGTGCTCTTGGTGACTTCGGCCTGCCGCACATCGAGCAATGTGGTCTGGCCTACCTGATAGCGCGCCTGCGCCAGGCGCAGGAAGTCGTCGTTGCGCTTGACCTGCTGTTCAGCAACATCCACCTGCGCCACCGCCTGCAGGGTCGTCAGGTACTGGGTCGTGATGTCGGCCTTGAGCGAGACGCCGCCTGCGGCAATCTGCTCACTGGTGGCGCGGCGGAGCGCCTTGGCGCGCGCGGGCGCAGTCAAGGTCTGCCCGTCGAGGCGCCAGCCCAGGCTGATATCGTAGCTGGAGTTGTAGCTCGGCGAGGACTGGCGGAATTCGGTTCCACCGAAGGTCGAACTGCCCGCGCCCGTGTAGCCCAGGCCCAGGCTGACATCCGCACTGGGCAGAAACAGCTGCGAGTAGGCTTGCCGCACGCCCCACCGCGCCGGACCTGCATCATTAAGAACCTGGCGGTACGCCGGGCTGTTGGCCTGCGCCTGCTGCAGCGCCTCGCTCAGGGTCAGGGTGGCGCGGATCGGCACCGCCTGGGTGGTGTCCTGTGCGTGAAGGGGAACGGTGGCAATCAGGGCAACGACCAGCAGGGCGGTGATCCGCGGCATGTACGATTCCTCGTTCAGGTGGCGATACAGACGCTCATACGGAGCCGGAGTTTCGCAAGTTTCAGCTTGCGACAATGCCGGCCCTACTCTTGCTTCCACAACGGTTTGGAGCGCGGTTAGGTCAGCGTGCCGCGGCCACCAGCCCTGCCGGAAGCTCGGCCCGCAGCAGCCGGCCTGACTCGCTGACGAGCAGGGTGCCGGTGAGCTGGCCGGAGAGGGTGATGCGCCTGGCCTGGTCTCCGTCGCCCCGGCGGGCTTCGAACTGGACCCGGCGGCCACTGCGGGGATAGATGCCCACCATGCGCGTTCCTGCCGGGCTGGCCAGGTCGGCGACGGCCTGGTACAGACTGAGCACATGATCATCGAGCAGGACCACGTTCTCGCCCGACGGCACCTCACGCACGGCCCGGCTGCCGGGCGTGTCGGTCCGAAGCAGCACGCGGGCACCCGAGCCCGCCGCGAGGATGGTGCTGCCACCCGACTCATCGTGGAGGTCGAGCTGGAACAGCACAAACTGCCCGGCGCCATCCCGCTGCAGCATCGCTTCCAGGGCTGAGTCCCGAACCGAGCCCGGATAGTGGGCGCGCACCACGAGCGTGGTGCCACCGGGATTCCCGGCGTCGCCGGCCGAGAGCGTCGCCACCTCGTTACCGATCTCGGCGCCGGCTCGGGTAATGGAATAGGTGACCGGCTCGCCCTGCTGGGCCGATGCGGGTAGCGGAAGGACCATGACGGCGAGCACGAGGGGTGCAAGACGGCGCATCCGGACCTCGGGGCCTGAGTTCGGCTGCTTCAGCACGCATTCAGACAATGCTGGACCTGCTCCAATATGAATGAATATAGCCGTTCACCCTTCTGGGCGGTCGCCAGACTGGGAAAGCCGACTGACCCCGGGAAACCAGCCGGAATCCGTCGGCTGGTCCCGGGCCGGTAGTCGCGTTCGTTGGCCGGCAGCACGTAATCCTGGGCGACATCCATGCGGACCAGGTCGGGCGCAATGAACAGCAGCAGGGACGTGTCCAATTCGCCACCCTGGACCGGGTCGTCGGGCCGCTCGAGGCGGTCGCCAAACTCGAGGTCGAAAATGTCGACGGCGAGCACGCGCGCCGAGTCGGTGCGGATGGTACTGAGCGCCTCCTGGTGGGCGTCATTGGCCTGCGCCGTGAGGATCAGGAATTCCTTCACTCCTGCCCCCAGCTCCCAGGACCCGATAAGTTCGTTCATGACCCGGTGCAGCGTTTTTCGGGAGAGGGAAGCCCCGCCCGGAAAAGATGGAATCGGCGTATGCACGCCGTATTCCACCGTGGGCGTGCGCGGCACGCCCGACAATGCCGACAGGTCATCGGCAAGCCGTTCCACGATGAGCGAGTCGCAGCCCAGTGGCAGGTGGGGTCCATGCTGCTCGGTCGTTCCCACGGGAACGATGAGGGCCGGCCGCTCCGCCAGCCGTTCCCGGAGAGCTCCAGGAGTCATGTCCTTCAGGCGCCAGGGATGTCGGTCGTGAGGCATCGCGATTTGTGGTGGTTGGTGGCTGTCGTGGCGGCCGTGATCGCCACGGCCGAATGGCTGCATGCGCCCGCGAGTCCGTGGGCGGTCACCGCTGCGTTGCTGGCGCTGCTTGCCGCGGCTGCGTCATTGCTGCACTGGCGACGAGTGCCGGCACGACTCCTGGCCGTGACGCTGGTCCTGCTCGCCGTGGAACTCCTCGCCACCGCACGCCAGCTCTACCTCAACGCGACCGACTGGCCGGCGCAGCGTGAGGCACGCATCACCGCGTATGGCGAGCGGGTCGGGGGCGAACTTCGCTCCGCGCTCCGGGCCACCAGCCGGCTGGCAGACCGGGGTGTGGACGCCGCCACCCGCACGCAGGAAGGCGCGTTCGAGGAGCTGGCCGCCGCGGTCCCTGCGGGCGGCGTCGAACTGGGCGTTGCGATCCTCGATTCTTCCGGCGCGCCGTGGGCGTGGGCGGGCCGCCATCGCCTGGTGCCCGAAGCCGGCGGCGACTCAATCGACGCCCGCACCAGTGGATATTACGTCGTCCTGGAGACGCGCCGCCACTCGGAGGGCCGGATCGTCGTGGCGAGCGTCCTCATCTGGGCCGACTCCGCGGTCCCGGACCGGTCACGCAGTGTTGCCGAGCGGTTTCGCCGCGCGACGGAAGTGGGACTGCATGTCTATCCGCCCGGCGCGGCGCCGGAACACAATCCGGACATCTTCGACTACTTCGAGCCGACCACGGCCGGACCGCGCCAGCTCTTCAGCGTCCAGCCGGTGCCGCCGACCCAGGACGAGGCACGCGAGCGAGTCTTCACGCGGAGCGGGCGCACCCTGCTGCTGCTGATTGCGCTCAGTATCCTGCCGGCGCTGCTGCTCGCCGGCGCGCCGGCCCAGCGCTATCTCCTGCTGATCGCGCCGCTCTGGGTGGCGGCCAGGGCGCCCGGCGATGCGTTGCTGGGCCTCGGCAACGTCTTCTCCCCCTCGACATTCTTCGACCCGCTGCTCGGGCCGCTCTCCTCATCCTCTGCCGCACTGGCGTTGACGGGCGCCGTGCTGGCCATGCTGGCGCTCCGGCTCTGGTACCGCTCCATGCCGCGAGCCCCCGCACTCCGGCTCGCCGGACTGCTCATGGCAGCGCTGGCGCTCGCGATTGTCTGGCGATTCGCGCAGCGTGTCACGCCGCCCTCGCGCGGCGCAGGCATTGCGCTGTGGCTCGTGTGGCAGGGCGCAATCGTCATCGCAGGTGCGACGGCAGCGATCATGGGACGCGCGCTGGCCGGTCACGTGAGCGCGCGCTGGCCCGCAGTGGCGGGCGCAGTGATCGCCGGGCTTGTCTCCGCGGCAGCGCTCTGGACCTGGTCGCCCTCACAGGACTGGTCGGTCACCCTGCCGCTGCTCTTCCTGCTGCCGCTCTTCCTGACCATGCTGGCGCGCTCGGGCACCGCGGCGCTGGCGGGGATCGGCACCACGCTCGGATTGCTGGCATCGCTGCTGGTCTGGCGCGCCGATGTCCTGAGCCGGATGGCCATGGCCGAGCGCGATGTCGGCAATCTCGGCACCGATGCGGATCCCTTTGTCCAGCCATTGCTGAGCCGGTTTGCGCGCCGGATCATGGCGGTGCCGCCGCCCTCGAGCGCGGCGGAGCTGTACACACTCTGGCAATCATCGGCGCTCGAGGCCGAAGGGTATCCGGTGCAGCTCGCGCTCTGGGATAGCGCCGGTGCGCCCGGGGCTGAGCTGCCGCTCGACTCACTGGCGATTCCATCCGCGCTGCTTGGCGCGCTTGCACGTGGCCTGCCCGACTCGGTGGGCGCACTCGAGCTACGCGCTGTGCCGGCTGTGCCGGGGATTCATCAGGTGCTGGCACTGCGGCGCGCGCCTGGCCTTGCGATCACCGTGGCCATCGGCCCGAGGTCGGCGCTCATTGCGCCGGACCGGCTGGGCCGCCTCCTCGTTCCCTCCAGTGAACGTGCCTTGCCGTACCGCCTCGTCCTGGGTTCGCCGGCTGCGCACGCGTCGACCGACCCGCTGAGCTGGCGCCGGCGTGGCTGGACGCTGCAGGCGAGCCGGGCGGTGTCGCTGCCCGGTGGACCTCGTGAAGTCCAGGCCAGCGTGCTGCTGCTTGGCGCGGCGCCTGCCGTCGTGCGGGGAGCGCTTATTGCGGTCTTTGACGTGGTGTTGCTGCTGCTCATCTGGGCTAGCGGTGTCGCACTGAGCGGTACCTGGGCTGCGTCACCGGGATGGCGCCGCCTCGGCCGGTCGTTCCGGCTTCGCGTCGCGCTTGCGCTCGCCCTCTTCTTTGTACTGCCGACTGTCGCCTTCTCCCTCTGGGCCTTCTCGCACTTTGCCAGCGAGGCGGAGCGGGGCCGAGACCTGCTGATCCGCCAGACACTGCGTGATGCAGCACAGGGTGCAGGCTCCATCCTCCGGACTCCCGGCGCTCCGCTGGACGCGTCATTGCGGGGGCTGAGCGAGCGGGTGGACGCCGACCTGGCGCTCTATCGCGGCGGCCTGCTCGTGGCGACGAGCGCGCCGATCCTGCGAGACCTTGGCGTCGTGGGCCCGCTCATGGATCCCGATGCATTCCGCGCCATGGCCATGCGGGGTGAACTCGAGGTGGCGCAGGCGGGGCTGATTCCGTCACTCGCCGAGCGGGTCGGCTATCGCGTCATTGAATTCGGGCCGCCCAGCGGCGTCGGTGTGCTGGTCACGCCGCAGGCAGGTGGTGACGTGGATCCCGGGCGACAGCAGCGCGAGCTCGCGCTCATTCTCCTCCTGGGCATGTCGCTCGGCATTGCCGCTGCGATCAGCGGCGCAGGCGTCGTGGCGCGCGCGCTCACGCGTCCAGTGGCGGACCTCCGTCGCTCGGCGCTCGCGCTGGGGCAGGGGAAGCGCGCCCCGCTCCCCGATGTCAGTCCGCCGGTCGAGTTCGAGCCCGTGTTCGGCGCCTTCCAGCGGATGGCGTCGGACGTGCACGCGAGCCAGGCGGCACTGGAGCAGGCGCGCCGGCGCACCGCCGCCGTGCTGGCGACCGTGACTACCGGCGTCGTGGCCTTCGACAGTTCGGGCCAGGTCATGATCGCCAATGCGCGTGCCCGGGCGCTGACGCGCTCGCCTCTCCGCGAGGGCACGCCGCTGGCACATGCGTTCGAGGGTGACTGGGCGGCGGTGCGATCGGAAATCGAGCAGTACGTCGACGCGCCCCTGCCAGGTGGCGAAGCGCGCGAGTTCACCGTGGGTGAACAGCGTATTGCCATCGCAATGGCGCCGCTCGGCAGTGAGCTCAACGGCGTCGTTCTGGCGCTCAACGACGTGACCGAGTTGTCGCGGGCCGAGCGGGTGCTGGCATGGGGTGAGATGGCGAGGCAGGTGGCGCATGAGATCAAGAATCCGCTCACGCCCATGCGGTTGGGGATCCAGCACCTGCGACGGGTGCACGCTGATCGGCGCGAGGACTTTGACCGGACACTGAGCGAGACCGCCGAGCGCATCCTGTCGGAGATCGACCGGCTCGATACGATAGCCCGGGCCTTCAGCCGGTTCGCGGCGCCCGCCGGCGACACCCTGCCGGTGGAGCGGGTGGATCTGGCCGCCATCGCGGCCGATGTGGTGCAGCTCTATCGCCTCACCGCCGACGGCGTGCAGGTGCGACTCCAGGCGGCGGGACCGGCGTGGGGCGGCGCGCGCCGGGACGAAGTGCGCGAGGTGCTGGTCAACCTGTTGGAGAATGCGCGAGAGGCCGGCGCGCGCCAGATCGAGGTGCGGGTGGCAGGGAATGCGTTCGCCGTGGAAGACGATGGGACGGGCATGTCGGCAGACACGGCGTCGCGCATCTTCGAGCCGAGATTCTCGACCAACACCAGCGGCTCCGGGCTCGGCCTCGCGATCGTCAGGCGCCTGGTGGAGAGCTGGGGCGGTTCCGTGGCCGTGGAAAGCGAACCCGGTCGAGGGACGGTGGTGCGGGTGACGGCGGGAGCGCTGAGCGCTTAGCGCTTAGCGCTCAGCGCAACGCCATGCGCCTCAAAGATCGCCAACGCCTCAGGCGCATCCAGCGTCTCCCGTTCCAGCAGCGCTTCGCCCAGGGCTTCCAGTGCTGACTGGTGCAGCCGCACCGTGTCCAGCGCCTGGGAGTACAGCCGGTCCAGCAGTGCGCGCACTTCACGGTCCATGAGGGCGCGCACTTCCTCGCTGGGAGGCGCGTCGGGATCGTAGACCATGAGGCCAGCCGTTTCGCCCATGCCGAGGTTGTAGATCATCTCGCGCGCGACGCGCGTCACGTGCTGCAGGTCACTCCGCGCCCCGCTGGTGATGCGGTCGGGGCCGAAGATCACTTCTTCCGCCGCGCGCCCGCCAAGCCCCTTGAGAATCTGGCCTTCGAGGTAGCGCCGCGAATGGAGATGCCGGTCGGCATCCGGCGCGAAGAACGCCACGCCCATCGCCTCGCCGCGGGGCTGGATGGTGACCTTGTGGAGCGGGTCATCGGGGCATCCCACCACGCCGAGCAGGGCATGTCCCGACTCATGCATGGCGACCAGTCGCCATTCGTGCGCACTGGCGTTGAGGCCCTTTCGCTCCTTGCCCAGCAGCACGCGGTCGCGCGCGGCCTCGAAATGCTGCCAGGCCACTGTCTCCGATTCCTCGCGGGCGGCCACGATGGCTGCTTCATTGAGGAGGTTGGCGAGGTCGGCGCCGCTGGTTTGCGGCATCAGCCGGGCCAGCCGCGAGAGATCCACGCCGCCTGACACCGGGACTCGGCGTTCCCGCACGTGCAGGGAGAGGATTGCCTCGCGCTCGGGCGCCGTCGGCAGCGGCACGCAGATGGAGCGATCGAACCGGCCGGGGCGGAGCAGCGCCTTGTCGAGGTCGTCCGGCCGGTTGGTCGCGGCGATCACCACCACGTTGTCGCGCCCGGCGAAGCCATCCATCTCCACCAGCAGCTGGTTGAGCGTACGGTCGTCCTCGTTGTGCGCCCGGTTGCGGCCTCGGCGGCCACCCAGGGCATCGATCTCGTCAATGAAGATCACGCCACCCTTCTTCCGCGCCTTGCGGAAGAGTGACTTGATGCGCATGGCGCCGAGACCCACGATGAAGCCGGTGACTTCCGAGCCCGAAATGGTCCAGAACGGGACTTCAGCCTCGCCGGCCACGGCGCGCGCCATGAGGGTCTTGCCGGTGCCGGGGGGACCATAGAGCAGGATGCCGCGCGGCGTGCGTGCCCCCACTCGCTGGAACCGCTCGGGATCCCGGAGCGACTGCACCACTTCCTGGAGTTCACTCTTGGCGCCGCTGTTGCCGGCCACCTGCTCAAACGTTGTGTCCGACTGCGCCCGCTCACCCAGTTCCGATCCCGAGCCGCCGAACCCTGCATTGCGGCGGAGCACCAGCGTGCCGGCGACCAGCAGGCCGAGCGCCAGGGTGACGGCGATGTAGGGTGTCGCCCCCTGACCGGCTGGCCGGAAGCTGACGACCGCCCCCGCCTGCATGGCGCGCGCGATGAGGTCGTCGGCGTTGGCGGCGGTGTAGAGCGCGTTGCTGCGGGCCGCGCCCTGCCATACCGTCACCGACCGGCCCGGCGTGATGATCACCGAGTCCACCCGTCCCGCGTCGAGACCGGAGAGCACGGCTGAGTAGGGCACCGTGACATTCGCGCGCAGGTTCCGGAATGCGCGTACGGTGACAACTGAAATGGAGGCGGTGGCGATGATCGCCAGCGTGCCGATGGCAAGGGATCGAGACAATGGGATGCGACGTTTCACTCGGTCAGGTCCTGCAGCGGCAGGTCGCCGGCTTCGATGAGGGTGAGGTATGCCAGGCGGGTGCCGGGCATGACGCTTTCGTAGGCGGCAAGGAGCCGCCCGCGGTGCTGCGAGTCCTGGCCGTGCTGCGACGCGCGCCAGAACTGGACGGCATGTGCCAGGGCTTCCGCGGCGTGCTCGTCGGCATCACCGAAGCCATAGCGGGTGGAGTCCATCAGTGGCGGCAGGTCCGCCAGCAGCCGGGCACCGAGGGCCTGGTGCCGCGCCATCCAGTGATGGCTGAGCTCGTGGAGGAAGGCGTGCTGGAGCTGCGCGTCGCTGAAGATAGCAGATGGTGCGAGGGCCACGGAGTCGCGTGAGCGGATGTATTCACCGATATGGCGCGCCTCGCGGCCGGCGGAACCCACCAGCCCGACCGGCCGGCTGGGCGCGCCCAGGATGGCGCGGGCGGAGTCGGCAAAGGCGCTCGTGGTCAGTTCGTGAATGATGGCCATGCCCTCACGGTGCTCCAGGGCCAGTGGGCTGGTGGGCGCGGCGCGCCAGGCCAGCGCCGGCCGGGTGCTGAGCGGCTGCGCCGAGGGGCCAAACCAGCTGATGCGGACGATCTGGGTGGTGAGCGCCGTGATCAGGAAAGCCAGCGAGGC
>DASSTP010000223.1:0-6426 GCA_035707845.1 Gemmatimonadales bacterium | reverse complement strand
GGACTCATTTGGGTACTGGAAGGTCGCGCACCAACGGACGCTGTGTGGCATGCCACAGGATTCGAGCCGACAGGTGCAATCGTACGCCGTCTCGAAGGTCCGATTCAACTTACTCCCGTGTTCTTCCGGGTTGGCAACGTGGTAGTCCGAACTGAAGATCCCGATGGCCTGGTTGGGTTCGAGGTCCGCGGCTTTGATCGCATCCCCTGATTGACGCTGCGGGTTCGGAAACGTTTAAGGCATCCCTTTCGTCTGCTTGCGCTCAATCGAATTTGCCGACCGAGTGCTTCTGGCCCAACCACCGTTTCACTCAGTGACGCCAGGTAGACGGCGCGTTCAAGGATCTGGCTCTGGGCCTGATGGGCCGGCTGTCGGTGGTGCCGGTCCGCTCGCCCTATTCCCTAATCCCTACCTGAACAAACACCGAAAACAAGTTATATTTCCCCCATGTCACCGCGCTTCGAAGTCGTCGCCCCGTTTGCCCCGGCGGGGGACCAGCCCAAGGCCATCGAGGAACTGACCGCCGGCCTCCGGCGGGGGGATCGCTACCAGACCCTCCTCGGCGTCACCGGCTCCGGCAAGACCATGACGCTGGCGCACGTCATCGCGGCGTACGGCAAGCCGACGCTGGTCATGTCCCACAACAAGACCCTGGCGGCCCAGCTCTACGGCGAGCTGCGCCAGTTCCTGCCCGGCAACGCGGTCGAGTACTTCGTCTCCTACTACGACTATTACCAGCCCGAAGCGTACGTCCCGCAGACCGACGTCTACATCGAGAAGGACGCCTCGATCAACGCCGACATCGAGAGTCTGCGGCTCCGCGCCACGTCTAGCCTGATGGAGCGCGACGATGTCGTGATCGTGGCAACAGTGAGCGCCATATACGGCCTGGGTGATCCGGTCGAGTACCGGAAGCTGCTGGTGGAAATCCGGCGCGGCGAGGAGCGGGGCAGGGATGCCATCCTCGCCGAGCTGGTGCGCATCCAGTACCAGCGCAACGACGTATCGTTCGAGCAGGGCACCTTCCGGGTCCGGGGCGACTCCATCGAAATCTTCCCGGCCTACGCCGAGCAGGCCATCCGGGTGGAGCTGTGGGGCGACCAGGTCGAGCGGATCAGCAAGATCCATCCGGTCACCGGCAATACCATTGCCACGCTGGACCAGTGCGTCATTTATCCGGCCAAGCATTTCGTCACCGAGCGCGCCACCATCGAACGCGCGGTAGGCCTCATCCGCGCGGAGCTGTCCGAGCGGCTGCTGGAGCTGCGGACGGCAGGGAAGCTGTTGGAGGCTCAGCGGCTCGAGTCGCGCACCCAGTTCGACATCGAGATGCTGCTCGAGGTCGGGACCTGCGCCGGCATCGAGAACTACTCACGGCACCTTACAGGGCGGCGCGCCGGCGAGCGGCCCGCGTGCCTGCTCGACTATTTCCCGGCCGACTTCCTGACGGTTGTTGATGAGTCGCATGTCTCGCTGTCACAGATCGGCGGCATGTTCAACGGCGACCGCGCACGCAAGCTCACGCTGGTGGACTATGGCTTCCGCCTCCCCTCGGCGCTCGACAACCGGCCGCTTCAGTTCGACGAGTTCATGACGCTCGTGCCCCAGATGATCAACGTCTCGGCCACGCCCGGCGACCTGGAGCTTCGGCTCTCGGAAGGCGTCATCGTCGAGCAGATCATCCGGCCCACCGGCCTCGTGGATCCCGAGGTGGACATCCGGCCGGTGCGGGGGCAGGTGGATGATCTCCTGGCCGAGATTCGCGAGCGCGAGCGCCGGCACGAGCGGGTGCTGGTCACCACGCTCACCAAGCGGATGTCAGAAGACCTCACCGATTACCTGCAGCAGGCCGGCGTGCGGGTGCGCTATCTCCACTCCGACATCGACGCCATCGAGCGGATGGAAATCCTGCGCGGGCTCCGGCTGGGTGACTTCGACGTGCTGGTCGGTATCAACCTGCTGCGGGAAGGGCTCGACCTGCCCGAGGTCTCGCTGGTGGCCATTCTCGATGCGGACCAGGAAGGTTTCCTCCGGAGTGATCGCTCGCTGGTGCAGACCATCGGCCGCGCGGCGCGCAACGTGAACGGGCGTGCCATCCTGTATGCCGATCGCGTCACCGGTTCCATGCGGCGCGCGCTCGATGAAATGGACCGGCGGCGGAGCATCCAGCAGGAGTTCAACAAGGCACACAACATCACGCCCACGTCCATCATCAAGTCGCTGGACGAGGTGCGGCTCTCCACCCACGTGGCCGATGCACGCACCGAGAAGCCGCAGCCGAGGATCAAGGTGGTGGAGTCAGTGGATCTTCACGATCCAGCCGAACGCGCGGCCTACATGGCCAAGCTCGAGCGGCGGATGCGTGAGGCCGCGGCCAACCTGGAATTCGAGCGCGCGGCGCTGCTGCGTGACGAGCTGAACGAACTGCGCGCCATGGCCGCCCCGAATGTCCGCCGGGGAGAGGGCGGCCTGCGGCGCCATGCCTGAGCGGGTGGTGCTCACCGAGGCGGAACTGGTGTCGCGCGGTGAGCTGCTGGGCCAGGGGCTGGCGCCGGGAGCCGTGGTCCATCTGTCCGGCGATCTCGGGGCAGGGAAGACCACCCTGGCACGCGCAATTATCCGCGGCCTGGGAGCAGTCGAGATGGTCTCGAGCCCCACGTACGCGCTGGTGCATCACTATCGTGGGGCACGTGGCGACATCTACCACGTGGATGCGTACCGGCTGCGGCATCCCGATGAAGCAGCCGATCTCGACTGGCAAACCCTTACCTCAGGCGAGGCGCTGCTGGTCGAGTGGCCCGAGCGTGCGGCCGGATGGGTCCCGCCCGCCACGCTGCGCATTGCGCTGGGCCACACGGATGACGACACGCGCCGGGTCATGGAGCTTTCGTGAGCTGGCTTGCCATCGACACGGCGACGGGCCGGTTGTCCGTTGCCGTCGGCCCCTCCGCCACGGACAGCGTGGAGCGTCACCTGGATGGACCGCGGCAGCATGCGCGAGCGCTGCTCGCACTGGTGGATGAGGCCCTGGCAGCCCGGGAGGAATCGCTTGCTGACGTCGAAGCCGTCATCGTGGCCAATGGACCGGGGAGCTTCACCGGGCTTCGCGTCGGTGCCTCCGTCGCCAAGGGGCTGCACGATGCGCTCGGCCTCCCGGTGTACACGGCGCCGTCGCTGCTGGGGTGTGCCGTGGCGGAGCATCAGGCGGGCCTGGTGGTGGCCACCAGCGAAGCGCTTCGCGGCGACGTCTACGCGGCCGCCTACGGCTTCGCCGGGGGACAGGTGGAGCAGCTGATGGCTCCCAGGGTGGTGCCGAGGGAGCAGGCCGGTGCGCTCGTGCCGGGTGCCGTCCTGATGCAGGACCAGCAGGTTGATGCCCGGCGGCTGTTGGGACTCCGCGCGTGGAAGCGTGGGCTCGAACCGATCGCGCAGGTAGAAGCGTGGACCCCGGAATATGGACGCCCGGCTGAGGCGCAGGCCCGATGGGAGCGCGAACATGGACGGCCCCTCACGCATTCGTCCGGCATGGCCGGCTGATGCCGCTGCACTCGCGCTGCTGGAGCGTCGCTGCTTCGCCGACCCGTGGAGCGGCGAGGCGTTCCGGAGTCTCCTGAAGCAGCCGGAGGCGTTCGGCGTGGTCGTGGAGGTAGAAGGAGAAATTGCCGGTTATGGCCTGGGCCGGGCCGTGGCGGGGAGCGGCGAGATTCTCAACGTGGCCGTGGCGCCGGAGCGCCGCCGGCAGGGGCTCGCGCGAGCCATGCTGGTGGCATTGCTCCAGGCCCTCGGTCAGCGGGCGGTGACCGAAGTATTCCTGGAAGTGCGCGCCTCCAACGCCGGGGCGCTGGCCCTCTACCGGGAATACGGCTTCGAACCGGTGGGCCACCGGCCCGATTATTACCGGCGGCCCCGTGAAGATGCGCTGATCCTCCGGCGTGCGCTCGAGCCGGGGGAGCGATTCCGATGACGCGAGCGTAATTTTGGTGCGGACGGATGCGCCAGAGCTGTTACTGTGCTGGAGTCCGCCGTGGTAGGTAATCCAGCCGACTTTTGGAGGTACTTGTGAGCCGCAGCCTGAACAAAGCCACCCTGATCGGAAATCTTGGCGCCGATCCGGAAGTGCGCAGCACTACCAACGGGTCGCGTGTCGCGACCATCTCCCTCGCCACCAGCCGCCGCTGGAAGGGCCAGAACGGGGAGTGGCAGGAAAAGACCGAGTGGCACCGTGTGGTGGCGTGGAACAACCGGGCATCCAGCCTCGCCGACGTCATCGAGAAATACTGCAAGAAGGGCGACAAGCTCTACGTCGAAGGCACCATCGAATACCGGACCTGGCAGGACCGCGAAGGCCAGACCCGGTACACCACCGAGATCAATGCCCGCGAGATCATCCTGCTGTCCGGCAAGGGAGACGCGGGCGACTCGGCGCCGATGCCGGCCAAGGTGGGGGCCATGGCCAAGAGCGACGAATCGCTGGACGACGTCCCCGACGCCCTCGACGCCGAGGACGACGACCTGCCCTTCTGAGGCGGTCTGTCGTTCTGCGCCGGTCGGGTGGTTTTGCGTGGGCCGGCGGGGTGTTGTACTTGAAGTAAAGCTGAAAGCTGAGAGCTGAAAGCTAAGGGCCCCAAGCCATTAGCTCTCAGCTCTCAGCGCTTTTCTCTCTGGCGCCCATCTTGCTTTGCCTTGCCCCGAAGCAGTCCGTCCAGCACTCGGCATCCGTGGTAATGGAGAGACTCATGGCGCGACTTCCGATCGGCCGGCTTGGCCTGGTCCTGCTCGGGCTGGCCGGGGGAACCCAGGTTCTGGCAGCGCAGAATGCCAAGCCCGAGACCCATACGGTCAAGCCCGGCGACACCCTCTGGCAACTGGCCGGCACCTATCTGGGCGACCCGTTTCTCTGGCCCGAGCTCTACCGCATCAACACCAGCGTCGTCGAGGATCCGCACTGGATCTACCCCGGCGAGGTGCTGCGCCTGATGGCGTCGGCCGACGTCACGGCCGTGCCAACTACCGATACGCCGCCTCCGGCGCCCGTGGCGGTCAACGAGGCCGCGGGTCCGGTGTCGTCCGCCGCACCGTCGATGCCGCCTGACACCCTCGGCCCCCGGGGCGAGGAATGGAAGAAGTACTTTGCCAATCGTGATGATGCGATGCGGCAGGCCATCTCCGGCTACGGCGAAATGGAGTACCGTCCGCTGCGCCGGGGCGAGTTCTACTCGTCCGGCTTCCTGACCGAGGGGCGCGACATGCCCTTTGGCCGGCTGGTAGGTCCGGTGGAGCCCTCGCAGATCGGGGCCGCGGCCACCACGCCGACGGTGCTGCTGTCCAATCGAGTCTATCTCACACCGCCCAAGGGCGCGGCGTATCGGGTGGGCGACTCGCTCCTCGTCGCCGACCTGGGTGGCGAAGTGGGCAATCAGGGTCGCATGGTGATCCCGAGCGGCATGCTGCAGGTGACTGAAGTGGCGCCCGGCCGCACCGTGGCGCGGGTCATCGAGATGTATCATGAGATGGCCGCGGGCCAGGTGGTGCTGCCTCTGGAGCCGTTCACGCCGGGCGTCACTCGCCAGGCCGTGCCGGTAACCGACGGCGTGCAGGCCCATGTCCTGGGCGGCCCGCTGCGCCAGGTGCTGCGAGGCCCGCAGGACGTGCTCTTCCTCGACAAGGGCCGCCAGGATGGTGTGGCCGCCGGCGACATCTTCGAGATCCGCCGGTCGGAAAAGCGCCGTTCGGATGGCGTGGTCACTGCGCCGGACGTACTGGCCATGGTGCAGGTGGTGCACGTGGGCGAGCGCACTGCCACCGTCCGGATCCTGACGCTGACGGCGCCGGTCATCGCCAATGGCAGCGAGAGCCGCCAGGTCGGGCGCCTGCCTTCCTGAACCCAGTTCCCCCGAGAGCGACGCGGCGTCCGGTCCCAGTGGCCGGCGCCGCGTTTCGCATCTGCACTTGGTTCCATCGAGCCCGGCCCCGCCTATATTGGTCCACAGATTTCGCAGATTTCGCAGATTGCTCAGATGGCACGAACGAAAGAGTGAGCCCGGGCGCGCCAGCGCCGATGGACCGTTCGACGAGCCGTCAGCGTTCTCCGGGCCATCTGTGACATCTGTGTAATCTGTAAATCCCCTGCGCTCCTCATCTGTGGACTGTGCATGACGCGACGTGTTCTCATTTCCGGCGGCGCCGGGTTCATCGGCTCACACGTGGCCGAGGCATTCCTGGCGGATGGCTGGGATGTCACGGTGGTGGATGATCTCTCCCGCGGCCATCGCACCAACCTCCCGGCCGGCGTGACGTTTGCCCAGCTGGATGTGCGGACCCCGGAGGCCCGGCAGCTGGCCGCGAGCGGCCACTTCGACGTGGTCAACCTGCAGGCTGCCCAGATTGACGTTCGCCACTCCGTGGCCGATCCCGCATTCGATGCCA
>DASSTP010000222.1:0-10546 GCA_035707845.1 Gemmatimonadales bacterium | reverse complement strand
CGCCAAGCGGCCCACCGAAGGTTCGAGCGGAGACAAGGGCGAGAAGGCGACTGCCAAGCCGCCGGAGTCCAAGCCCGCCAAGGATTCCAGCGGAAAGTCGGGCGCGTGACCGACGCACTCCGGGAGGCACTCCACCGGGCGGCCGGACGCCTGGGCGTGCCGGACGCCGAGTTCGGGGTCGAGCGTCCCCGGGACGCCGGCCACGGGGATTTTGCCACGAATCTCGCCATGGTCGTGGCCCGCTCGCGCCGGGTGAACCCGCGCGCCGTGGCCCAGGAACTGCTCGACGCGCTGGAGCTCCCCGCCGGCCTCGTCTCCCGCACCGAGATCGCGGGCCCCGGGTTCGTGAACTTCTGGCTCAGCGACCTGCATCTGGCGGATGAGCACGCGCGCATCCTCTCGGAGGGTGCGCGGTATGGTCGTGGGGCATCCATGGCCGGCCAGCGGGTGAATGTCGAGTTCGTCTCGGCCAACCCGACCGGTCCCCTTCACGTGGGCCACGGCCGTGGTGCCGCGCTGGGTGACGGTATCGCCGCACTGCTCGAGTGGGCTGGCGCCGAGGTGGTGCGCGAGTTCTACGTCAATGATGCCGGCGTGCAGATCGATCGGGTCGCCGAAAGTTTATGGGCGCGGGTGCAGCAGCAGGTGGGGCGGGAGGCGGCCATTCCCGAGGGTGGCTACCACGGCGAATACCTCGCCGAGGCTGCCGCGGCGGTGCTGGCGCAGGAAGGCGCCGCGTTCGCGGACCTGCCGGCCGAAGAGGGGATCGCTCACTGCCGCCGCATGGCTGTCGCCATGCAGCGTGAGGAGCAGGATCGCGACCTCGCCGATTTCGGGGTGCGCTTCGACGTGATCAGCTCGGAGCAGGCCATCTACGATCGGGGTGACGTGAGCCGGGCCCTCGGGCAGCTCGACGCCCGGGGGCTCACGTTCGAGAAGGACGGCGCCCTCTGGTTCCGCACCAGCGAGTACGGCGACGACCAGGATCGCGTGCTGAGGAAGCAGGACGGCTCCTACACCTACTTCCTGCCCGACATCGCCTACCACGTGGAGAAGTTTTCCCGCGGCTTCGGCCGGCTGATCGACGTGTGGGGCGCCGATCACCACGGCTACATCCCGAGGGTCCGGGCGGCGCTCCGTGCCCTGGGGCATCCCGACGAGCAGTTCCACGTCGCGCTGGTGCAGCTGGTCAAGGTGGTGCGCGGCGGCGAGGAAGTGAAGATGTCCAAGCGGGCCGGCACCTTCATCACGCTTCGCGACCTGCTGGACGAAGTGGGTCCCGACGCCGCGCGCTACTTCTTCCTCATGCGGAAGGGCGACACGCCGCTCATCTTCGATGTGGAACTGGCGCGGCGCCAGACCGACGAGAATCCGGTCTTCTACGTGCAGATGGCGCACGCGCGGCTCTCGGGCATCTTCCGCACGGCCGACCTGGCACCGGACGCCGTGCGCGGCGCGCTCGACCTCGCCCAGCTCCCGGCGCCGCAGGACACTGAGCTCCTGAAGAAGCTGGCGGCGTTCCCGGAGACGGTGGCGCGCGCCGCGATGGAGGAGGAGCCGCACCGGATCTGCGTCTACCTCGAGGAACTCGCGACCGTCATTCACGGCTGGTACCATCACACCCGCACGGTAGGTGAGCCCGCGGAGATCGAGCGGAATCGCCTGCTGCTGGCCCGCGCCGCGCGCGTCGTGCTCGGCAACGGGCTCACCCTCCTGGGCCTCTCCGCCCCCGACCGGATGTGACCTGATGAGTCTCCTCGTTGTCGGCAGTGTGGCACTCGATTCCGTCTACACCCCGTTTGGCGAGACCGCCGATGCCCTGGGCGGCTCCGCGGTCTATTTCAGCGTGGCCGGCGCACTGCTGCACAACCCGGTGCAGGTGGTGGGCGTGGTGGGCGACGATTATCCGATGCACGAGCTCGAGCGCCTCGCCGAGCGCGGGATCGACTGGGGCGGGGTGGAGCGCGCCAAGGGCGAGAGCTTCCGCTGGAAGGGGAAATACTCCTACGACCTCCAGAGCCGGGAGACACTGGAAACGCGCCTCGGCGTGTTCGCCAGTTTCCAGCCCAAGCTGCCCGACAGCGCACGCGCGGCCAGGTTCGTCTTCCTCGGCAACATCGATCCCGAACTGCAGCTCGGCGTGCTGGAGCAGATCGAGGCTCCGGAGCTGGTGGCGTGCGACACCATGAACTACTGGATCCAGAGCAAGAAGCCGGCGCTCATGCGGCTGCTGGAGCGCGTGGACCTGCTCATGGTCAACGATGGCGAGGCGCGCGAGCTGTCGGGCGACTGGAACATCCATCGCGCCGGCCGCTGGATCCTCTCCCGCGGCCCCAGCCGGGTGGTCATCAAGCAGGGCGAGTACGGGGCGCTGCTCATGGACAAGGATCACACGTTCTACGCCCCCGCCTATCCCCTGGAAGAAGTCTTCGATCCCACCGGCGCGGGTGATTCCTTTGCCGGTGGATTCATGGCGTACCTCGCGCAGCATGGGGCCGTCTCCGATGAGAACCTGCGACGGGCCATGATCTACGGTGCTGCCATGGGCTCGTACGCGGTTTCGCAGTTCGGCATTCGCGGCTTCGATGGACTTACCGCGCGGGATGTCGAGGCGCGAGCGCGCGCCTTCCGCGCCATGACGCACGTCGAACTGCCGGAAGCGTCGGCATGACGGAACGCCAGTATGCCGCCGCGGGCGTGGACCTGGCGCAGGCCGAACGCGCCAAGCAGCGCATTGCGCACGCGGTGGCGGGGACCCGCACCAGCCTCTCGCTGGGCCACGTGGGTGCATTTGGCGGCATGGTGCGAGTGCCGGTCGGCATGCAGCAGCCAGTCATGGTGATGAGCACCGATGGTGTAGGCACCAAGGTGCTGGTAGCGCAGCAGGCTGGCCGCTTCAGCACCGTCGGGGAAGATCTCGTCAACCACAGCGTCAACGACATCCTGGTCCATGGTGCGCGTCCGGTGGCCTTCATGGACTACATCGCGGGCGCCGGCCTCTCCGAGGACATGCTGGCGGAGATCGTGGAAGGCGTGGCCCGTGGATGCCGCAACCACGACATGGCGCTGGCCGGCGGTGAAACGGCGCAGATGCCGGGACTCTACCAGCCGGGACACTTCGACCTGGCCGGCACCATCATCGGTGTGGTGGAAGAAGCCGAAGCAATGCATGGCGACCGGATCGTGGCGGGCGACCTGCTGCTGGGCTTCGCGTCCACCGGGCTGCACACCAATGGTTACACCCTTGCCCGGCACATCCTGTTCAAGCAAGCGGGGCTCACGCTCGAGGATGGCATACCCGGCACCGGCCAGTCGGTGGCCGACGCGCTGCTGGCGGTGCATCGGAGCTACGCGCCCGCGCTGATGCCGGTCCTGTCGCTGGTGCATGGGATAGCGCATATCACCGGTGGCGGCATCGGCGGCAACCTGGTGCGGATCCTGCCACCCGACTGCGCCGCCGTCGTGGACCCATCGAGCTGGCCCATGCCACCCCTCTTTGCTTTTCTGCAGGAGGCGGGTGCAGTCAGCACCGATGAAATGCGCGATGTCTTCAACCTCGGCATCGGCCTCATCGTGGCGGTGCCGCGGGAAGCCGAGGCCGATGTGCGGGCCGCGGCCGAGCTGGCGGGAGTTGCAACCTGGCGCATCGGTCTTGTTGAATCCGGCGTTCCGTCTGTGCGCTTTGCCGATTAGCATGCATCGTATGCGCCTGCGTCTGCTGTCCCCGCTGCTGCTGGTGCTGGCTTCGCCCCTGGCGGCCCAGGACAGGCAGTGTGGTGAGTTCCCCACGCAGGGCGGGGTGCTGCAGACGTGCCAGGCCGCGGTCGATCTTGCGAGGGCGTATTTCCCGCTGGCTGGCATGGTTGTGAGTGGCGGGAACCCGGTGCTGGCCGAAGGCGGCACTAGCGCTCGGGTGGGAGCCGTCACGCTCACGGTGCGGGTCAACGGCTTCCAGCTTCATGTTCCCGACCTTACCTCGATCGAGGCCGACGGCACCGTGCATGAGCGCTCCTCGGTGCTCGCGCCGGTGCCCGTGGTGGAAGCCCAGGTGGGCATCTTTCCCGGCCTCGCCAACGGCTTCCTCGCCATCGATGGCCTGGGCTCCATCCAGCTGGTGCCCAACGAAGACTTCGCCGACGGAATCCGGGCCGACTCCAATGCGGTCAAGCTCGGGCCGGTGTCGCTGGGATTCGGGCTCGGTGCGCGCATTGGGATCCTGTGCGAAACCGACGTGCGTCCCTCGCTGGCGCTCAGCGTGATGCACCGGCGGGTGCCCCGGGTGGGCTACGGAGACGTCACCGCCGGTGACCGCGTCCAGGCCGACGCCAACCTCAATGCCTGGAATATTCGCGCGACAGCAGGGAAGCGCTTCGGCCTGCTCATGGTGGCGGCAGGAGCCGGCTGGGATCACTACTCGGGCAGGGCCAACGGTGCCTACAACGTGAGCGCCCTGCCGGGCGGACAGGGTACCATTTCGCTGCCGCTCGACCAGAGCCGCTGGATGGGCTTTGCGGATGCCGGCCTGGCCTTCGGGGTGTTTCGCCTTACCGGCGAGATCGGCTATCAATTTGGCGTCGATCAGCAGCTCAGCACCACCTTCGAGGGATACGACGACACCGCGGGGAGCACCTTCTACAGCCTCGGTCTGCAGCTCGGCTTCTGACATGGATGAAACAGAGGCGATGGAACGCGCCCTCAGTCTTGCTTGGCGAGGCTGGGGGCGTGTTCATCCCAATCCGCTGGTCGGCGCGGTCGTGCTGCGCGACGGTGTCGTCGTGGGCGAAGGCTGGCACGCCGAATTCGGCGGGCCGCATGCGGAGCGGCGGGCGCTCGATCAGGCCGGCGCCGCCGCGCGCGGCGCCACCCTGGTGGTCTCGCTGTCGCCCTGCCTGCACCAGGGCAAGCAACCGCCGTGCACCGACGCCATTATCGCTGCCGGCATAGCCCGGGTCGTCATCGCGCTGGATGATCCCAATCCATTGGCGGCGGGTGGCGGCGAGGTGCTGGCCCAGGCGGGCATCGCGGTGGAATACGGGCTCACCTCCGACCAGGCGGCGGCGCAGAACGCCGCGTTTCTCCATCGGCATCGCGATGACCGGCGGCCCTGGGTGGCACTCAAGCTCGCCACCAGCGTGGACGGGCGCATCGCGGACAGCACCGGGCGTTCGCAGTGGATTTCGGGTGACGCCGCGCGGGAATGGGTGCACTGGTTGCGTGCCGGCTTCGATGCGATCGCGGTCGGGGCCGGCACCGTGGCCAAGGACGATCCCTCGCTCACCGTCCGCGGGGCCGTCACGCCCCGCGCGGCCCCGCTCCGCGTCGTCTTCGATGACACCCTCACGACCACGCCGGACAGCCGCCTGGTCAACACCGCCGGCGAACTGCCGACCCTCATCTTCACGTCCGCGGCACGGGCCGCCTCACCTGCAGCCGCAGCCATCACACGCGCCGGTGTCACGGTGGTGTCCATGCGCAGCCTGACTGACGGATTGCAACAGCTTCGTACGCGTGGGGTGGAACGGCTGCTGGTCGAAGGCGGCGCCCGCCTCGCGGGTGCGCTGCTGTCGGAGGGCCTGGTGGACCGGTTCTATCATGTGCAGAGCCCGGTCTGGCTGGGAGACCACGCACGGGCGGCGTTCATCGGCGTCGGAGACGTGGGGCTGGCCGACGCCCCGCGCTGGCGCGTGGTGGAGCGGCGCGCCCTGGGGCAGGATACCCTCATTGCGATGGATCGGCCCTGATGTTTACCGGCATCATCACGGCGCTCGGCGTGGTGACGTCAGTGCGCGAGCGCGACGGCGGCCGCGAGCTGCTGATGGAATCGCCCTACGAGGACCTCGTGCTCGGCGAGTCCATCGCCGTGGATGGAGCCTGCCTCACGGTTGAACGCATCGAGGGCCGGAGCTTCCAGGTGCACGCCGTGACGGCGACGGTGAATCGGACCCGGCTGGGGACGTACGGGCCGGGCCGAAAGGTGAATCTCGAGCGCGCGCTGCGCGCCGGCGATCGGCTGGGCGGGCACCTGGTGCAGGGCCACGTGGATGGCCTTGGCGTGGTGCAGGCCCGGACGGAGGAAGCCGACGAGCTGCGGCTCGACATCAGGCTGCCCGCCGACGTCGCCCAGCTCACCGTGGAGCGCGGGTCGCTCACCCTCGACGGGGTCAGCCTCACCGTGAATGCCATGCCGGCGCCGGACCATGCCCGTCTGGTGCTCGTCCCGTTTACTTTACAGCATACGACACTGGCCGAATTGCGCGTGGGCGACGCCGTGCACCTGGAAGCCGACATCATCGGCCGCTACGTGCAGGCGCTGCTCCAGGCGCGCCTCGGTTCACGGTAAGACTGGCAGGGGAACGGATGGCATTTGGCACCATCGCGCAGGCGATTGACGACCTCCGCAACGGCCGGATCGTGGTCGTCGTGGATGACGAGGACCGGGAGAACGAGGGTGACCTCATCTGCGCGGCGGAACTGGTCACGCCCGAGCTCATCAACTTCATGTCCCTGCACGGGCGCGGGCTCATCTGCCTCGCGCTCACGCCCGAACGCTGCGACGAGCTGGGCATCGCCCAGCAGGTGGACCGCAACACCGAGGAGCACGGCACCGCCTTCGCCGTGATGATCGACGCCGAACGCCGCTTCGGGGTGACCACCGGCATTTCGGCGAGCGACCGTGCGACCACCATCCACGTCGCCATCAACCCCGCCACGCAGCCCACGGACCTGCGCCGGCCCGGGCACATCCCGCCGCTGCGCGCCAGGCCGGGCGGCGTGCTGCAGCGGGTGGGCCATACCGAGGCGGCGGTGGACCTCGCGCGCCTCGCCGGCCTCTATCCCGCTGGCGTCATCTGCGAGATCCTGAATCCCGACGGCAGCATGGCTCGCGTCCCCGAATTGCAGCGCTTCGCGGAAGAGCACCAGCTCACCTTCGTGACCGTGGCGCAGCTGGTGGCGCATCGGCTGCAGACCGAGCGGCTGGTGCATCGCGTGGCCGAAGCGCGGCTGCCAACCGATTTTGGCGAGTGGACCGTGGTGGGCTACGCCAACGACGTGGACGATGCCGAACATGTGGCGCTCGTGATGGGTGACGTGGCGGGCAAGCGCGACGTCCTGGTCCGCATGCATTCCAAGTGCCTGACCGGTGACGTGTTTCACTCGGCGCGCTGCGACTGCGGCTTCCAGCTGCACGCGGCCATGCAGAAGATTGCCGACGCGGGCGAGGGCGTCATCGTCTACCTCGACCAGGAAGGCCGGGGGATCGGCCTCCTGAACAAGCTGCGCGCTTACGCGCTGCAGGACACCGGCGCCGATACGGTGACGGCCAACACCCGGCTCGGCTTCGCGCCCGACCTGCGCAACTATGGCATCGGCGCCCAGATCCTGCGGGACCTCGGCCTCTCGTCCATCCGGGTCATGACCAATAATCCCCGCAAGCTGGTGGGACTCGATGGCTATGGGCTCGAAATCGTGGAGCGGGTGCCGCTGATCGCGAGTCGCACCGACGAGAATCAGGGCTATCTCGAAACCAAGCGCGACAAGCTTGGCCATCTTCTCACATTCTGAGTCATGACTGAGATCCACGGACGCCTCCGTGCCGCGGGCCGCATGGCCATTCTCGTCAGCCAGTACCATGAAATGGTGACCCGGCGGCTGCTCGATGGTGCGCGTGCCGCCTGCGAGGAAGCCGGCCTGCGCCCGGCGCATGTGGACATCATCTGGGTGCCGGGTGCCTTTGAGCTGCCGGCTGTCGCCAGCTCGCTCGCGTCGAGTGGCCGTTACGCCTGCCTGGTGGCGCTCGGCGCCGTGGTGCGGGGGGAGACCCCGCATTTCGAGTTTGTCGCCGCCGAAGCGGCGCGAGGCCTCAACGCCATCGCGGTGCGGCACGGGCTGCCCGTCGGGTTCGGCGTGCTGACGGTCGATACCATGGAGCAGGCAATGGAGCGGGCGGGCGGTGCCGCGGGCAACAAGGGCAGGGAGGCGGCCGAAGCGGCCATCACCGCGGCGGATGCGCTGGCGCAGTCACGATCGGGCCATGGCTGAGCGCCGGCTCGACACGCGAGGACGAGCCCGCGCACTGCAACTGCTGTATGCCTGGGAACTGACCGGCGGTGGCGCACTGGATCAGGCGCTCACTGGCGTGGCGCGTCTCATCCGCCCGATGCCGACGGTGCTCGACCTGGCCGAGGCGCACGCCGCCCGCGTCATCGCCAACGTGGGCGTGCTCGACCGCCGTGCCGCCGCGGCCGCGGAAAACTGGCGCTGGGACCGGGTGGCGGTCATCGAGCGCAACATCCTGCGGCTGGCCATCCAGGAACTGGAGGATGGCCAGACTCCGCCCAAGGTCGTCATCGATGAAGCGGTGCGCCTGGCCCACTGGTTTGCCGGGGGGCGGGCGTCCGCCTTCATCAATGGCGTGCTCGACCGGGTCGCGCGCGACCTCGGACGCCTTGCCTGACCCGTGAACATCCTGCTCGTCAACTGGCTCGATCGCGCCAATCCCCAGGCGGGCGGCGCCGAGATCCACGTGTTCGAGATCTTCAGGCGATTGGTTGAGTGCGGGCATCGGGTGCGGCTGGTTTGTTCCGGCTGGCCAGGGGCTGTCGCCCGCGCGGAGGTGGATGGACTCGATGTCACCCGCATCGGAACCCGCACCAGCTTTGCAGTAAAGGGCAGGGGTGCAGTGCGCCGGGCGCTGCGCCAGGAGCCGCCCGACATCGTGGTCGAAGACATCAACAAGATTCCGCTCTTTCTGCCGTCACTGACGCGGCTCCCGTTCTGCGCCATCGTGCCGCATCTTTTTGGCGAGACCGCCTTCCAGGAAGCATCCTGGCCCATGGCCGCCGCGGTCTGGCTGGCGGAGCGCCCCATCCCGCGCCGATATCGTCGTGCGGGCTTTCACGCCATCAGCGAGAGCACCCGTGACGACCTGGTCCGGCGGGGCGTGGAGGCAAGTGCCATCCGGGTCATTCATCCGGGCGTGGACTCGGTGCATTATCGGCCCGATCCGGCGGTGGAGCGATCCGCACCTCCGAGTTTCCTTTACATGGGGAGACTTAAGCGCTACAAGGGCATAGACTTGGCAATCCGGGCGCTCGCAGTCGCCCGACAGGAGCTGCCCGAGCTGACGCTGGATATCGCGGGCAACGGCGACGCCCGTCCGGAACTGGAGGGACTGGCCCGCGAGCTTGGGCTGCAGCAGGCGGTGCGCTTCCACGGCTTCGTCACGGAAGAAGAAAAGATCCGTCTGTTGCGCTCCACATGGGCAAACGTATTTCCTTCTCCCAAGGAAGGATGGGGTATCACGGTCGTGGAAGCAGCGGCATGCGGGACGCCGAGCATCGCGTCGGACAGTCCGGGGCTGCGGGATTCGGTGCGACACGGGCAGAGCGGATTCCTCGTGCCCCACGGCGATGTCGCGGCGCTCGCCACCCGGATGACGGAACTCGCCGGGGACCCCGCGCTGGTGGCGCGCCTCGGCCTGGCCGGGCGCCGCTTTGCCGAGCAGCTGACGTGGGACGCGGCCGCGGCTGAAACCGAAGCTCACCTTGCTCAGATCATTGACCGCTCGGCGGTGCGCCGGGCAGGAGGCCATAGATGAAGACCACGATCACGGCTCGCCATTGCGAGATCAGCGACACCCTGCGGCAGCGGGCGGAAACGGTCACCGAGCGGCTCAGCGTGGTCGCGCTGCATCCCATCGATGCGAGCGTCATCTTTGACCAGGAAGGGGTGAGCTGTACCGCCGAGCTGCAGTTCCGGGTGGCCCGGGACGCGCCGCTTGTCGCCAGCGCCGCCGCCGAAGACCACCGGACCGCGCTGGACCGCGCGGAAGAAAAGATGCGGCGGCAGATCCAGCGCAGCAGCGGCCGCGTGCGAACCAGCCGCCGGCAGGATGCGCCCCAGTCCTGATGCTCACGCTCCGCGAACTCCTCGCCCGGCGCGGTGATCCGCTGCAGCTCGAGTCGCTGACCGGCGAACTCGGGCTCGACCGTCCGTTGCCCGACGAGGAGATCGCGAGTCCCGGCCTCGCGCTCGCCGGCTATACCGCCCGGTTCAACCCGGCGCGGCTGCACGTCTTTGGCGAGACCGAGCTCACCTATCTCGCCACCCGCGAGGCGGCCGAGCGGCAGCGCGCGCTGGAGGATTTCTTCGCGTTCGACCTTCCCTGCGTGTTCATCACCAAGGGACAGTCCGTGCCGGCCGAGATGCTGGAGCTGGCGCGCGCGCGCAGCGTGCCGGTCCTGCGCAGCACGCTCAAGACCGCCGAGTTCTACCGGCGCATCAAGCCAGTGCTGGAGGAGGCCTTTGCGCCGCGCACCACGCTGCACGGCTCCCTCGCGGACGTGTATGGCGTGGGCCTGCTCTTCGTCGGGCGCTCGGGCATCGGCAAGAGCGAATGCGTGCTGGACCTGGTGGAGCGGGGGCACCGCCTGGTGGCCGACGACGTGGTCCAGGTCATCCAGCGCGGTGAGGACGTGCTCATCGGCCGGGGCCACGAACTGGCCGGGCACCACATGGAAATCCGTGGCATCGGTCTGGTGGATAT
>DASSTP010000221.1:0-17415 GCA_035707845.1 Gemmatimonadales bacterium | reverse complement strand
ATGCCCTCGACACGCACCTGCTGGCCTGCATCGAACTGGGCCTTCGGCTCGACGTACCGAGGATTGCCATCCAGGGCTTCCTCGACGGACGCGACACGCTGCCGGCCATCGGCGCCGATGTGGTGCAACGCCTGCTCGATGACATGAGACGCGTCGCCGGCCCGCGCGCGGTGCTCGCCTCGCTCTGCGGCCGCTACTACGCCATGGACCGCGACAAGCGATGGGACCGCACCCGGCTCGCCTACGATGCGCTGGTGAAGGGCCAGGGGCGCATGGCAACGGATGCCGTGCGCGCGGTGGAGGAGAGCTACGAGCAGGGCATCACCGACGAGTTCGTGAAACCGATTGTCATGCAGGACGCCGGCGGCGAGGCCGCCTGCCCCATGCGCGACGGCGACGCCATGCTCTGCTTCAATTTCCGCAGCGACCGGATGCGCCAGATCGTCTCGGCGCTCATGATCGACGGCTTCAGTGGGTTCCCGGTGCCGGATCGGCCCGAGCTCGTGGCCGTCACCATGACGCAGTACAACCAGACCTTCCCCATTCCGCAGGCGTTTCCGCCCTTCAGCATGGCGCGCATCATGGCGGAAGTCCTGGCCGACCAGGGCCGCACCCAGCTGCGCACGGCCGAAACCGAGAAGTATCCCCATGTCACCTACTTCTTCAACGGCGGCTTTGAGACGCCGTACCGGGGCGAAGAGCGGATCCTGGTGCCGTCACCCAAGGTGGCAACGTACGACCTCCAGCCCGAGATGAGCGCGGCCGGCATCGCCGACACGCTCTGCCACGCGCTCGAGCACCGGACCCATGATTTCATGCTCTGCAATTTTGCCAATGCCGACATGGTGGGACACACCGGGGTCATGCCGGCCGTCATCACGGCGGTGGAAACAATCGATGCGTGCCTGGGCCGGATCCTGGCGAGCGCCGACAAGGTAGGTGCGTCGCTCTTCATCACGGCCGACCACGGCAACGCCGAGCTGATGACCGACCCCGGCACCGGCGGCCCACATACCGCCCACACCACCAATCCGGTACCCTTCCTGTCGGTGCGCGGTGGCGCGGAGCGGCTCCGTAGCGGCGGCGCGCTGGGTGACGTGGCGCCGACGATCCTCAACCTGATGGGCCTTGAGCCATCTCCCGAGATGACGGGCCGCGACCTCCGCGAGGGCTGATGCGCGTACTTCCTGTTTCATTGCTGTTTCTCGTCCTGACGGTGGCGACAGCCTCCGCCCAGGTGGGACATCCGCCGGACCAGAGTCCCTACAGCGACATCCTGCCGGGCCATACGATCCTGCCGTTTGTCGGTTATGTCGGCGGCGCGGGCGGCCCCCTTGGTGTCGGGCCGCATCATGGGATGATCTACGGCGGGCGCTACGACCTGCGATCGAGCCAGACCATGGAGCTGGGCGTGTCGGTGGCCCATGGCACGATGGACCGGCTGATCGTGAATCCGTTCGTGAAGCTGGCCAATCGCACCACCGGTCCGGTGGACCAGAAGGTGACCTTCGCCGACCTCACGATCCAGCTCAACCTCACCGGCGGCAAGACCTGGAACGGCTTCGCGCCCTTCGTGGGACTGAGCGGGGGCATGGCGTTCTCCAGCGACACGCCCGCGGACACCAGCGGCTACAAGTTCGGCAACAAGTTCTACGTCGCCCCATCCATCGGCACCCGGATCTTTCTCACCCGCCATCTCCTGCTCCGCGCCGACGTGCGTGGCGTCTTCTGGAAGCTGACCTACCCGAGCAGTTACGCGGCGGAGCCGGTCGAGGAGCCGGGCACCGAGGAATCCAACGCGGTGCGGCCCGATGGGGACCTCAGCGACTGGGAGCTGACCCCGTGGCTGCAGGTCGGGGTCGGGTATCTGGTACGGTGGTGAGTGGTGGCGCCAGGGAACGCTCCCTTCCGTCCTGAGAAGCGCGGCGGCCGCCTCGGCGACGAGGCGGTGGTGGACGAGGTGCCGGTCTGGCTGGAGGTGAACGGCCGGCCCGTCGTGACCTGGATGTGCACGCCGGACCTGCTGGAGGAACTCGCGGTGGGCTGGCTGCATGGCGAGGGATACATCCACGCCGCCGCCGACGTCCAGCTGCGGCCCTGCGCCAGTGATCTCGGATTCTGGGCCACCGTCGCTGCAGCATCGGTGGATGCCGTGCTGGGCGAGCAGCGCCGCCCGGTGCTCGCCTCCGGCTGTGGCGCCGTCTCCACCTTCCTGGCCGACCCGTCCACTGTGGCACCGCAGCCACCCCGGGGAGATCCTCCCTCCACCGAGACGCTTCGCCAGCGATTCAAGGAACTGTTCCAGCGAGGCGAGCGCTACCGGGAAACCGGCGGGATTCACGCGGCGGCGCTCACCGACGCCCATTCGCTCTTTGCGCACGCCGAGGACATCGGCCGGCACAACGCGGTGGACAAGGCCATCGGCTCGGCGCTGCTCGCCGGCCAGGCGATCGCGGGCCTCGGCCTCCTCGTCACCGGCCGCATCTCCGCGGAGCTGGCCTACAAGGCGTCGCGAGCCGAACTGGCCTGGGTGGCCACGCCCTCGGTTCCATCCACGCTCGCCGTCGAGATCGCGCGGCGCTCAGGGATGACCCTGGTGGGGCGCGCCGTGAGCGCCACGCCCCGCTGGCATCCGCAGCGGGCAGCATGAGCCCGTTGGATGAGGAGCTGCGCCAGATCCTGGCCGGGTCACGACGGATTGCCGTCGTGGGGCTGGGCGACAATCCCGGCCGGCCCGCCTATGGTGTCGCGCGCTACCTGCAGAAGCAGGGCTATCGCATTGCCCCGGTCCATCCCCGCGACGACGAGACCCTGGGCGAACGGGTGTATCGTTCGCTGGAAGACGCGGCGGCCGACGGCCCGGTGGACATCGTGGATGTCTTTCGGCGCTCCGACGCGATTCCTGCGCTGGTCGCGCCATGTGTCGCCATTCGTCCCCGCGTCGTCTGGCTACAGGTAGGCGTGCAGAATGACGAAGCGGCGGGCGCACTGGAGGCCGCGGGCATCCCCGTCGTGCAGAATCGCTGTCTGGCCGTGGAACATTATCGACTGGCGGGAACCCCATGAAGAGCCCGGCGCTGCTGCTGGCAGCCACCCTGTTCGTTCCCGCGATCGCCGTGGGGCAGACGCGTGATCAGGCTCGCCTCATCATCAACGTTTCGGCCGGCTTCGTGGGCGGGCAATCGCTCTGGCAGGTACGCGGCCAGCCGCTCTTCGACAACCTGGCCGGCGAGACCGTGATCGACACGCTCACCATTTCCCGCCGCATCCGGAACAGCTTCAGCCTGGGAGCGCGCGGCATCTTCTTCCATGGCGACCACCTTGGTTTCTTCGGCGAGGCGTTCCTGCTCGGCCTCGGCTTCGACGACACCTGCGGGCGCACCTTCGCCACCGCGTCGGGGCGCAACGCCGAGACCTGCAGCTCCATTGACCAGTCGGAAACAGCCTCCTCGGCGGTGGAAATTGCCGGCGGCGCCATGTACCGGTTTGCCAGCCGGAAGGCCGTCTCGCCCTACGTGCGCGGCAGTCTCGGGTTTGTCCTCGCCAGCCGGAGTGCCAGTCTCACGAGCGGCACGTTCAACAGTGCCGGCGCGGGAAGTGAGCGGGTCGAGGTCAACATCTTTCCCGATGAGGGCGGCTCCAAGCTCTATCTCGCCGGCGGACTGGGCGCGGGCTTCACCGCCCAGGTCGCGCCGAGCTACCAGATCCGGTGGGAAGTGCGCGACAACATGGTGCGCCTCCCGACCATCGCCGGCCCGACTCCGCAGGATGGCACCCCGCCAATGATCCGGAATCGCCTCAAGCACATGCTCTCGATCGAAGTCGGGTTCGACGTGGTGCTGGAGCGGCGGCATGGGAGACGGTACTAGCTGAGCGCTGAGCGCTTGGCGCTTAGCGCTTGGCGAGATTCACGACCCATGACTCACGACCCACGACCCATCCAGGGCGCCATCCTCGCCGGCGGGGCCGCGTCGCGCTTCGGCGGCCGGCCGAAGGGGCTCGAGGTGGTGGGTGGCGAGCGGGTGGTGGACCGGCTCGCCGGCGTCATGCGCGACGCACTGGGACAACTGCCAATCCTGATTGCCAACGATCCCGAGGCAGCGCACTGGAACACCGGACTTCGCATCGCGCCTGACGTGCTGCCGGGGTTCGGCGCGCTCGGCGGGATCCATGCCGCCGTGGCGCAGGCGCCCGCCCCCGTGGTGGCCGTCGCCTGGGACATGCCATTCGTCAATGCCGACCTGGTGCGCCTGCTCGCCGACGCGCTCGTGCGTGGCCACGACGCGGTGCTGCCGGCCAGCGACGGGCGGCGCGGCATGGAGCCGCTCTGCGCGGGGTACGGTCCGGCCTGCGAACCCGCCATCCGCCGCGCCCTCGAACGGGGCGACCGTCGCGCGATCGCATTCCATGATGACGTGTCGGTCGCCGTCCTGCCGCTCGAGGCGGTGGCGCGGGCCGGATCACCCGAGCTGCTCTTCTTCAACATCAACACGGCCGACGACCTGGCCCAGGCGGAACTTCAGTGGCGACGCGTCTCGTCTGCATCGTAGGCCGGAAGAATGCCGGCAAGACTACGCTCACCGTGGCGCTCTGCCAGGCGCTGGCCCGGATGGGGCGACGGGTGATGACACTGAAGCACGGGCACCATCCGGCGCTGGTGGACCGCGAGGGCACCGACACCTGGCGCCACTTTCACGAAGGCGACGCCGAACGGACGCTCATTGCCTCGCCCGAGTACCGCGTCCTCTTCGAGCGCGTAGCCGATGATTACGATCCGGCCGGGCTGGCGCGCCGGTACATGGGCGATGCCGATATTGTGCTTGCCGAAGGATTCTCCCGCAGCTCCCTGCCCCGGATCGAAGTCTGGCGGCGCAGTGTCACTTCCCCACCACTCTTCACCGATCATCAGGACCCATCGCTCTGGCTCGCAGTCGTCACCGACCAGCCAGCGCTGCGCGCACCCTGTCCTGTTATCGAGCTGTCCCAGCCCGATTGGGCAGAGCGCGCGGCCGACGCCGCCTGGGCTGGCGCCGTTCAGGTCGAGCCATGAGCGAAACCATGCTCTCCGCCCGCGAGGCGGCCATGCTCATCCTGCAGCACATCGAGCCGCAGCCCGAGCTGCGGGTGCCGCTCGATGATGCCCTCGGCTCGGTGCTGGCCCAGGATATCGTGAGCCCGATCAACATTCCGTTCTACACCAACTCGGCGATGGACGGTTACGCCACCCGCGCCGAGGATGTGCGTGGCGCCAGCACCGGGCATCCGGTCCGGCTCCGCGTGGTGGAGCACATCCCGGCCGGTGCGGTTCCGGCCAGGGCCATCAAGCCGGGCGAGTGCGCCCGGATCTTTACCGGTGCACCGCTCCCCGAAGGCGCCGATGGCGTCATTCGCCAGGAGGACACCGATCAGGGCGCCGACGTCGTCACGATCACGAGTGGTCGCGATGCCGGCATCAATTTTCGCCTTGCCGGCGAGGATATCCGCGCCGGCGAGACGGTACTGCGGGTGGGGCATGCGCTGGGTGCCGCCGAGCTGGGCGTGCTTGCGTCGCTGGCCGTGGCGCATCCGCTCGTCTACCGGCGTCCGCGCGTCGCCATTCTCGGCAGCGGCGACGAGATCGCCGACGTGGACCAGCCGGAGGAGATCCTCTCCGGGCGCAAGGTGGCAAGCAGCAACACCCATACGCTCATGGCCCTGGTGCGGCAGGCCGGCGGGGAACCGGTCAACCTGGGCATCGCCCGGGACACGCCCGCGAGTCTCCGGGCGCACCTTGCGCCCGCCCTCGATTGCGACATGCTCATCACCAGCGCCGGGATCAGCGTGGGTGAGCATGATCACCTGCGCGGCGTGCTGGAGGCGCTGGGCACCGACCTCAAGTTCTGGCGCCTGCGCATGCGGCCTGGCGCGCCGGTCGGCTTCGGGATGCTGGGCGAAATACCGTGGCTGGGCCTGCCGGGCAATCCGGTGAGTACCATGGTGACGTTTGAGCTCTTTGCCCGGCCCGCCATCCGCCGGATGTGCGGCCACGTGCTGCCCTTCCGCCGGGGAATCGAGGTGTGCGTGGCGGAGCCTGTCTCGCTGCGGCCGAAGCTCCAGCATTTCCTGCGCGCCATCGTCAGCGACAGTGACAGCACGCCATCGGTGCGGCTCACCGGGCCGCAGGGATCCGGCATCCTGACTTCGATGATCAAGGCGAATGCGCTGCTGGTGATTCCCGAGGGCCAGCATGAGACGCCGCCCGGCACGGTCGCCGTCGCGCTCCGGCTGGACGACGAGACATGGACGAGCAAGCCGCCCTTCTGACACAGCTGGCCCAGGGGTTTGCCGACGCGTGGCGCGGCATCGGCGCGGACGGCGATGGTGCGGACCAGCTGGCCGAACTCGCCGAGCGTTACGCCGAACCCCACCGGCACTATCACACGCTGCACCACATCGCCATGGTCCTCGACGCATTGCAGGCGCAGTCGGGCGCGCTGGAGCACCCGGCCGAGGCGATGCTCGCCATCTGGTATCATGACGCGATATACCACCCCGCCGAGAGCGACAATGAGGCCCGCAGTGCTGATCTCGCCGCGGGACAGCTGCGGGCAGCGCATGCACCCGTGGAGACGGCCGCGCGCGTCCACGCGATGATTCTCGACACGCGCCATACCGAGGCGGCTAGGTCGCCCGATGGCAAGCTGGTGGCGGACGCCGACCTCGCCATCTTCGCGGCATCCGCCGTTGCCTTTGATGCCTACGACGCTGCCATCCGCCACGAATACGCTTTCGTGCCGGAGCCCGCCTATCGCGCGGCGCGTGTCCGTGTGCTGCAGGCATTTCTCGATCGCCCGTTCATATACCAGACGGCGGCATTCCGGAAGAACTGCGAAGCAGCGGCCCGGGAGAACCTTGGTCGTGCGCTGATGCGGCTGGGTAGCTAGTCGAGGGGTCGAGGAGTCAAGATGGTCGAGGAGACCTCGACCTCTCGACCCCTCGACCGCTCGACCCATTTGACCATCCCACACCGCCGAGACTACATTTCTGCCCATCGAAGGGGAGTAGCTCGTCCGCCACGCGGCGGAAGGCCGATCGTCAGGACTGTCCCGAAGGGGACACGGTCCGGCCAGGAGGCGGGAACCCCGCACTCAGAGCGAGACCTTCGTCCACCGCTGCCAGCGCCGGGGGACGAGGGTCTCGCTTTTTCGTGCTTGCAGCCGATCGAGGAGTGACACCGATGGGCGGATACACCAAGACGTTCATCCTGATGGCCGGATTGCTGGCCCTCTTTCTCATCGCGGGCCAGATCCTGGGCGGCGCCCAGGGGCTGATCGCCGCCGCCATCTTTGGCGGCCTCATGAATTTCGTGATGTTCTTTTTCTCCGACAAGATCGTCCTGCGCATGTATCGCGCCCAGGTCGTTTCGGAGAGCGAGGCGCCGGACCTCCACCGCATGGTGAACCGGCTGCGGCAGCGTGCCGGCCTCCCCATGCCGGTCGTAGCCATCGCACCGCATGAGCAGCCCAATGCCTTTGCCACCGGCCGCAACCCGGAGCACGCAGTGGTCTGCGTGACCAGCGGCATCCTCAAGTACGTGCCGCCCCAGGAACTGGAGGGCGTGCTGGCCCATGAGCTGGCGCACGTGAAGAATCACGACATGCTCACCACCACCATCGCCGCCGGCATCGCGGGGACGCTGTCGTACCTGCCGTACATGCTCATGTTCGGCGGCGGGAACGACCGCGAGGGTGGGCATCCGGCGCTGCAGCTGGTGTTCATCCTGCTGGCGCCGATCGCGGCGATGCTCATGCAGTTTGCCGTCTCGCGGCAGCGGGAGTTCGAGGCCGACCGTGTCGGCGCCGAGATCGCCGGCAACCCGATGCCACTGGCGCATGCGCTCGCGCGGCTGGACAACCTCGCGCACCAGATCCCGATGAAAGTGGCACCCGCCGCGGCGCCGCTGGCGCAGGTCAACCCGCTCGCGGCCACGGGGGGCGGGTTTGCCCGGCTGTTCAGCACCCACCCACCAACCGCGGAGCGGATTGCCCGTCTCGAAGCCCAGGCGCGGGGCCGCTGAGTGGGACATCACGGGCCGTACGTCTGGATCGGGTTCACCGCGCTGATAGCGGCCCTGCTGTTCTTCGACCTGGCGGTGGTCAACCGCCGGTCCCACAAGCCGTCGGGCGGTGAGGCGCTCAAGTGGAGTCTCACCGTCATCGCCCTGGCGCTCGCCTTCGGCCTCTTCATCTACTGGCGCGAAGGCGGCGTCTCGGCGCTGGAGTACTACACCGGCTACGTGATCGAGCTGAGCCTCAGCGTCGACAACCTCTTTGTCTTCCTGCTGGTGTTCCAGTTCTTCAACGTGCCGGAGCAGCTCCGGCCCAAGGTGCTCAACTGGGGCATCCTGGGCGCCATCGCGATGCGATTGGCGATGATCATCGCGGGCGCCTACCTCATCGCCCGCTTCGAATGGATCATCTACGTCTTCGGCGCCTTCCTGGTATACACCGGCGTCAAGATGTTCCGCGCCGGTGGCGCCACGGTGGACGTGGAGCACAACCGGGTTGTCCGCTGGGCCCGGAAGGTGCTGCCGGTGAGCGACCGCTATGTGGGCTCGAAGTTCTTCCACCGCACCACGGCCGGGCTCATGGCCACCCCGCTCCTGCTGGTGCTCATCACCATCGAGTGGACCGACCTCATCTTTGCGGTGGACTCGATCCCGGCCGTGTTTGCGGTGACCCGCGACCCCTTCCTCGTCTACAGCTCCAACATCTTCGCCGTGATCGGCCTGCGGGCGCTGTTCTTCGTGCTGCAGGACATGATCGACAAGTTCGATTTTCTCAAGTACGGCGTGGCGCTGGTTCTGGTGTTCGTGGGCCTCAAGATGCTGGTGTCGTACTGGTTCCATCCCCACATCGCGGTCTCGCTGGGCGTTATCGTGGTGATCCTGGCCGGGTCGGTGGTGTTGTCGATCGTGAAAGACCCCAAGAAGGCGGCTGGACGGCTGGACGGCTCGGCGGCTCGGCGGCGTAGCTTGCCCTGAGCGCAGCGAAGGGGCGGCTCGGCGGCTCGGCGGCTGCGAAGCTCGCCCCGGCCTGTCATTGCGAGGCCGCATCGCGGCCGAAGCAACCTTGCAGCCCGACCCCGATCTCTGCCTCCATCCCACCCTTTTCACCGCAGAGTCGCAGAGCGCGCGGAAGGCCCCGAGTGTACCGGGCGCCCCAATCCTCGCTGCAAGACACAAACTGTTTGTTGATGTTGGAGTCGGACTTCGGAGCGGCTCGGATCCATGGACTCTCTGCGAGCCTTTGCGCCCTTTGCGACTCTGCGGTAAAGAGGGTGGGATGGGAGAACAGATCTCGGTCGGGCTGCAAGGCTGCTTCGCGCGCTAACTGCGCGCTCGCAATGACGCGTCGGTGGCAGCTTGCTCCGTTAGCAGCCAGCAACCAGCAGCCAGTGCCCCTACCACACTTTCGCACCCGGCATGCTGCTCCACGCCGCCCACCCCTCCGGCGCCATCTCGTACCGCGCCGCAGGGTGACCACTCACTTCAGTCATACTGAACTCGCCTCGATAGCCTTTCCGCTGCTGCTTCCGAAGCAGGGCACCGGTGCCTGCATCAAAGCGCGCGGCAGCTGCGGCGTCGTCGAAGACCAGATACCAGATGAGTGCCGGGCCGTCAGGCGTGTCCACGATGCGATAGCGATCGCCGCCCCATCCCAGCGGCGGCTCGTATTTCGGCTCCTGCTCGCGTGCGAGGGTCGCGCTGAGCAGGGTGGTTTCGAGTTCGCCAAGGCCGTCCTCGTGCAGGATCCGCTCGCCCGGCACCGAATCGATGACGACGCCAAGCGGGGCGTCACCGTGGGTGTACCGCTCTGGATGAAGGATCTCTTCGCTCGACTGGGGCATCAGCACGCCGAACGGCACCGTGTCCGCATGGCCCGACTGCGTCTCCCACCAGCGCATGAACAGCGCGCCTTCCACATACGGGAAGATCAGTCCTTCGCGCACCACCAGTGGTGCGGCGCCGAACTTGGGCATGGTGCTCTGCGCCTGCCGCGTCTGTGCCTTGAGCATGGACCAGACGGCGTCATCGTTGAGCACATCATGCGACGGCGCCATGACCTGGATTGACGCGAGCAGGGCCTGCCCCTCGAGAATCGCCTGCGCCGCCGTGGCCCGGTCGTTGTCGCCCCGGGCCTTGAGCAGCGAGTCGAGATTCACGTACTGGCCCTGCAGTGCATGCACCATCTCGTGGGCCACGGTCACGCCGAGCTGGTCCGGCGGGGCGCCGGCCACGCCGAAGAACATCGCCGAATCGGCGTCGTAATAGCCCACGACCTGCTCGGTGAGGAGGTCCAGCAGGAGTGCCCGGAGGCTGACGCTGTCGGGGATCATGCCGAGGAGGCGATAGGCCGCCTCGACGCCACGCTCTCGTTCGGGCGTGAGCTCCTCATCCAGCTTGTTGACGAGATAGCGGCGCACCTCGTCACGACTCCGGATCGCGGATCTTGGCGGTGACTTGAAGGTGAGCCCCACTGCCTGCTCCACCGCCGGTTTCAGGCTGTCCATCACGTGCGCCAGCCGAGCCGCTTCGGGCGTGCTGCCGGGCTGGTCACCGCGGCACGCCGCGAGCAGCAGTACAAGGATGGAGACAATGCGGATCACAGTCCCACCATTCCACGATACCAATTGATGAGATCCGCTCCAGCGAGCCATGTGACGGCCGCGCCGAGCGAAAGGAAGATGCCGAACGGCACCAGCTTGTCCCGCCTGAAAATCAGGATCGGAATGAAAACCACCACGGCGATGGCCGCGCCAAGGAGGATGGTGAGCAACACCCCGGTCCAGCCGCAGAAGGCGCCCACCATCGCCATCATCTTGATGTCACCGCCACCCATCGCCTCCTTCCTGGCGACCATGGTGCCGAGCCAGCCCACCAGCCAGAGTGTCCCGAATCCAACCGCCGCGCCGAGCATTGCCATGAGAAACGGATGCAGCCCTGCTGCCAGTGCCAGCAGGAGGCCGACTGCGAGGCCGCCCAGGGTGAATTCATCGGGGATGATGTAGTTGCGGAAGTCGGTGAGCGCGATGCCCAGCAGAATCGTGAAGAGCAGCGCCCCGCTCAATGCATGCAGGGTGAGGCCGAACTGCCACGCCATCCCGGCCCAGATAATGCCCGTGCCGAGCTCCACCAGCGGGTACATGACCGAGATCGGCATCCCGCAGGAGCGGCACTTGCCGCCAAGCACGAGCCATGACAGCACCGGGATGTTGTCCCAGGGCTTGAGCGAGGCGCCGCAGCGCGGGCAGCGCGAACGGGGTCGCACCACCGACTGCTTGGGCTCCGCACCCCAGCGGACGATGCACACGTTGAGGAAACTGCCGAGCACCAGCCCCAGCACACCGGCGACCGCCGCAAGAAACCACCGGGACAGCTCAGTCACGCTTCACCTCATAGAGAAGGATCGCGGCTGCCGCCGCCACATTCAGTGACTCGGCGCCTTCTGCCAGCGGGATGGCGACCGCTCGACTTGCCGCCTCGCGCAGCTCTGCCGACACGCCGGCGCCTTCATTACCAAGCACCAGTGCGAGCGGCCCGGTCCTGGGCGCATCGTGCACCGGCTCGCCGTCGGCGGCAGTAACCCAGACGCCCACATCATGGGAGCTGGCCCAGAGGAGGAAATCGGCTGCGGTGGCGACCACCGCAGGCAGGCGGAAGCTTGCTCCCATCGCCGAGCGCAGCACCTTCGGGTTTGTCAGCTCGGCCGTACCCGGCAGGGCGATCACGCCCCGTGCGCCCAGGCTGAATGCCGTCCGGATGATGGTGCCCACATTACCGGGGTCCTGCACGCCGTCCAGCACCAGGAGCGTGTCATGGGGCCTCACCGTGATGTGATCCAGACTCCAGCGCGGCGGTGCAATAACCGCAATGATTCCCTGGGGATGCTCGGTGTCGGCCAGCGCACTGAGGTCATCGGACGACACCTCCTGCATGCGCACGCCCGAGGCCGCGAGCGCGGCCTTCAGCGACTTGCCGCGTGCGGTCGCTTCGAGCGCAGGGCCCACCAGCACGCCGCGGATCTCGAGGGCCGCGGCACGAGCTTCCTCCACCAGTCGCACGCCCTCGGCAAGCGCCAGGCCACGGCGTTCCCGGCCGCGCTTGAGGCTGAGGTCACGAACCGTTGAGATCAGGGAGCTGCTCATGCCGCGATTCCTTCATTCTGCATGTGCCCTGCCCGTCCTTTTCCTGTCGCTGTCATGCACGCCCAGCGTGCAGCAGGAAGTCCAAACTGGCAACCAGGCCGCGGCCGAGGTCGAGCGCTCCATGCCGGTGATTCACGATGGCGCGGTAAATTCCGCGCTGAACAGCTCGGTCGCGCCGCTCCAGCGCGTGGTGCGGCGGAAGGACCTGGAGTGGTCCTTCTCGGTCATCAACTCGGACCAGGTCAATGCCTTCGCGCTGCCGGGTGGCCACATCTACGTGTTCCGCGGCCTGATCGAGCGGGCCGACCACTGGGATGAGTTTGCCGGCGCGCTGGCCCATGAGATCGGCCACGTGGACCTGCGCCATTCCGCCGAACAGATGGGCCAGGTCGGCGCGGCCAACACCGGGCTCACGCTGGCCTACGTGCTGCTTGGCCGCCAGCCCAGCGACCTCGAGGCGCTGGCCGTCAACCTTGCGGGTGGCGCCATCTTTGCCAAATTCTCGCGCGATGACGAGCGCGAGGCCGACTCCATGGCGGTGGTCTACACCACGGAAGCCAACATCGATCCTGAAGGCCTCAAGCGGGAATTCCAGACGCTCGAAGCATTGCAGCAGCGGGAACCCAGCAAGGTGGAATTGTGGTTCTCCTCGCACCCCGCCACGTCAGAACGCCTGAGCAACGTGGACCGATACATCGAGGAAGTCCCCGGTGCCAAGGCCGCCGTGCGCAATGGTCGTTCGGACCTCTCGGCGTACAACTCGCTTCGCAGCCGGCTCCGGGCCATGCCGCCAGCGCCCAAGGAGGTACAGCAGCAGTGAAGATCGCGATGACCATTGCCGGGTCGGACTCGGGCGGCGGCGCAGGCATCCAGGCCGACCTCAAGACCTTCCACCAGTTCGGGGTGCACGGCACCACGGCCATCACGGCGCTCACGGCGCAGAACACCGTGGGCGTCCGGGGGGTGCATCCGGTCCCTCCCGGCTTCCTGCTCGCGCAGCTCGACTCGCTGGTCCCCGACCTGCCTCCCGATGCCGTCAAGACCGGCATGCTGGCGGAGGCGTCGCTGGTCGCCGTGGTGGTCCGCGTGGCGCGCGAGCAGAAGTGGCCGGCGCTGGTGGTGGACCCGGTCATGGTGGCGTCCTCGGGCGACCGTCTCCTCAGCGCCGACGCCGAAACCATCATGCGTGACGAGCTGCTGCCGCTCGCTGCTCTCGTCACGCCCAACCTGGACGAAGCCGAGATTCTGCTGGGCCAGGAAGTGCGTGACGCCGCGTCCATGGAACGCGCCGGACGCTCACTCGTGGCGCTGGGTGCCCGGGCTGCGCTGGTCAAGGGCGGGCATCTCGATGGCGACATCGTCACCGATGTGCTGGTGACCGCCGACCAGACACGCCGCTTCACGCGTCCCCGCCTCAATATTCCCGGCGCGCACGGCACCGGCTGCACGCTCTCTGCCGCAATCGCGGCGCAGCTTGCCCTGGGCACAACGCTGGTGCAGGCGGTGGACGAGTCCCTGCGCTACGTGAACCGCGCCATGCAGGCCGCGCCTGCGATCGGGCACGGGCACCCTCCGCTCAACCACGCTGTCCCGGCACGCTGAGCGTTGGCGCGGTCAGCCGGCTCCCGCCGCCACGCCCTCCACCAGGGCACCGAGATGGTCCTTCACCCGATCCGCCGCCTCCATCACCTCGGCGTGTGACAGCGGCTGTTCGCTGATGCCGGCAGCGGCGTTGGTGACGGTCGAAATGCCGAGGCAGCGGACGCCGCGCGCGCGGGCCGCGATGACTTCGACGACAGTGGACATGCCGACTGCGTCGGCACCCAGGGTCGCGAGCATGCGCACTTCCGCCGGTGTCTCGTAGTTGGGACCGAGCAGGCCGGCGTAGATGCCTTCCTCGAGGGGAATGCCCCGCTTCGCCGCCACCTGTTTCGCCAGCTTCCGCAAGCCGCCGTCGTACGCCTCGGACATGTCCGGGAAGCGTTCTTCTCCCGGCAGCGCCTCACCCGCCAGAGCGTTGCGGCCAGTCAGGTTCAGATGATCGGCGATGAGCATGAGCGTGCCGGGCTTGAAGCCCCGGCGGACGCCTCCGGCGGCGTTGGTGACGATGAGGGTCCGAACACCCAGCTCGGCAAATACCCGCACCGGCAGCGCACTGAGGTCCGCCGAATGGCCCTCATACATGTGGAACCGGCCGCTCTGCATGATGACCGTCCGGCCGGCGAAGGTTCCCGCCACCAGCTCGCCAGCGTGTCCCTGCACTGTCGGCAGCGGGAAACCGGGGATGCGGTCGTAGGAGATCTGTACGCCATCCGTGACCCGTTCGGCGAGATGGCCGAGCCCGGAGCCGAGCACGATGGCCATGTCGGGAGTGCGCCCCTCGAGATGCTGGCGTACGGCATCGCGGGCGCGGGTGATGAGCTCGGTTCTAGAGTGAAGATCGTTCATGGGTCACAGGTCGCAGGTCGCAGGTCTCACGTCGCAAGTCGCAAGTCGCAGGTCGCAGGTCTCAGGTCGCAGGTCTCAGGTTACACGCTTCGGATGACACTCCCGGTCCTCGGCGCTCAGCGCACAGCGCACAGCGCACAGCGCATAGCGCATAGCGCTAAGCGCACAGCGCATAGCGCTCCGCGTCACAACAGAATCCCCGCGATCGCCGCCGAAATGAACGCGGCCAGGTTGCCGGCGATCATCGCCTTGAGCCCGAAGCGTGCAATCTCGCCGCGCCGCTCGGGGGCGAGGCCACCGATCCCGCCGATCTGGATGGCGATGGATGAGAAGTTGGCAAAGCCCAGCAGCGCGTAGGTCACCAGCACAGCGCTCCGGGGGGCAAGCACCATCCCCTTGGCCATGTCGGCCGCGAACTGCGAGTAGGCCACGAATTCGTTGATTGTGGTCTTGATGCCGATCAGGCTCCCGACGTAGGCACTGTCGTGCCAGGGCACCCCCATCACCCAGGCGAGGGGCCGGAGCAGGAAGCCGAGCACGCCCTGCAGGCTCAGTTCCGGGTGACCGAAGAAGTGTCCGATCCAACCCATGCCAAAGTTGAGCATTGCCACCAATGCCACGAACGCCATGAGCATCGCGGCGACGTTGATGGCGAGCTGCACCCCCTGCGCGGCGCCGTTCGCGGCCGCTTCGATCACGCCGGAGTCGGTCTTTTCCACCGTGAGCTCGAGCTTGCCCTTGGTGAGCGGCACGCCGATTTCCGGGCGGATGATCTTCGAGAGATAGAGCCCGGCCGGCGCGTTCATCACGCTGGCAGCCAGGAGGTGGCTGGCGATATTCGGGAAGTAGCCCGAAAGCATCCCCACGTACGCCGCAAGCACGCCACCGGCGACCGTTGCAAAGCCGCCCACCATCACCGTCATGATTTCCGACTCGGTCATGGTGGCGACGAACGGCTTGATGAGCAGCGGCGCCTCGGTCTGGCCCAGGAAGATGTTGCCCGAGGCCGAGAGTGTCTCTGCGCCCGAGGTGCCGAGGGTCTTCTGCATTACCCACGCAATGCCCTTCACGATGATCTGCATCACGTTGAGGTAGTACAGCACCGACATCAGTGCACAGAAGAAAATGATCGTCGGCAGGACATTGAAGGCGAAGAAGGCGCCTGTGTTGGCCACGAAGCCGGCGCCCGCATCCACGCCGCCTCCGGCAAGCGGAAGCCCCACCGGAACCGTATTGTAGATCAGGTCGCCAAACACGAAATGGGCGCCCTGCTCCTGGAACTTGAGGAGCCCCGTCACGATGCCGCCTACCCAATCGAAGAAGGCGCGTCCCGGTCCGGTCTTCAGGACGATCACCCCGAACACGAATTGCAACCCGAGCCCGATGCCCACCAACCGCCAGGGAATCTTCCGCCGGTCGTAGCTGATCAGCACCGCCAGCCCGATCATGACCGCGACACCAAGCACGCCGACCAGCCGTTCGCTGAGAGGCGCTGACAGGTTGGCGTGCGCCTCGGCAAGGCGCTGGGCCGCGGTCTTCGTGGTGTCCACGGCGGCCTGGAGCAGGAGGAGCATGCTCATGCGGCCGTCAGGGCCGCCTCCGCCCGGTCAATGAGCTGGCGCCGCTCCGGCCAGGGGAGAAACGCGCTTTCGAAGCCATTCAGCAGCATGCGGGTGATCTCCTCGCGCGAGAAGCCGAGCGCGGTATGGGCGAGCTGGTACTCGCCGCTGAGGGAGACGTCACTCATCAGCCAGTTGTCGGTGCCGAGGGTGACGTTGAGGCCTTCACGCACATAGCGTCGCACCGGATGGGATGCCGCGTCCGGCACGGCGCGTGTCTGGATGTTGCTGGTGATATTGGCTTCGACGCAGATGCGCCGGTCTCGCACGTAATCCTGCAGCACCGGGTCTTCCCAGAGCCGGGTACCATGCCCGATGCGATTTGCGTGGCAGCGGAAGATTGCCTCCGCGATCGACTCCGCGCCAGCGGCCTCGCCCGCGTGCACCGTAATACCGAGGCCGCCGGCCGCGGCAGCGTCGAAGGCCGCGGCATGGGGGCCGGGGGGCCGCCCCGCTTCGCCACCCGCCAGGTCGAAGCCCACCACCCCGAGGTGCCGAGCGCTCACGGCATGCCGCGCAATGTCCAGCGAAAGCGCCGGGTCATAATGGCGCAGCGAGCAGCAGACGATCCGCGCCGTGATCCCGAAATCCCGCTCGCCCCGCTGCAGGCCCCTCCATTCAGCCGTGATCACGTCGTCGAGCGTGAGCCCCTGCTGACAGCTCAGCATGGGGCAGTAGCGCACCTCGAGATACCAGACGCCGTCCCGGGCCGCGTCCTCACACATCTCATGCGCCACCCGCTCGATCGCCTCGGGCGTCTGCAGCAGCGCGATGGTCAGGTCGAAGCGGGTGAGGTACTCCTCGAGATTGCGGGCGTCATCCACCCGCATGTGCGCGCGGAGGCTTTCGGGATCATCCACCGGAAGCACGAGTCCGGCATCCCGCGCCAGCGAGAGCATCGTCGCCGGCCGAAGGGAGCCATCGAGATGGACATGCAATTCCGCCTTGGGCAGCCGGCGCAGCGCCTCAAGCGTCAGCATCGCCTGCCTGGCGCGCTGACCGCAGGACGCGAACAATGGATCCGGCGCTCAGCGTGCCAGCCGGTGCCAGCACAATGCCCCGCCCATCAGTGGCGTGCGCGCGGCCACCCAGGTCGGCAGCGAGATCCGGGTCGAGGGCCTCGACCGCATCGCGCACCGTGGCGCCAGGCGGGAGATCAAGG
>DASSTP010000220.1:0-3318 GCA_035707845.1 Gemmatimonadales bacterium | reverse complement strand
CAGGCTCAGGTCACGCCGGTCGCGATTCTCGTAGGCGGCCGGATTGGCGGCATAGACCTTCACGTCTTCGAGCAGCTCTCGCAGGCGGAGGACCGCGGTTCCGCGCGCGCCACCGGTCCGCCGCGCCGCTCCCTCATTGAGGATGCCGAACATCGCCACCGGGCTGCGGTCCAGCATCGCATCGGCCGTTGTACCGGCGAGGTGGATGAGCGCACCCATGCCGGCGATGATCGAAGCCCGGGCTCCGGGTGCCACGACCGCGCTGGTGACACCACCGTCGCGCTCGATAGGGATAAGCGTCGAATAGGGATTCAGGCCGTAGCGGACATCAAACGCGGCGGTGATCTGGTCGTTACCGCTCGCTGCGTCGTTGGTCTCGTCGACCGCCTCGATCTCCACGATACCGATTGTCGTGTACGAATTGATCAGCCCGGGCGTGACCACCTTGCCCTGGCCGTCAATGACGGTGGCGCCGGCCGGCACGGTGACATCCCTGCCGACCGCCGCGATGCGGCCGTCACGCACCAGCACGGTCGCGTTGTCGAGCGTACTGCCAGTCCCCGTCAGGATCCGTGCGCCGGTGATGGCGATCGTCTGGGCATGGGCAGGCGCGGCGGCGCCGGCGAGCAGCACGCTCGCGGCAAGGAAATTGAGCGCTCTCATCGTCCCGCCTCCGTCTGCCCCAGCATGAAGTCGGTGACCGGCTGCCGGGTCGGATCGTTGCGGTCATACACCAGCGCGCCGTCAAGGAACACCTTCTCGGCGTGAGCGTAGATGCTGAAGGGATCGGCGGACCAGATCACGACATCGGCGCGCTTGCCCGGCTCCAGCGAGCCGACTTCCTGCTCGAGGCCCAGCGCCTTGGCCGGGTTGATCGTGATCCACTTGATGGCATCTGCTTCCGTCAGCTGCAGACCGGCCTCCAGCCCCGCCTGGAGCGCCTTGGCAGCGTCCTGGTTCATCCGCTGGATGCCGTCGGGATCATCGGTGTGGAGAATGGCGCAGCCGCCATCGGCTGCCATGAGCGCAATGTTCTGGCGGATGCCGTCGTACGCTTCCAGCTTGAAGCCCCACCAGTCGCTCCACATGCTGGCGCAGATGTTCTCCCGCTCCAGCAGGTCGCGGATCTTGTAGGCCTCGACCGCATGATGGAACGAGGCGATGTGGTAGCCGAACTCCTTGGACATCGCCACCATCTCAGCCATCTCATCGGCACGATAGCAGTGATTCTGGATGCGGATCTGCCCGTCGAGCACGCCCATCAGCGTCTCCATGGCGAGATCGCGATCGGGCTGCTTGGCGGGATCCGAACCCTCCTCCCGCCACTGGTCCCAGCGCCGCTTGTAGGCCGTGGCCCTGATCCACGCCTCACGGTACCCCGCCATGTTGCCCATCCGGGTCGAGGGCGCCCGCCCGCGGCTGCCGTACACCCGCTTGGGATTCTCGCCGCATGCCATCTTGAGGGCATACGGCGCGTTGGGAAACTTCATGGCCTGCACGGTGGTGGCGGCGAGGTTGCGAAGCACCACCCCGCGCCCGCCAAAGAGGTTGGCTGAACCGGGCAGGATCTCGATCGTCGTCACGCCACCGGCGAGCGCCAGCCCGAACTGCGGATCCTGGGGCCAGATCGAATGCTCAGCCCACACGTCGGCGGTGTTGGGACTGGTGGCTTCATTGCCATCATCCAGCGACGAACCGCCCGGCGCGGCATAGACGCCAAGGTGGGAGTGCGTGTCGATGATCCCGGGTGTCACCCACTTGCCGGTGGCGTCGATGACCTCGGCGCCAGGCGGCGTCGTGATCGATGCCCCGACTGCCGTCACCTTCCCGTCCTCCAGCACCAGCGAGGCGCCCGTGAGGGCCGGGCCAGTGGCAGTGAGGATGGTGGCGCCGCGGATGACCACGGCGTGCGACGGCAGGGGCTTGTAGGTGGAGGGATAGGCAGTGGTGCTGTTGTCGATCCGGCCGCCCTCTTCGACGGTGCGGAAGACCCCGCCCGGCGAACTCGCCGCCGCCGACGAGTCGGCGGCCTGTTCCGGAACCGGCGTCGTGGAGGGTGCGCCAGTGCAGGCCAGCATGCCGGCCAGGGCACCGGCGAGAACGGAGACGCTGCCAACTTTCATGGAGGGCGCCATGCGTGAAAGGGTGGATCAGGGATGACGTGCAACCTACGGCCGGATGTAACGGCAATCAACCACTGGCAACCTGGAGGAAATTGCTGAGGAGCTGTGAGCCGGCCACGGTTCCGACCGACTCCGGATGGAACTGCACGCCGAACAGCGGCAGCGTGCGATGTGCAATCGCCATGACCGTTTCCCCGCCTGCCTCGACGGCCGTCGCCGTGGTCCGGAAATCAGGCGACAGGGTGCCCGGCCGCACCGCCAGCGAGTGGTAGCGCATCACGGTCAGCGGCTGGGGAACGCCGGCAAACAGCCCGGTGCCGTCGTGGACCACGTGGCAGGTCTTCCCGTGCATCAGCGCCGGCGCGCGCTCGATCGCGGCGCCAAACGCCTCGGCCAGCGCCTGGTGACCGAGGCAGACACCCAGCAGGGGAATGCGCCGGGCGGCGGCGGCGCGGGCAAGGGGAATGGAGATCCCGGCATCGGCGGGCGAGCCGGGACCGGGCGAGACGATGATGGCATCGGTAGCGAGGGCCAGCGCCTGATCCACGCTCAATGCGTCGTTGCGGTACACCTGCGGCTCGGCGCCCATCGCGCCGAAGAGCTGCACCAGGTTCCAGGTAAAGCTGTCGTAGTTGTCGAGAACGAGGAGCTTCACGGTTCGGGCAGGGTGCCGCGCAGGGATTCGGCGTGCTCGCGCGCGGCACTCATGGTGCTCTCGATCTGGCCGTGAATGGCATCACGCATGGAGTCGTTCATGAATTCCTGCAGTGAATCAGCGCTGTGCATCCGCGGCTCCCAGTTGCTGCGGAGCTGGTCGAGATCGTGCTCGGGAGCGAAGAGCGGAAAGCTATCGTCCGTCGACCGGATGCGCAGCAGTCCGAACCGAGCGAGCGCCTTGCCCCCGGTATCGGCCGGGGTGAGGCACTGATAGCTGGTGGGGTTATAGTCCCCGGTGCCGCTGGGCAGCAGGGTCAGCAGGCAGCGGCTGAGGTCGCCGGGCGAGACGGAGTCACGCAACGCGACCGTGAGCGTGACGGATGACGGTTTCCTGGTGCTGTCCCGGTAGATTGTGAGGCCACGGAAGGTGCCGATCCGCTGTCCGCCCAGTTCGAACGGAACGAACAGCAGCGGCGTGGTGATGGGCCCGGTGCCGTCGCTCACGTACTCGACGCCATGCTTCACGGAGTGAAAGAGC
>DASSTP010000219.1:0-14840 GCA_035707845.1 Gemmatimonadales bacterium | reverse complement strand
GTCGAGGCGCGCGGTCGCTGGGACTATGAGCATGAGATTGTCCTGCGGCAGCAGACCTTTCACGGCGCACCCGGCGTAGTGCTCGTGACGCCACTGGTGCTCGAGGGTGGGACACGCGCGGTGATGGTGGCGCGCGGATTCGTTCCCTCGCCGGATGGCATGACGTTGCCGGCCAGGGGCGCTCCCGAAGGCGACGCAGGTGAGGTGACGGGAACCACGCAGGTGATTCCCTCCCGCGCCGATCACGGGCGGCCGCTCCAGCACAATGGCGCGACGACGTGGGCTCGACTCGACAGTGCCGCTATCACGGAGCGCGTGCCGGTCCCCGTGATGGATGTCTATGTGGTGCAGGAGGAAGTCAGTCCCCGCAGTACGTTCCCGCGGAGGGTGGAACTCCCGGCCCTCGATGACGGCCCGCACCTGAGCTACTCCATCCAGTGGTTTGCGTTCGCGGCGATTGCGATTGGAGGGGCGATTATGTGGATGAGGAAGGGTCGCGGGCCCGTGAATCACGAAAGCACGAAAGACACGAAAGCACGAAAGGTGTGACGACAGGCATCGAGACTCCAGCCGACGTCATCACACTTCAACCGCCCGAAACTGCAACAGCGCACACGAAAGCACGAAAGCACGAAAGTTCAATGCTTCGGCATTTTTTCGCGTTTTCGTATTTTCGTGTGAAATGCAGTTTTTTCGTGTTTTCGTGTCTTTCGTGCTTTCGTGACTCTATGTTGCTGGCGCCCCATCCAGCTCCTGAATCGTCTTCACACTCGGCTTTTCCGTCTGCTGCAGCTTCTTCGCCACCGCCTCCGCCTGGTGGAACACCCGCAGCACGTTCTGCCCTGCCAGCTTTTTCAGGTCCGCGTCGCTCCAGCCCCGCCGGATCAGCTCCGCAAAGATCACGGGATAGGATGACACGTCCGGCAGCCCGTCCGGCGTGCTGGTGATGCCGTCATAGTCGGCGCCGATGCCCACGTGATCTACGCCCGCGACGTCGCGGATGTGCTCGATGACATCCGCCACGTCCTTGACCGTGGCATGCGGGCGCGGGTGCGCAGCCATCCATTCGCGCCGGGCCTGGCGGCGCACCGAATCAGGTGCCGTGCGCATGCCGCTCAGCGCCGCATCGGCCTCATCCTGCCACGCCTTCACCGCCCTGGACACGAACTCCGGCACCACCGGCACCATCACAACACCCCCGTTCTGCTTGAGCCGCGCCAGGATGGAATCCGGCACGTTGCGCGGGTGATCCACGATGGCGCGTGCGCCCGAGTGGGAGAAGATGACCGGCGCGCGGGTGGCGTCGAGCGCATCGCTCATCGTCCCCGGCGAGACGTGGGCCAGGTCCACCAGCATGCCGAGGCGGTTCATCTCCCGCACCACTTCCTTGCCAAAGGGTGTGAGCCCTCCATGCTTCGCGCTGTCGAGCGCCGCATCGGCCCAGTCGAGCGTCACGTTGTGGGTGAGGGTCATGTAGCGAACGCCGAGCGCGTAATAGGCCCGGAGCGCACCGAGCGAGTTCTCGATGGCGTGCCCGCCTTCCATGCCCATGAGCGAGGCGATCTTGCCGTCCTTGAATTCGCGCTCGATGTCATCCGCCGAGTAGGCGGGCGCGAGCTTGTCCGGATAGGCCGCGATCACCCGCCGGGCGATGTCGATCTGCTCCAGCTGCACGCGGGCGTACCCACTGTCCTTGATCTCCCCAGGGATGTACACCGACCAGAACTGCCCGCCCACCCGCCCTTCCGCCAGCCGGGCGAGATCGGTGTGTCCCGGCGTCGTCTTGCGAAGATCATAGGCGGCCACATCGTGCGGATGCTCACGATTGGTGCGGATCTCCCACGGCAGGTCGTTGTGCCCGTCAATGAGCGGCGTGGTCTCGAGCAGCTTGCGGGCGTGCTCGAGGGCGGCGTCAGGCGACTGGGCCATCACCGGGACGGGCAGGGCGAGCAAGGCGAGCAGGGCGAGCGAGTGTTTCATGGGGCCTCATCGGGTGGCAGAATCGGTGTCCAGCGATGGGAGCTCCCGGCCGATCTGGATCAGCTCGGGGCGCGCGATGAATTCGGGACAGATCGTCTGGTCAAACTCGTAGGGACCGCCGTGCTCGGCGTCGCGCCAGGGAAAGTAGCGGCAGACCCGGGGATAGTAGCTGCGATCATGGATGACGCAGACGTTTTCCTGCAGGAACGCGCAGCGGCCGCCGCGGATGCGGGTGCGCCACTCGCCCCAGCGCGTCTGGTAGACGTAGTCATCGCCGAACTCGGCGAGCATGGCCTCGGCTTCGCCGTCGGTGACCGTGGCCCCCCAGCTGCAGCAGTTGGAGCCGTGCGGGCACGGGTAGCATGGCAGGGTGGGCAGCTCGGTCATCGGCCGGCGCCGCTCACCTCGGTCACAACCGCACCATCCACCGGCTCTGTCGGCGTCACGCCAATCAGCGCCCCGAGCGTCGGCCCGATACTGGTGGTCCGGATGACTTGATCGTAGTGACGCGCCCTGATCCCCGGGCCCATAAAGACAATCGGCACTGTCGCGTCCTGCTGTGACGGTGTGCCGTGCGTAGCCATGCCGCTCGACGACCAGATATAGCCGGGCTTGAGCACCACCGCCGCGAGCCAGCCGAAGTCGGGCGGCAGCTGTCGCCGCCACCGGTGGACAAGGAGATCGGTGTCGCTGCCGGCGGCGAGCGTACGCGGCGTGAACACGCGCGCCACTTCGGGGCGGGCCGAGAGCGCCCGGGCGAGCGCTTCACTCAGACTGTCCACGTTGAGGCCGCGCGCCCGCATGGCGGCCACGTTGGCCGCGATCAGGCCTGATTCATCATTCACACCGAAATCGGTACGCCAGCGCTGCTCCATTACTCGCATTTCCGCGCGCCACCTGGGCAGCAGCTGGCTCAGCACCACGTGGCCCGCGGGCTCATGCCTGACGTCCCGGCTGTAGTCGGTGATGGAGCCGCCGCCGTGATCGGCCGTGAGCGCAACGACGGTGCGTGCGGACGGCACCATGGTGCCGAGCGAATCCAGGAACCAGCCGAGGGCACGGTCGAGCCGGGCGATCTGGTCATGCATCTCGCGGGAATCGGGCCCCCATGCGTGCCCGATCGCATCGGTGGCCGAGAGCGAAACCACGAGCAGGTCGGGGGAGCCGCGGGTGCCCAGCTTGAGCTGGCGCGTGCCCTCGAGCGCCAGATCGAGCGTGAGCGAGTCCATGAAAGGCGTATCGGTGATGTCGCCGGCGAGTTGGGCGCTATCAGTCGGGAGCAGGTGCGGGAAGTGGGTGTCCTTGCCGCGATTCTCGAAGGCGAACGTATCGGGCTCGGCGTAGCGTTTCGCGGGCAGCGCCAGCGTCCAGCTGCTGCCGGCGAGCTTCATGATCCCGCGTCGGCTGTTCCAGGCATTGACCCAGGTCGGCAGCGTGTCGCGGTACCAGCTGCTGGTGCTGAAGGTGGTGTTGTAGGCGTACCAGAAAACATTGGCGCGGGCGCGCCCGATGGGGAGAATCGCGCCGCGATCCTTGCGAGACACCGAGAGCGCCAGGGTGTTCGAGTCGCGAGCGAGCATCCAGTCGTAGAGCGCCGTGCCGCGGAACTTGGTGGGGGACGCGCCGGTCGCCTTGGGAGCCCCGATGACGGGTGACGCCGGATCGGGCACGCCGCGCGAGTTGGAGACGATGTTGGTGCTGGCGGGCTCGCGGCCGGAGAGAACGGTGGAATGGCCCGGCGCCGTGAGCGTCATGGCGTGGTCCTGCATGCCGTGCAGGAAGACGGCGCCGTGATCGTAGAGCCGGCGCAGGCCGCCGGTCAGGTCGTCATGAAACCGGGTGAAGTATTCCGGGTGCATCTGGTCCACGACAATCATGACGACGAGGTCGACGTCGGCACCGCTGGAAGCGCCGGGATGCGGCGCACCAGGTACTGGCCGAGCCCCAAGCAGGGCGAGCGCGGCGCAGCAGGCGAGCAAATGTTTGAGCATGGAGGAACTTAGCGAGAGCGGCTGGAGGCTGAAAGCGGAAAGCGGAGGGCCAAAGACTGAGTTACGCGCCACTGCGCCCGATCACCGGAGATCGGCCCGGCGCAGCAGCTGCGCGTTGATGGCCACGATGACGGTGCTCAATGACATGAGGATCGCCCCGAGCGCCGGTGACAGCACGATGCCCCGGCCCGCCAGCACCCCGGCGGCAAGCGGAATTGCCACGATGTTGTAGCCCGCGGCCCACCAGAGGTTCTGCACCATCTTGCGATAACTCGCCCGGCTCAGGGCGACGATCCGGGGCACGTCGCGCGGGTCGCTTCGCACCAGCACTACATCGCCGGCCTCGACCGCGACATCCGTTCCCGCGCCGATCGCGATGCCCACATCGGCCGTGATCAGGGCCGGGGCATCATTCACGCCGTCCCCAACCATCGCCACCCGCTTCCCCTGGCGCTGCAGTTCCTGAACCTTGCGGACCTTCTCCTCCGGGAGGACCTGGGCGTAGATCGTGTCGATGCCCAGTTCCCGCCCGACCGCCTCCGCAACCGGCCGCGCGTCCCCGGTCAGCATGACCACCTCGATGCGCTGGGCATGAAGCTGCCGCACCGCCTCTGCCGACTCGGGCCGCACGGCGTCTGCAACCGCGAAGGCGGCCAGCGCACGGCCCTGCTCGGTCAGGTAGACGACGCTCTGGCCCCGCTCTTCGGCCTCGGCTGCGAAGGCCTCGAGGTCGGGCGGCACTTCGATCCCGTCCCGGCGGAGCAGGTTGGGACCGCCTACCGACAAGCGGCGGCCATCCAGAGTGGCCTCCGCACCGTAGCCCGGGATGGCCTTGAAGCCCGTGGCGCGCGGCACGGCGAGCCCGCCCTCCGCGGCACTGGTGACGAGCGCGCGTGCCACCGGGTGCTCCGCATCCTGCTCGACGGCCGCAGCCAGGCGGAGCGCCTCGCCGGCTTCGAGGCCGCCGGCCGCCCGCGAGTCCACCACGCGGTGTTCGCCAAGCGTGAGGGTGCCCGTCTTGTCGAACACCACTGCATCCAGCTGGCGCGCCTCCTCGAGTCCCCGGCGGTCTCGCACCAGCAAGCCGCTCTGTGCGCCGAGCGTGGTCGAGATCGCGATCACCAGCGGCACGGCGAGGCCCAGCGCGTGGGGGCAGGCGATGACCAGTACGGTAACGAGGCGCTCGACGGCGTACGCGCCAGTCGCACCCGCGGCGAGCCAGGCGACCAGCGTGATTGCCCCGGCCACGAGTGCCACGATCGTGAGCCAGAAGGCGGCCCGATCGGCGAGCGCCTGGGCCCGGGATCGCGAGCCCTGCGCTTGTTCCACCAGCCGCATGATCCCGGCGAGCGTGGTTCGGTCACCGGTGCCTGTGACCGCGACGCGGAGCGAGCCGGCCTGGTTCACTGTCCCCGCAATCACCCGGTCGCCCGGGTTCTTCTCGACCGGCCGGGACTCGCCCGTGACCATCGCCTCGTTGATGCTGCTGTGGCCTTCCCGGACTTCACCGTCGGCTGGCACGTTGGCGCCGGGTCGCACCAGCACGAGATCGCCGTCGGCGAGCGCGGCAAGCGGGACCTCCTCCACCCGCTCCCCTGCCCCGTCGTGCACGATGCGAACGGCCGAGTTTGGCAGCAGCTTCGCGAGCTCGGCCAGTGCCCCCTGCGCCTGGGTGATGGACCGCATCTCGATCCAGTGGCCCAGGAGCATGATGGTCACGAGCGTCGCCAGCTCCTCCCAGAGCGGCATCCCCGGCGCACCGAGTGGAACGGCCGCGCTCCAGAGAAACGCGACGCTGATGGCCAGCGCGATGAGCGTCATCATGCCGGGCAGCCGGCCCCGCAGCTCGCGAACGGCGCCCTGGATGAACGGCCAGCCGCCGTACAGGAACACGGCGGTGCCGAGGAGCGGTGCGATCCAGCGCGCTCCTGGCACGGCCGGCGGCGTGTAGCCGACGACGCGTGGGAGCATGTGCCCCCAGATGAGCGTCGGAATGGTCAGGAAGAGCGAGAGCCAGAATTTGTCGCGGAACATCGCGACCGAGTGGCCGGCATGCTTGTCGTGGCCCTCGTGGCCGCCGTGAGTGTCCGGCTCCGTAGATTCGGGGCGCTCCGGATAACCCGGTTCGGCCGATGACGGCCTGGCCGGCGGGTGGTGGTGGCCCGCGTGGTGGCTACCGTGGTCGCCCTTCGCAGCGGCCATCAGTCCGACGGGTGGTGGTCCGTGTGCGCCGTATCAGCGGGCGCAGGGTCGGGCCGCGCCGCCGGCGCGCACGGCCGGTCCGGCATCGAGTCCCCCATTCCGTGCATCATGCCCGCCGGTCCGCCCATCATCATCTGATGCATGTGCTGCTGCATCACCGTGCGCTGTGCCACCAGTGCGTTGATCACGTTCGCCATCGCCGTGACCTTGGCGGCGCCGGTTGTGCGGTTCATCCGGCCCGCCAGGGAATCCAACTGGGCGTTCGCCGAGTCCATCATCTGCATGTGGGCCATCATCTGCATCCGGTCCATCATCGTCGATGGGCATCGCTCGTGCTGCCCCTGCGGCGGTGGTGAGGGTTGCTGCGCCGCCAGCGTGCCGGTACCGAACATGAGCGCAACCATCGCAACTCCGAGTCCGACGACTTTCATGAGTCTCTCCTTGTCACAGTAAGGTGACCACTACGGCCTGTTCTTCTGCTCGCACCGGCCCGCCGGTTCCGGTCCGCGCACCCGCTCGCCCCCCGGCGCCGTTTCGCGCTGGCGCCAGAGCGAATAGATAGCCGGGATTACCAGCAGCGTGAGGATCGTACTGCTCAACATCCCGCCGACCATGGGCGCCGCGATCCGCTTCATGACACTGGCCCCTGCACCACCTCCCCACATGATCGGCAGGAGACCGGCGGTGATCGCGGTGACCGTCATCATCTTGGGCCGCACCCGCTCGGCCGCGCCCACCATGACCGCGTTGTACAGGTCGCGCAGTGATCGTTGACCAGTCGCTGCCCTCGCCTTCCACTCGTGATCCAGGTAGATCAGCATGACCACGCCGGTCTCAGCCGCCACTCCCGCCAGCGCAACAAAGCCGATCGCGACGGCCACGGACCAGTTGTAGCCCAGCAGCCAGATGAGCCAGATCCCGCCGACCAGCGCAAACGGGAGGGAAAGCATGACGATGAGCGTCTCACCCACGCTCCGAAAGGCGAGGTAGAGCAGGAGGAAGATCAGGAGGAGCGTGGCCGGGATGACCACGCCCAATCGTTCGGCCGCGCGCTGCATGTACTCGTACTGGCCGCTCCACACCACCGTGTAGCCCGGCGGCAAGCTGACCCGGTCTCTCACCACCTGCTGCGCCTCCGCCACGTAGCCGCCGATGTCACGCCCCGCGACGTCCACGTAGACCCAGGCCGTGGGCACGGCATCCTCGGTACGTACGACCATGGGGCCGGCGACTTCGCGGATTGTGGCAACCTGCCCGAGCGGAACGTAGGCACCCCCGCTGCTCCCGGCCTGCGCCGCGCCGGCGCTGGCGCCCATCCCTGACATCGCCGGCGCGCTGGCTGCCGAGCCCGTCCGGTGTGCGGTGGCCACCAGGACCGAGGCGAGCCGCTCCGGCGTGTCCCGGAGTTCCTGCGGATAGCGGAGCCGCACGCCGTATCGTTCCCGCCCCTCGACCGTCTGCGTGATGGTCATTCCGCCGACCGCCGTCGCGATGACCGCCTGGATGTCACCCACGTTGAGCCCGTGGCGCGCCGCCGCGGCGCGGTCGATCTCGATGTCGAGGTAGTAGCCCGAGACGGCTCGCTCCGCGAAGGCGCTCCGGGTCCCCGGCACGCCCTTCACCGCCTGCTCGATCTCCTTGCCGAGACGCTCGAGCTCACCGAGATCCGGGCCGAAGATCTTGATGCCGACCGGGGTACGGATGCCGGTCGCCAGCATGTCATTCCGCCCCTGGATCGGCATGGTCCACGCGTTGGTGACACCGGGCAACCGCACCGCCGAGTCCATGGCGCCGACCAGCCGATCGTACGTCATGCCGGGGCGCCACTCCTTCTCGGGCTTCAGCATGATAGTCGTCTCGAACATGTCGAGCCCCGCTGGATCGGTCGCCGTGTTTGCCCGCCCGGCCTTGCCCCAGACGCTCGCCACTTCGGGAAAGGACTTGAGCAGGCTGTCCTGGATCCGGAGGATCTCCCGTGCCCTGGCCACGCTCACGCCGGGGAGCGTCGTGGGCATGTAGAGGATGGTGCCCTCATCCAGCCGGGGCATGAACTCGCTCCCGATCCGCTGCCACGGAATCCAGGTGAGAATCATGAGCGCCAGCGCCGCACCGATTACCGCCCAGCGCTGCCGGAGCACCGCCGTCAGGGCCGGCCGGTAAGCCCGGATCAAGAGCCGATTGATCGGGTTGGCACGTTCGCGGAAAATCCGGCCCCGCACGAACACACCCATGGCGACCGGCACCAGCGTCACGGAGAGGAGGCTCGCAGCGGCCATGGCAAAGGTCTTGGTATACGCCAGCGGCTTGAAGAGGCGCCCCTCCTGCCCTTCGAGCGAGAACACCGGGAGGAAAGACACCGTGATGATGAGCAGCGAGAAGAACAACGCCGGTCCGACCTCGCGTGCCGACGCCGCCACCACCTGCCAGCGCTCGGCCGACGTGAGGATGCCGGTATCCATGGAACCGCTCGGGGCGGCGCGATCACGGCGCGCCTCTCCATCCTTGGCCTCGACGGCTCGCTCCAGGTGCTTGTGCATGTTCTCGATCATGACGATCGCCGCGTCGATCATCGCGCCGATAGCGATGGCGATCCCGCCCAGCGACATGATGTCCGCGTTTACACCCACCCAGCGCATGGCGATGAACGCCATGAGAATGCCGACCGGCAGCGTGATGATCGCGACCAGCGCTGAGCGAGCGTGGAGCAGGAACGCGATGCAGACCAGCGCCACGACGACACTTTCTTCGAGGAGCTTGTCCCGGAGATTCTCGATCGCCCGCTCGATCAGGTCGCTCCGGTCGTAGACCGGCCGGACCACCACGCCGGCCGGAAGGCCAGCCTGCACCTCAGCGAGCCGGGCCTTGATCCGCTGGACCGTGGCGAGGGCGTTCTCGCCAAAGCGCATGACCACGATGCCGCCGACCGCGTCGCCGCGGCCGTCGAGGTCGGCGACGCCGCGCCGCACCGCCGGCCCGATGCCCACCCGCCCCAGCTCGGCGACCCGGATCGGGGTGCCGGCGGCGGTGGCGCCCACCACCACGTTCTCGATGTCGGAGACGGACTTGAGGTAGCCGAGTCCCCGGACCATGTACTCCCGCTCGGAGAGCTCCATCACCATGGCCCCGACATCGGCGTTGGCATTCTGGATGGCCGACATGACCTGCCCCGTGGAGATGCCGTAGCCCTGGAGCTTGGCGGGGTCGATATCCACCTGGTACTGCTTCTCGAAGCCGCCGATGGAGGCCACTTCCGAGACGCCGGGCACCGCGGTCAGGGCGTACCGGAGATACCAGTCCTGCAGGCTCCGCAGCTCCGCCAGCGACCGCTGACCGCTGGTGTCCTCGACGACGTACTGGTACACCCAGCCGAGCCCGGTGGCGTCGGGCCCGAGCGAGGGAGTGACCGCGGGCGGCAGTTTTCCCTGGATCCCGCTCAGATACTCCAGGACCCGGGTGCGAGCCCAGTAAAGGTCAGTTCCGTCCTCGAAGATGATGTAGACGAACGACACCCCGAAGAAGGAATACCCGCGCACCGTACGCGCCCCCGGCACCTTCAGCATCTCGGCGGCGATCGGATAGGTGACCTGGTCCTCCACGATCCGGGGCGCCTGCTCGCTGAAATCGGTCTGGACGATGACCTGCACGTCGCTGAGATCCGGCAGCGCCTCGAGTGGCGTGCGACGCACTGCCAGGACGCCGAGCGCAACGGCGGCGGCGGTGAAGAACCAGATCAGCAGCCGGTTGCCGACGGACCAGGTGATCAGGCGATTGAGCACGGGCCTACTCCTCCGGCCGTGCGGGCGCGGTGACGTCCATGCCGGGCATGTTTCCCATGCCTCCCATCAAGGTGCCGAGATTCGACTCTGCGTCCACCAGAAAGGTCCCCGATGTCACCACGGTGTCACCCACCGCGAGGCCCGCGAGAATCTCCACCCTGGTGTCCGTCGCAGCGCCCAGCGTCACCTGGTGCGGCACGAACCGGCCGCCGCCGCTCCGGACGAAAACGAAGTTGCGCTCGCCGGTCGCGAGGACCGCGGAACGGGCGACAGTGAGCACGCTGTCGGTCGGCGCGGCAAACCGGATGGTCGCGTACATGCCCGGTTTGAGCGTCAGTCCAGGGTTGGGAAGCTCTACCCGGATGCGCGTCGTGCGGGTCTCCGGATTGACGGTGGGGTAGACATATGTCACCCGACCTTCCCGTACAACGCCGGGGAGCGCGGTGAACTCAGCCGTGACCGCCAGCCCGAGGCGGACGGCGTGAAGATCGCGTTCGAACACCTCCCCTTCGAGCCAGACGTGACTCAGGTCGGCGATCTTGTACACCACGTCACCGGGCATGATCCGCTGTCCGGCCAGGACCGACTTCTCCACGACCACGCCGCCGTAGGGAGATCGGAGCGTCACGGTCCGCTGCATTGCTCCGGTCTCCTCGACCCGCTGAATTTCATCCTGCGGAATTCCCCAGTACTTCAGCCGGCGCCGCGACGATTCCAGCAGTTCGCGGGCGCTTTGCCCCGCCTCCGGCGTAGCTCCCGAGAGATCATTCACCAGCCGCCGCGCCAGGAGGAGTTCCTGTTGGGCGCTGACTACCATCGGGGAGTAGATGCTGAACAAGGGATCGCCGGGGCGCACGCTCTGGCCGGTGAAGTTCACGAAGAGCCGGTCCACCCATCCCTCGATGAATGGCGCCACGGTCTTGACCCGGGTCTCGTCGTAGCTCACCTGCGCCACGGTCCGCACGGACACGTCGAGTGGTGCACGGATGACCGGAGCAAAGGTGACGCCGATGCGCGTCTGGTCACGGGCACGAAGGGTCACTGGCATCGCCTCGCCGTCCGCCGAGGCACCTCCGTGGACATGACCCTCCAGCGCCTTCGTGGGAGCCGGATTTCGAGTGGCCCAGTATGCGACCCCGGCGGCCCCGGCAAGAACGAGCGCCAAGACCCCCGCCCGAACCTGCCGGCGTCGTGGTGAGGCGGGCCCGCCGAACACCTGATCCCCTGACTGCTGCGCGGTGGCGGCGGTTGATGTCTTCACGGGCGTTCTCCGGACGCGAGCGCCGCGTCATCGGGGTTGAAGAGGGCGCGGCCGAGCAGCATCTCGAGTTCCGCGAGGGCCTGGCCTCGCTCCGCCTCGAGCGCGTAGAGATCCTGGCGATATTGATTCACCGTCATCTGGTCATCGAGCAGGGTCATGAAGTCCACATTCCCCGCGCGGTAGGAGGCCAGCGCGGCGTCAACCATCGTGTGGGCCTGTGGCAGAATGGTTCCTCGATAGAGTTCGCCCAACCGGCGGGCGCGCTCGGCGCTCGCTTGCAGTTCCGCTACGCGAGCGCGGGTGTCGGCCTGCATCGCGGCGAGTTCCGCCTCGGCCATCTGCTGCATCGCCCCCGCCTCCCTCCGCATGGCCAACTGGCGGCTCCCGGCAAAAACCGGGAGGTTCACTCCCAGCATGAGGCTGACCATGCGGTCCGTCCCACCGTCCATCGGTCGTTGCCCATACTGCACGCCGACCTGGAAGTCGGGCCAGATCTCACGACGCGCCAGCCGGACGCCCGCATCGGCCGCGCGCACCTCGGCCGCGGCTGCGAGAACCATGGGCCGATTGCGCTCGGCTTCCGCGACGAGGCTATCGAGCGGAGGCAGGGTGTCCGGGAATGCTGGTTGTACGGGGACGCCGACTGGCGTGGAGGGATCAAGCGAGAGCAGCGCATTCAGGCGGGCCGCGGCCGATACGCGCTCCGTCTGCATGCGGGTGATGTCCTCGCTCATGCGGGCAACTTCCACCTGCGCGCGAAGCACGTCCGCCTGTCGTCCCTCTCCCACGCTATACATCGAGCTGGCCGTGGTCGCGAGGTCACGCAGGATCCTGAGGGTTTCGTCGGCGACCTGCAGCGAGTGGTCCATCCGGTAGAGCTCATAGAAGGCCATCGCCGCTCGCGCACGCACGTCCCACGCGACGTCAGCCGAGCGGGCGCGTTCCGCCTCCGCCTTGGACGACGCTACCTGCCCCGCCATGCCGAGCTTCCCGGGAAAGGGGATCATCTGCATCAGCTGCACCTGATTCATGCCCAGCGGATCCGCGAGGCCGAAGCCGGGCAGGCTCCGGTTCATGAGCCCGAACTGAAGCTGGGGATCCGGCGGCCGGCGGGTGGGGGATATCCGCGCCTCCGCGGCCCGCGCGCGGGCAGCAGCGGCCCCGACGCGCGGATTGGCGGCCTCGACCCGACGGTACAACTCACCCAGCCGGAGGCGTGCGCCTGCTGCGGTCGACTGCGCCGCGACGTCCCGGCCCATCATGGCCACGAGCAATCCCAGGCAGCTCATGGTGATCCGCGGCATGTGACCAGGCCTCCTCGGGTCCGGAAGTGCATCCCGCCGGCAGGGACACCTGGCGGGATGCGACGGATCGGAGTCTAGGAGGGCGGCTGGAAAGCGGGCATGAACGAGAGATTAAGGGGCGTTGAGCGGGCCGGGCCCTGCAGCCGGGCATCCGGCCGCAGGGGATTCACGAATGAGGGGGAAGCTCGACGGGAAGCGTGAGGCGGAAGACGGCGCCCTGAGCGTCACCGACGTACTGGAGCACGCCGCCGTGTGCCTCCGCGCCCGCCTTGGCGATGGACAGACCGAGGCCGCTGCCTTCGGCCCGCGGTCGCGCCGGGTCGCCGCGGAAGAACCGGGTGAACAACTGGGCCACCTGCTCCTCGGGAATCCCCGGTCCGTGGTCACGGACGATCAGGACAACGTGACTGTCTCCGGGCAGCAGCTCGACCTGCACTGCTCCGCCCGCCGGCGAGTACTTCACTGCGTTGTCCACCAGGTTGGCCACGATCCGTTCCAGCAGGGTGGGATCACCCATCACCACTGCGCTCGGCCCCGACACGCTGATGCTGATATTCCGCTGCGAGGCGAGCGGCAGGTATCGGTCGGCGACCCGGCTCGCCAGCTCATGCAGGTCGACCTCGATCCGCTGCTCCAGCGGCAGGCCTGCCTCGCTCCGGGCCAGCACGAGGAGATCCGTCGCCAAACGGGAAAGCTGCAGAACCTCCTCTCGGCATCGCTCGAGCGTCTCGCGATACTCGGCGGGCGAACGCTCGCGCCGCAACGCCACCTCGATGTTGCCCCGCAGCACATTGAGCGGTCCGCGCAGCTCATGACTGGCATCGGCGGTAAACCGCCGCTGGCCCTGAAATGCGCGGTCCAGCCGATTGAGCATGGCATTGAGCACGTGAACGAGGCGCCCGAACTCCTCGACGTCCGCGTGCGCCGTGATTCGCTCCGACAGAGTCCCGGCCTCGATGGCCTCGGCCTGGGCCGTAATCTCCCGCGTGGGGCGCAACGCGGCCCCCGCAAGTCGCCACGCAAGCGCGTACGCCGCCGCCGTCGCCAGGAGTGTCAGCGTGGCAATCAGGAGCGCAAACTGGGACAGCGTTGCCCGCACGGGTGCGGTGGGAGCGGCCACCTGCAGGACGTGCACGCCGTGGGCCGCGCCCACGAGGCGCAGAGGGTAGACCACGCTGCGGATGGACCGGCCGCGCCACTCGTGCGTGGCCCATCCGATCTCACCGGCCCGCGCGGCGCGCAGCGCCTCTGCGGGGAGCTGAAGATCGGCCGGCAGGTTCCGGCTGCGCACCAGCGGGCGGCCCTCCCGGGTCCAGAGTTGCGCATAGCGCGTCAGCTCCGGAGTGGGCCCTTCGCGAGCGGCGAGGAGGACGCCTTCGTGAAACACGAAATCGGAGCCCGTGGTCGCCGCGCCGGCCTTCGCCTCCACTTCGGCGAGATGAACCAGGGTCCCGTCGAGCTGGGCGTACAGGATGGTCCGCAGCGCGAGACTCGACGCCACGCCGACCGAGACGAACAGGAGCAGCGCGCTCGCGGCCATGCGAAGGGCGATCGACGCGCGGAACGACCTCACGCGCCGGGCTCCGGCCCGCGGAGCACATAGCCCGCACCACGGACGGTCTGGATCAGCCGGGGCCGATCCCCCTCTTCCAGCTTGCGCCGCAGGTTGGAGAGATGGGCCTCCACCACGTTGGTCTCGGGATCGAACGACATGTTCCACACCTTCTGGAGCAGCGCCACCCGCGTGACGATTTCCTCGGGATGAAGCAGGAAGTACTCCAGCAGGCGGAATTCCCGAGGCGAAAGCTCCACCGGTCGGCCCGCCCGGCTGACGACTGCGCGGAGCCGGTCGAGCTCGACATCAGCGTAGCGCAGCGTGCCCGCCACTCCGGTTGTCCGCCGCCGGGTGAGCGCCCGAACCCGGGCCAGGAGTTCATCGAAGGCGAACGGCTTCGTCAGGTAATCGTCGGCGCCGGCGTCCAGGCCCCGCACGATGTCCTCGGTGGAATCACGCCCCGTGAGCATGACAATGGGTGTCTCGACTCCCTCCCGACGAAGCTCCCGGGAGAGTTCCAGCCCACTTCTGCGGGGGAGCTGGATGTCCAGCACGATCAGGTCGTAGACGTTGACGTGGCCAAGGTGCGCGCCGGCTTCGCCGTCCGGCGCTACATCGACATCATAGCCCTCCTCCTCGAGCCCCTGCTTGAGGAATGCCGCCGCCTTGTCGTCGTCCTCCACCACGAGAATGCGCATGGCGCCTCGTCCGCTTCAAGAGATCTTAATCCCGGTCCACCTTCCCAAGCGGCCGGGCCGCGTCTTCTGTTCC
>DASSTP010000218.1:0-3328 GCA_035707845.1 Gemmatimonadales bacterium | reverse complement strand
CCTTGCAACACTAGACGAAATCATGCCTCGCCTCGCTATTCCTGCTTCAAGAGCAATAACACCGCCTCTGGTACTCCATTTCGCTTGTAGCGGACTGGAGCCGAAATGTATCGGATCGAGTGTGATATTGAAAAAAGCCGGTGTGAGAGCGCCTTTGCCTGTGCCCAGCCAACCTGCAACCGCGAACTAGTATCGAACTACTTCGTGGATGCGAGTTCACGTGTGTATTCCAAGTGACGAGCTACCGTGCACAGGAAATTCCGTTGACTCCTACAGAGATCTAATTCCGTCGGCGGAGAAACATCTTGAAGGGATCCACCAGGATCGATAGTCCGTTTCGATGCGTTCATTCTCGTGCCTGGAGGCAAGATCCATCCCCAGTCGTCATGCCAGTTGCCAAATTGGCCAGTATTCTTGCGTTGCTCTTCAGATCAGGAAGTGTGGGCCTTGTTTGGCCCCGACTGACCACGCGCAGGGAAGAGTTGGGTGCGCTTGCACTCGCGATGGAAAGTGCGTATCGGACGCAGGTCGATCACAATCGAGATGCGGAACTCAAGGTCTCTGAGGCGGTTCGCCGGTTGCGGCGCGTAGGTATCGAGCCGGTCCTAGTCAAAGGATGGGCGATCAGCCGGCTTTACCCGGAGCCGATCGTCCGCTCGGCGGGTGACATCGATTTGTGGGTGTCCGCCGGCGACCTTGCTGCTGCCGAAGCCGCGCTCTCGCAGGACGGTGATCCACTCGGCGCCAGCGTCGATCTCCAGTACCGCAAACCCCACATGCCCTGGTCCTGGCTGGATGCGACTCAGGACGCCCTTGCCTCGGCAAACGAAATCATTGACATTGGTGGGGTGGCGGTGCGCACGCCGCGCCAGGACGATCATTTGCGCATGGTCTGCTTGCACTTCCTGAGTCACGGCGCGCGGCGACCGCTCTGGCTTTGCGATGCCGCATTGCTGATGGAAACGCGGGGTTCCGAGTGGGAGTGGGAACGGGTCTTCGGTCCCAACCGCACGGAGCGGCAGTGGATCGCCACCACGTTGCTGCTCGCCCATGAGCTGCTCGGCGCGGATATCAGCGGGACACCCGTCGCTGCGCAGGCTGGGACTTTGCCGAAATGGCTCATCCCGGCGGTGCTCCGGCGCTGGGAATCGGCCGAGGGCGATCACCAGGACATCATCAATCGCCTGGCTCGCAACCCGGCAGGTGCGCGGAATATCCTGCGATCCCTGTGGCCGGATCCGATCACGGCGACGGTGCGGGTGCATGCGCCGTTCAACGGCTTTCCACGCTGGCCGATTCAGGTTGCGGCGTTGGCGCAGCGCGTCGGGCAATTTGCCATCTGGTGGATGCCTGGCCGGATTGCCGGGTTCGTCCGGCGGGTCGTGACGCGGCTCGCTGCGGGCCAACCCCAGGCCTGAGCAGGGCGTCCACTCCTTTCCCCTGCCGTGTCGAGCACCCTCACGTGCTGCCCGAGGTGCGGTGCGCCAGGCGCTCTGAGGATGTGCCAGACCTCGCGTTCTCCCATCCATTCTGCATCTGAAAGCGTGCCAGGAAGCCGATACCGGCTTATGCGGAACTTTGTTGATCCGTCGGGGCAAAATGGCGGGGAAGCAAGGAGCGGTCTGACGTCCCGCTACCTGGCGCTGACCCCGCACCTGACGGTTGATGAGCTCCACGACCGGTACTGGCAGAGCGCCGATCCGGTGCTGCGCAGCCGTTACCAGATCCTCTGGCGGCTCAGCACCGGTCAGCGCTGTCCGCAGGTGGCGACCGAGACGGGCTCCAGCGCCAAATGGATCCGCCGCCTGGTCGGCCGGTACAACGCCCAGGGGCCGGCGGCCCTCGGGGATGGGCGCCACGCCAGCCCGGGTCGTGCCCCCCCGGCTCGATGCGGCCGGGATGGCGGCGCTCACTGAGGCCCTGGGAGGTTCGGCCCCGGACGGCGGGCTGTGGAGCGGGCCGAAGGTGGCGGCCTGGATGACCCAGCGGCTCGGTCGCGCGGTGTCGCACTACCGGGGCTGGGCGGTGCTGCGCCGGGCCGGCTATACCCGGCAGTTGCCCCGGCCCCAGGCCACCACCGCCGACCCGGACGCCCAGGCGGCGTTCAAGAAAGGGGGCTCCAAGCGGCGCTGGACGAGCTCCACGCCCTCCACCCCGAGGCGGTGATCGCGGTGTGGTGTGAAGACGAGCACCGGGTGGGCCTCAAGCCGATCCAGCGGCGGGTCTGGGCGCCCAAGGGGCAGCGGCCGCTCGCGGCGGTGCACCAGCGCTACCAGTGGGAGTATGTCTACGGCTTCGTCCATCCCTCCAGCGGGCAGAGCAGTTGCACCGTGTTCCCCACCGTGAATGCGGCCACGATGAGCGCCGCCCTCGCCCAGGTCGCGGTCGATGCGGCGGTCACGGCCACCCACCGGGCGGCGCTGGTGCTCGATAACGCCGGCTGGCACCGCGCCCAAGACTTGGTCGTGCCGGACGGGATCGACCTGCACTTCCTGCCGCCCCAGTCCCCGGAGCTGCAACCGGCGGAGCGGGGCTGGCCGCTCGTCAACGAGGCGCTGGCGAACCGGGCCTTCGCCGATCTGGACGCGTTGCAGCAAGCGTTGGTCGACCGCTGCCGGACGCTCCTCGACGACCCGGCCACCGTCGCCGCCCACACCCACTACTCCTGGTGGCCCGACGACCGCCAGCCAATGCCAAAGAATGACGCGTGAGCAACACAATTCCGTATCACCCAACCTACGGTTCCTGGCAGCCTCCCGCTACTGCTCTCGTCGCTTCAGACACCGTGCCTGTTGTCGGACGAAACTGGCGGTGGGGCGCCGTGGACCAATCCGGCATGGCAACCCATATTGCGTTTTCACATCGATGAACGTACACTCTTGGCAGGCGTTCCCAGGTCACATTACCCGCATCAGCATGCGCAACCCGCGAGCTCGGTCCAATGCCCGCCATGCGCGGCCGCCGGAAGAGGCGGTCGAACCAAGGGCTCGCGTGGTCGACGAGTTCCCTGGCCACGTGCCGTCCAGGAAAGGGGGTCGGCGAAGCAAACAACCGCTGAACCGGTCCGCGAGGGGTGCGCGGCGGCTCAACGAGGTGAGGTATTGTCGCTCGATCATTGTGAGCGTGGGAGAGGAACCATGACTGATCAGCGAACATGGGCGCGCGAAGTCGTGAAGGCGTCCGTCGTGCCCGCCGCACGGGTGACCGATCTGATCGTGTCCAAGACATCCAACGACCTGCTCGTTTATGACCAACGGACCCATCATATCCACCATCTGAATGAGGCGGCAGCGGCGATCTGGCGTATGTGCGATGGCCAGAGGAGCAT
>DASSTP010000217.1:0-5921 GCA_035707845.1 Gemmatimonadales bacterium | reverse complement strand
AATCCTTGAATCCCTTGAAGCCATGGACCAGCACCACCGCCGGCCTCGGCGTTGCGCGGCCGCCAGCGCGCACATCAACGAAGAGTTCGCCGAGGGCGCCGGGCAGGGTGTGACGGGCAAGAGTGGGAGTGGCCATTAAGGTCGCAAGTCGCAGGTCGCAGGTCGCAAGTCGCAGGTCGCAGGTCGCGGGTCGCAGGTCGCGGGTCGCGGGTCGCAGGTCGCAGGCCGCAGGCTTGTCCCGAGCGAAGCGAAGGATCGCAGCAGGTCGCGCAGGCCGCACACCACAGTGTACAGCGCTCAGCGCAGAGCGCACAGCGTTCAACTCACCGCCCCTTCCATCACTTCCAACCTCCCCTCATCCCCATCCAGCCGGGCGCGGGTGCCAACGGGCAGCGTCCACTGGTCGGCCACGTGACCGAACGGGAGGCCCATGACGACGGGGATGCCGAGAGGGCCGAAGTAGTCGAGAAAGACGCGGTCGAGCCCGGTGGCGCCGTCACTCCCGCGCCGGCTCATCTCGGTGAAACGGCCAAGTGCCACGCCGGCGAGGCGCTCGAGCTGGCCAGCGAGGCGCAGATGCGAGAGCATCCGGTCAATCCGGTACAGCTCTTCGCCCACGTCTTCCAGGAACAGGATGGCACCATCGAGCGATGGCAGGTAGGGCGTGCCGACCAGGCACTGCACCAGCGAGAGGTTGCCGCCAACCAGCGGGCCCTCGGCGTTCCCGCCAGCGAGCGTGATGACACGATGCTGCACTGGCACCAGGACGTCGGCCGGAGGCGGAGGAACGCTGAGCGGTCCGGCCGGCGCTGCGCTGGCCACCACCGCTTCCAGGTGCGCGCGGGTGAAGCGCGTCATGTCGTGCCGGGCCACCGGCCCGTGAAAGGTGATGAGACCGGTCTGCTGGTGGAGCGCGAGCAGCAGTGCGGTCACGTCGCTGAAGCCCAGTACCACCTTGGGATGCCGCCTTGCCGCGGCGTAATTCACCCCGGCGAGGATGCGGGTGAGCCCGAAGCCGCCGCGGATGCACCAGATGGCGCCGATGCTCTCGTCGCTCAGCGCGGCATTGAGATCGCCCAGCCGCTGGGCGTCGGTGCCGGCGAGATAGCCGTGCTGTGCGCCTGCATTGGGCGCGAGCACCGGCTCCCATCCGAGGGCGCGGCAGAGCTCAACGGCGCGCTGCTGGTCGTCGAGTTCCAGCAGCGGGCCGGCCGGTGCGACCAGCGCCACGCGCGTGCCGGGCAAGAGCCGTGGAGGCCGGATTGTGGTCTTTGACCCCATGGCTCTTTCCTTATAGTTTCCGAAGGTTTTTCAGTCCAAACCAGCCTGAAGGAGTACGGCTGTGCGTGCTTCGCCACCTGCGTTGCTCGCTGCTGGCCGCCTGATCATGGATTCCCGCGACGAACTCGTCGCAGAATGGGCGGGCCGGCTCGGCGATCGTATCACTGCCGCCCCCACGATACCGCGTTCCACGGTCGAACGGGAGTTGCGGCTTCTGGTAGATATCCTGGCGCAGATGATCGGACCGCTGCGCCGAGAGGCACGGCCCATGTGGCGCCGGGCCTGCGAACAATATGGACGCAACGCCTCCACCCGCGGTCTGTCGGCGGGCGAAGTGGTGGAGGAGCTCCTCCACCTGCGCGATCTGCTCACCCGCCGGCTCGCGCCCGTCGTTGCCGCCATGCGCGCCCGTCAGGGCATGGCCATCCTGCTCCGGCTCAACCGGGTGCTGGATCATGGCATCGCCTCGGCGGTGGTGGGGTACACCGACGCGCTGGTAGCCACCATGCTGGGGCGCAACGGTGTGCCTGAGCACAACGGCGCCGGCGAGCCTGACGACTGGGAGCGCTGGCTCAGCTCACTCGAGGGTGAACTCGCGTCCATCAGCGGCACGCGCTGACCCGCACTCCGCGTGAGCCTGGCCCTGCTGTACGCCCTGCCGTGGGCGATCGCGTGGGTCATCCTCACGCGCGTCCTCCGGGTGCGTCCACGGCTTGAGGACATCCCGCCGCTGCTTAACGGCCCGCTGGTCAGCGTCATCATCCCTGCCCGCAACGAATCCCGCACCATTGCAACGGTCGTCAACTCGCTCCTCGCGTCAGCCTATCGCAATCTTGAAGTGATCGTGGTGGATGATCGGTCGGAGGATGATACGGCGTCATGCGTCGAGCGTCTGGCGTCAAGCGCGCGACCTGCGACCTGCGACCTGCGACTGATCGATGGAGCCCCCCTCCCCGCCGGCTGGTACGGAAAACCGTGGGCCTGCGTGCAGGGCTACCGCGCTGCGCGCGGGGAACTCCTCCTCTTTACCGACGCGGATACAAGACACGAACCGATGCTGCTGCCTCATGCAGTAGCCGCACTCCAGTCGGGACGGGGCGAGCTGGTCACGGTCATGCCGCAGCAGCGCTGCGTCACCTTCTGGGAACGTACCGTGATGCCGCAATTCTGGACCCTGCTGGGCTTCCGGTTCCACCCGGACGCCGTCAATCGGGCGCAACGTGCCCGCGACCTGATCGCCAACGGGCAATTCATCTTCATGAAGCGGGCGGACTATGAGGCGATCGGCACCCATGCCGTCGTGCGGCACGCGGTGGCCGAAGACCTGGAACTGGCCCAGGCAGTGCACGCATCGGGACGGCGGGTGTGGTTTGGATTCGCGCGCTCGCTCATGGAGACCCGCATGTATCACGGGCTCGCTCACATGGTCGAGGGATGGTCCAAGAACATCTACGTGGGCGGCCGGCAGTCATTTCCTGACGAACCACTGCGGCGGGCGCTGCTGCCATTCGCGCTGGTGGCCGCCATCGGTTTCTGGCTGGTGCCACCACTGCTCATGCTCGCCGCGCTGGCAGGACTCTGGCCCGGCTGGTTCGGGCCCGCGCTGCTCGGCACGGTACTCAGCGGGCTCTTCTGGACGGTGATCGCGGCGAGCATGCGCATCCCGGCCTGGTACGGCTTGCTCTACCCGGTCGGCGCGGCCATGGCGCTGGTCATTGTGTTGCGATCCACCTGGCGTGGTGGCCGCCGCATCGAGTGGAAGGGCCGGACCTATGGCGCGGCCGGCTGAGGCTCGGTGGGTTCCATTTCGCGCGCCTGGTCCAGCATCTCCCGCACCTTGGTGGCCAGCTCTTCCGTGAGCCACGGCTTCTTGAGCAGTGGCGGCGCGTCGGGATCCTCGATGCGGGAATTGGTCCGACCCGCATACCCGCTGGATAGCAGGAAGGGCACGTTCGAACCACTGGCCCGCAGTGCATCATAGAGGCCCCAGCCGCTCCGTCTTGGCATCACGATATCGGAGATCACCAGCTTGATGTACTTGTGCTGGAGCCGGAAGATGTCGAGCGCTTCGTCGCCGTCACCGGCGGTCAGGACGGTATAGCCGAGCCGGCGGAGGATCCGCGCGGTTGCCGCGCGGAGGGAGACCTCGTCCTCGACCACCAGGATCAGTTCATTGCCGCGCGGCAGCTGTTCCGAGCCCGACCGCGCCTCGCTGGCGGGAGCGGCGGCCGGCAGCGCAGGGAATGAGAGCTGGATGCTGGTCCCCTTCCCCTGTGTGCTCTCCAGCTGGATCGATCCCGCCATCTGCCGCACCAGCCCATAGACCATCGCCATGCCGAGGCCGGAGCCGCGTTCCGGCGGCTTGGTGGTGAAGAACGGTTCAAAGACACGATTGCGCACTTCTCGACTCATCCCCTGCCCGGTGTCGGACACGGTCAGGCAGGCCACCTCGCCATCAGTTCCGCGAAGTTCGCGGGAGATCGTGATGTCGAGGCGGCCGCCCTCCGGCATGGCGTCACGGGCGTTGGTTGCAAGGTTGACAAGGATCTGTTCCAGCGCGCCTCGGTCGGCGCGCACGGTGAGGCCGGGCTCGGCGCCTTCCAGCTCGACGGCGATGTCGCTGGGCAGGAGCCGCCGCAGCGAACTCATGATGTCGGCCACGCTGGAGCCAAGGTCGAGCGGGGCAATCTCGAGCGACGACTGCCGGCTGAAGCCAAGCAGCTTGCGGATCATGTCGGCCCCGCGATGGGCGGCACGGCGGATCTCGTCGAGGTCGCTGCGCGCCTCGTCCTGGCCCGGCTTGAGCGCGTGGCGGATCAGGTCGGCATTGGCGATCACCACGCCCAGCACGTTGTTGAGGTCGTGGGCGATGCCGCCGGTGAGCTGGCCCACCGCTTCCATCTTCTGGGCCTGGCGCAGCTGCTCTTCCAGCGTGCGGCGGGTGCTGATGTCGCGTGCGAGAGTCTGCAGCAGTCCATCGTCACGGCGCCGGGCCGACACTTCCACGGGAATGAGCGTCCCGTCCTTCCGGCGCAGGACCCGCTCCTCGATCACGTGCCGGTCGTGCTCCATCCGGGGCCAATGCCCCCCGTGCCGTTCCAGGTCACCCGGGTCAACCAGTTCTTCCATCCGCATGCTGAGGAGCTCGGCGCGGCCATACCCCAGCATGGCGCAGGCTGCAGGATTGACGTCCACCAGCGTTCCATCCTCCCGCGCGACGAAGAAGCCGTCGGGCGCCTCACCCAGCAGGGTGCGGTAGCGCTCCTCGCTTTCCTCCAGCGCGCGCTCGGCGGCGACGCGGGCCGTCATGTCGTGGATGATGGAGAACAGCATGGGCCGGCCATCCATCTGGACCGGCCCGGCATGCACTTCCACGTCGCGGATGGCGCCGTTGGCGGTGCGGTGCTGGAAGATGAAATACTCGCCGCCCTCGCGCTGGGCGGACGTGATGAGGTCGGCGACGCGGTCGGGTGGGAGGGTGTTGATGTCCTGGATGCGGCGGGCCAGCAGTTCCTCCCGGCTCCATCCGTAGAACTCCACCGCCGCCTTGTTGGCGTCCATGATGCGGCCGGTGGAACTGTCGATCAGCATGCACGCGGCACTCGACAACTCAAACATCTGCCGGTGGCGCGCCTCGCTGGCGAGCAGCTCCCGGCGGGCCGCGCGCATGAGCAGGTAGAGCAGCAGCGCCGTGCCGGCGATGAAGAACATCCCCTTGACCGTCTGCAGGTTGGCGAGCAGGACGGTGTTGCCGCGGGAAAGGACCTCGGCCGCGCGGTCACTGAAGAGGATCCAGAGCACGGCCGCCAGGAGGTACCCGAACGCAATGCGACCGGGCGTGAGCACCAGGTGGAGCGCACGCCGGTCCCGGAGGGCCCTTTCCGGCTCGACTTGCATCGTCCGGCTACCTCCTGCGTTCTGGGGGTGACAGTGAAAGTGTGGCCCGGCCCCAATGTGGTCCCGTCACCGGACGGAGTGCATTGTGGGACGGTTGCCGGAACTGCTCAAGCGTGTCGCGTCGTCGGCCGATCTCTCGCCGCTCACGGCGGAGTTCGGCGCCAAGCCCTGCTGGGTCGAGATCCCGCCGGCACCCGGCTGCGCCCGGCTGGCCGTGGCCGGCCACGCCGCCGATTTCACCTGGCTTGCCGCGGAAGCCGAGGGACCGCCCCCGGTGGCCGTGCGGCGTCTGGCCCGGCGGCTGGCGTCCGAGGGGCGCGCGGCCGGAGTCCTTGGATTCTACCCCGAAGCCCGGCGACTTGCGATTGCCGCCGGGGACCGGCATCTGGTGGTGGCGCTGGATCAGCCGGCCCCCGTGCATGTGGCGTGCCTTGCCCGGCTGGCCGATACTCCCGCCGACCTCTGGTACCCCGACCGGGTGCAGGCAGCACTTTCCGGAAGCGAAGCTGGCGCCGCGTTCTTTCGCGACTTTCGCCTGGCGGTCGGCCGGTTCGCAGCAGCCCTGCCCGGCAGGATGGCTCCGGATGACCGGCGCACCCTGGCGCTGGTGCAGCTCACCCGGATGCTGTTCCTCTACTTCGTGGAGAGCAAGGGATGGCTGGACGGCCATCCCGCATTCCTGCGCGAGCAGCTCGACCAGTGCCTGGCGCGCGGCCGCAACGTGCACCGCCATCTCATGCAGC
>DASSTP010000216.1:0-16385 GCA_035707845.1 Gemmatimonadales bacterium | reverse complement strand
GCAAGCGCCTCCAGCATGGCGGTTGTCTTCATGCGCATGAGGGTGCTGTCGCTGCTCGCCACGGCCTCGACCCGGTTGCAGGCATCGAGATCAACGTAGAGCACGTTGATCGTCCACGGACCATCGGGGGAGCGGATGACGCGGTGGGTGACCCCGGGAGCGATCTGCCTGCTGTCGATGCTGTCGGTGGCGAATGGCAGTGCGCCCAGCGGCGGCGGTGTCGTAGGCGGGCCCTGAGTGCAGGCAGTGAGGAACAGCGAAAGAGCGATCAGCCTGACGTCGATGCGTGGCACTTGCATGCTCCGATTCGGCTACTCAGCGGCAGTCCAGGAGGGCGGAGGGGATGAACGTCGCCTGATGTGATCCAGAGCACAATGGGCGCAGGTGCAAGTACGAATTGCTGATTGCCCGGCCGTCGGTCGACGGGTAACTTGCTCCAGATTCGCGCCCACAGCCCGGGATCCTTGAAGTCCCGGCTATTCTCAGCGCGTGACGGTCATATGCGCCATACCCAGGCACTCAGGGACGGCATGAACGATAGTCAGACTCGCGCGTCGAGACCCCACCCGCGCGATGAGGAGCTCCGCCTGTTCGTCGAGGCGGTCACGGACTACGCCATTCTGATGCTCGATGCCGAGGGCCGCGTCACCAGCTGGAATGAGGGCGCGGAGCGCATCAAGGGCTACACTTCCGACGAAATCCTGGGACAATCCTTTGCCCGATTCTATCCCGAGGAAGCGGTCGCCTCGGGCTGGCCCCAGCACGAGCTGGAGATCGCTGCCCGGGACGGTCGCTTCGAGGATGAGGGGTGGCGCGTCCGGAAGGATGGCAGCCGATTCTGGGCCAATGTCGTCATCACCGCACGCCGGAACGACCGGGGCCAGCTGGTCGGCTTCGGGAAGGTCACCCGGGATCTTACCGCCCGGCGCACGGCCGAGGAGCAGGCCCAACGGCTGGCGGCCGAGCAGGCCGCGCACGCCGAAGCCGAGCGCCGAAGCCAGGAGTTGACCCGGCTCAACGAGCAACTCGAGGAGCAGGCGGTCGAGCTGGAGGCGCAGACCGTCGAGCTGGAGGCGCAGGCGGAGGAGGTGGCGGCGCAGGCGCAGCAGCTCGAGCGCACCAATGAGGAACTGCGGGTGGCGCTGGAGGCGGCCCAGGATGCGCGGCACGCCGCCGAAATCGCCGTGGGCGAGCTCGACCAGTTTGCCTACGTCGCATCGCACGACCTCAAGGCACCCTTGCGTGGCATTGCCAACCTGGCCCAGTGGCTCCAGGAGGATCTTGGTGACGGGTTGCCGGCGGAGTCGGCGGAACACATGCGCCTGCTGCAGGTGCGGGTGCAGCGGATGGAGGCGCTGATCGACGGCATCCTGGCCTATTCGCGCGCCGGGCGCGCCATGCGGCCGGCGGAGGCGGTGGACACCGGCGCGCTGGTCCAGGAAGTGATCGAGCTCCTGGCGCCGCCACCCCACGTCCGCATCCGGGTCGCGCCCGGCATGCCGACCGTCTCGGCCGAGCGGGTGCCCCTGCAGCAGGTCTTCATGAACCTGATCGGGAACGCGGTGAAGCACGCAGGCACCGGCCGCGCGGAGGCCGCGATCGAGCTCGACTGGCGCGAGGCCGGCGATCTCATCGAGTTCGTGGTGCGCGACGACGGCCCCGGCATCGCGCCCGAGTTTCACGAGCGGATCTGGGGCATCTTCCAGACGCTCGCTCCCAGGGACAAGGTCGAAGGCACCGGCGTTGGACTGGCGGTGGTCAGGAAGATTGTCGAGACTCGCGGCGGACAGGTGGCGCTCCATTCCGAACCGGGCCACGGCGCGGCGTTCCGCTTCAGCTGGCCCAGCGTCTTCCCTGGGGAGCAGCACGAATGAACAGCCGCCCGCTCAATATCCTGCTGGTCGAAGACGACGACGTGGACGTGATGAACATGCGTCGCGCCTTCACCAGGAGTCACATCCTCAGTCCGCTCTACGTCGCCTCCGACGGCCAGGAGGCGCTGGACAAGTTGCGCAGCGGGGAAGTCCCTGCGGCCCGGCGACTCGTCCTGCTCGACCTCAGCATGCCGCGGATGAGCGGCCTGGAGTTCCTCCGCGAGCTGCGCCGCTCCCCCGACCTTGCCTCAACCACGGTTGTCGTGCTCACCACGTCGAATGACGAACGAGACAAGATCGAGGCGTACCACCTCAACGTGGCCGGCTACCTGATCAAGCCGGTGACGTTCGAGAGCTTCCGGGAGCTGATGGTGACGCTCAACAAGTACTGGTCCCTGGTCGAGTTGCCCTGATATGGGAGCCCTGACCCGCGCCCCCGCCGCCGTGCGCATCCTGGTCGTGGATGACGATGAACTCGATCGCCTCGCCGTGCGCCGGTGCGTGCAGCAGTCCTGGCTCGAGGCGCAGACCACCGAGGCTTCCTCGGGCCGGGAGGCGTTGCGCCTGGTCCGCGAGGAACCGTTCGATTGCGTGCTTCTCGACTGGCACCTGCCGGGCGAGGACGGCACCACGCTGCTCCGCCAGCTTCGCGAAGCCGCGCCGCGGACGCCAATCGTCATCTTCACCGGACGGGGCGACGAAGACATCGCGGTCGAGCTGATGAAGACCGGGGCCGCTGACTATCTCCCCAAGTCATCATTGTCGCCCGAGCGGATCGAGGCCGCGATTCGCCACGGCCTCGCCCTCGTCGAGGCGGCCGCCGCGCGCCAGCGCGCCGAGGACGAATTGCGCGCGGAAGAGGCGCGCTTCCGCACCCTGGCCAACGCCATTCCCCAGCTCGCGTGGATGTCGGAAACGAGCGGCAGCCGGCACTGGGTCAACCAGCGATGGCTGGATTACACTGGCGCCTCGCCCGGGGATCCGCCGGACCTCCTTCAGTTCCAGCACCCCGATCATCTCGAACGCGTCGAAGCAGGATTCCGCAACAGTCTCGAAACCGGGGTGCCCTGGGAGGAGACGCACTTGCTGCGCGGCCGGGACGGCAGCTATCGCTGGTTTCTCTCGCGCGCGCTCCCCATCCGCGCGGCAGATGATTCCATCACGGGATGGCTGGGAACCAGTACCGACATCACTGACCGGATGCGCGCGGACGAGCTGCGCGCCGAGGCGGAGAAGCTGGGCATGGTGCGGCGGCTGGCGGGCGGGGTGGCCCATGAAGTCAACAACGCCATGACGGTGGTCCTGGGGTTCAGCCACTTCCTGGTGCAGGATGGCGAGATCTCCTCGCCACACATCGGCGACGTCCTGCAGATCCAGCGTGCCGCCGACCGCGCGGCGTCGGTTGCCCGGCAGCTGCTGTCGTACAGCCGCCAGGTCACGCCCAGGCTCGAGCGCGTAGTGCTGGACGCGGCGTTCGCTGCCATGGCACCCATGATTCAGCGCCTGCTCGGCGCCGAGCGCCGGCTGGTGACGCGTTACGACTGCAGCGCGTACATCGACGTGGATGTGCAGTACCTGGAGCAGATGGTGACGAGCCTGGTGCTCAATGCCCGGGATGCCATGCGGGCGGGCGGAACGCTCACCCTCGCGACCCGCGTGGCCGTCGTCACCACGGGGCCGGTGGACCGGGTGACCGGCCGGGCCATTCCACCCGGGCGGTATGGCCTCGTCGCGCTGAGTGATACGGGAGCGGGGATGGATGCGGAAATCGCGGCGCACATCTTCGAGCCCTTCTATACCACCAAGCCGGTGGGGCAGGGCACCGGGCTGGGGCTCGCGACCCTGGGCGGCCTGCTGGAGGAAAGTGGTGGCTACGTCACGGTGGAGACCGCTCCCATGGCGGGGACGACGTTCACGCTCTACTTCCCGCTGGTGACGCCGGCTGAACCCGTGGAACCGGCGAGTGTCACCAGCGATGGGAGTCCCGGCGTGCTCGCCGGCGGCACGGTGCTGCTGGTGGACGATGAGCCGGCGGTGCGCGAGCTTGCCCGCCGGGCGCTCCACGCGAGCGGATGCCGAGTGCTGGTGGCATCGGATGGATCCGAAGCCGTGGATGCGGTGAGTCGGCACGGCCCGCCGGACCTGGTGCTGACCGACCTCAAGATGCGGGGGATGGACGGCGCGACCCTGGCCCGGCGCCTGAGACTGCGCTGGCCGGAGCTACCCATCCTCTTCATGACCGGCCGCCTGGATCAGCAGGAGCTGGTCGAGGCGGCGATACCCGAGGCCGAGGTGATCGCGAAGCCGTTCATGCCGGAGGAGCTGGTGCGGCGGGTGTATGGGGCGCTGAGCGCCAAGAGCTGAGAGCTGAGGGCTGAGAGCTGAGGCGAACAGCCCTCCCGGAAGCCGGGAGGGCTGTTTTTCTTGCGCGCACAGCGCACAGCGCACCGCGCGAATGCGGCGGTCGTCCGCCAGCGACGCCTATCTCGGTATCACCGGCAGCACCACGTGCGAGGGGTGCGCCGCGTCGTGCAGCACGGTCTGGTGCGCCACGACGAAGGTCGAATCGCGCTCGTTGTTCCCGCCGGTGTTGAGGTTGCGGTCGTACTTGGGGAACAGCGCCGACGCGACACTCACCCGGATCCGGTGGCCGGGCTCGAACACCTTGGACGTGAACCACAGGTCGATGTCGTAGCGATTCACCTGTCCGGGGACCAGCGGCACCTCGTGATCCATGCCCTCCCGGAACCGTGCGCGCGCCAGCCCATCCTGCACTCGCTCCGCATGGCCGTCAGGCCACACATCCAGCAGCATGATGCTCCAGTCGGTGTCCTTCGCGTCGCTTGACGCCCAGATTTCCGCCTTCATTTCGCCGGTGACCTCGAGGGGACGAGTCAGCGGCTTGGACGTGAACACCAGCGCGTCGCGGCGGGTGGCGTTGAGCCGGGTGTAGTCCTCATTGAGCGACTCCTCCAGTTCACGCGAGTCGATGAGGTAGGGCGTGGGATCACCGGGGTTGTATGTGAAGGTGTCGCTCGCCACCCCGGTGGGCGGCACCGAGTCGAGCGTGCCATCGCCGGCGCTGGTCTGGGCGTGCCCGCCGGAGGCGATGTACCAGCTGGTCAGCACCTGGCGGCTGAGCGGCCAGGAGTCCTCGGTGCGCCAGGTGTTGTCACCCTCCACGAAGATGTCGAGGTGTGGCAGGGTGTCCACGCCGTTGTCCTTGCCAAGCAGGTAGTGGTCAAACCAGCGCAGCTGGAGGTCGCGGTAGGCGTAACGCGCGTCAGGGCCGAAATCGCCCGCCACATAGTCCACTCCCTTGTGCGCGCCCACGCCCATCACGATGTGCCAGTTGGGATGGTTGGGCACCTTGAGCAAGGCGTCCGTGTAGTAAGTGGGGCCGCGCGAATCGTCGTGCCAGCCGGCCATCGACAGCACCGGCGCGTGCACGTTGCTGATGTAGGTCGTGGCCGCATGCTGGCGCCAGTACTCGTCGAGGGTTGGGTGTGCAATCCAGCGGTCCCACATCGGCACGTCACCGCAGCCCAGCCGCTGGGGCAGGGTGGACAGCGGCAGGTGGGTGATGGCCTCACCGATGTCGAGGTCGGCGGTCGCCGGATCCATGGTCCGGTTTCGCATCAAGCAGGCCCAGTCCACGTTGATGGGCCCGAACGCCATGGCGGCGTAGGGAACGACCACCCAGGGGTCAGGCGTGGCCGCCGTCGGCGAAAAGGCTGCGAGGTGGGGCGGATTGCTGACCGCTGCGTACCACGCCAGCCGGCCTTCATCGGAGTGTCCGATCAGCCCGACCTTGCCGTTGGCGCCGGGCAGCCGAGCGGCCCACTCCACCGCGTCGTAGCCGTCCTGGATATCGTGGTCGTAGTTGCCGAAGTCCTTCACATCGCCGCTCGACTCCTCGCGGCCGCGCACGTGCTGGCCGACGAAGATGTACCCGCGCGAGGCCCACCAGCGCCCGGGGCCGTGCAGGATCCGGCGGTATGGGGTCCGCTGCATCACCACGCCGAAGGGTCCCGGCCCAACCGGCCGCGCGATGTAGGTGGCGAGCTTCGCCCCGTCACGGGTGGGCATGAACACCAGCGTGTCCTCGGTAACGGCATACTGCGAGTCGGAGGCCGGCATCTTCCACACCTGGTAATCGTGTTCCACAACGCCCGGCGTGCTGCGGCGCACCAGCCGGAAGCGGCGGTTCGCCACCTCTCCCCGTACGTACTCGAGACCGGCGAGCGTGTCGCCGTGCCACGCCGCGCGCATCACGTGGGCCGAATCCTGCGTCAGCACCACGCTGTCGCCGTTCACGGAGACCAGGTTCACCGTCAGCAGGGGTTGTCCCGTGCGGCGCGTGAGGAAGCCGACGTTCCCGGAGTCCTGGCCGGCGAAGTGGGCAAAGGCCATCCGCCGCCATCCCTCGAAGCCGAACTTGGGCTTGGCGGAAAGCGCGATGTAGACATCCCACTCGCCGGCCAGGCTTCGGCTGCTGGGGCCGCATCCCTGGATGGAGGTGGCGGCGCAGGCAAGGGCAGTGAGCAGGACGAGTGGCGTACGCATGTCAGGCTCCAGGTTCCCCAACGAGGTTGGACCGCCGGCGTCCGGCGATCAGGATGGCAATACCCACGAGGTTCAGCACAACGATCACGACCGAAATCTTGAGCGCGAAACCGCTGACGCTCGCGACATCGATGATCGGGAAGATGGACAGGACGATGTACAGGACGGTCATCAGGAGCCCGGAGCTGGCGGCGACCTTGACCCAGAGCGGCGGCCTCGGCGTCACGCCCTTGAGCCCGACCAGCGGGATCGCGAACATCACCACGTAGGTGAGTCCGTAGAAGATCCCGCCCGCGTTGAACACCAGCTGGAATGCTTCCGCCTGCCCGACACCGACCAGGCTCACGAGCGAAAAGGCAAAGGAGAACACGGCCACCACCAGGATCGAGTTGACCGGGGTCCGGTATCTCGGATGCAGGCGGCTGAACCAGGCGGGCAGCAGCCGGTCCCATCCCGCCGCCATGGGGAGGCGGGTGACGGCGGTGAAGGCAACACTGATCTGGGACACCCGCATGGCCAGTGTCATCAGGATCACGATCGTCACCAGCAGGCCCGCGATCCCGAAGGGGCCGAGGCCGACCCGCAGCACCTGCGGCAACGGCCCGATGAGATCCATCTGGTCGGTGGGGATGTAGGCCACCATCGTTGCCGTGCCGAGGATGAAGAACAGCGCGATCACGGGTGCGGCGATGTAGACCGATTTCTTGACGGCGCGCGCGGGAGCGTGCGTTTCACCGGCGAGGATGGCCATGTACTCGAAGCCGGCAAACGCGCCGACGGCCAGCTTGCCGAGGATGTTGAGGTTGAAGAGCGAGAGTTCCGGCATCTCGGTGCGGAACGGATGGTACGACTTGAGGTGACCGGTGATGAGCCCGAGGATGGGCAGCAGGATCAGGACGCCGAAGATAGTGATCATGAAGACGCCGCCGGCGTTGTGCACCCACTTGGAGAGCGACAGCCCGAAGAATGCCAGCCCGCCCAGCACGGCGATGGCGAGCGCGGATGCCAGCGACACGAACCACACGCTCGTAGTCATCCACGCGGCGCCGGGGCCCAGCGCGTACGAGAGATAGCTTGCCACGGTGAGGCCCAGCTCCGACGCGAACAGGACGACGTAGAGCCAGAGGTTCCAGGCCACCATGAAGCCGATGGTCTGGTTGAAGCCGAGCTTGGCCCACTGGTACACGCCACCCTCGAGCGGCATGAGCTCATTGAGCCAGATGACCACGCCAGAGAGCGGCAGGAAGAAGAGCACCACGGCGAGCAGCCACATGACCACGTGCGCGGCGCCGAGCTTCCCGGCGACACCGATCCAGGTCAGGCCAATGATGAACAGGATCTGGGTGAGTGCCAGGTCGCGGACGCCCAGCTCCTTGCGCAGCGACGCGCTGTGCGCCTCGACGTGGGCTTCGGCCCGCGCAAGTTCCGTGGACGAGTGGGTCATGCCGCGCGCTCCCCGAGGCTGGCCCAGAGGTGCACCCAGGCCGCCAGGCCTTCGTGCAGGCGATGGAGCCGGAAGAACTCGTTCGGCGCGTGGAAATCCTCGTCGCCGGTGGAGAAGGAGAAGTACACCGTGGCGAGGCCCATCACCCGCTGGAAGATCTCCGCCACCGGCAGCGTGCCACCCATGCGGACCCTGAGCGGCCGCACGCCGTACACTGCCTCGAGCGCCGATTCCGCCGCCAGGAGCGCCCAATGGTCGCGCGCGATGTGCGCGGCTGGAGCGCCGGGCTCATGGCGCGTGATCGTCAGCCGTGTACCATCGGGCGTGTGGTCCTCGAGGTGCCTCACCAGGAGATCCATGATCTGGTCCGGTTGCTGGTCGGGCACGAGGCGGCAGGTGATCTTGGCGTGCGCCTCGCTCGGCACAATCGACTTCCCTCCTGGGCCCTGGTAGCCGCCCCACATGCCGTTCACCTCGATGGTCGGGCGGGTCCACTGGCGCTCGAGCGTGGTGTAGCCCGGTTCGCCCACTGCAGCGCTCGCGCCCACTTGCGCCAGGTACACCGCTTCGTCGAAGGGCAGGCGAGTGATCTCGGCCCGTTCCCCCGGCGTGAGGTCCCGCACCTGGTCATGGAAACCCGCGACCGCAATGCGCCCATCGGGGGTGTGGAGTGACGCGATCAGTTGCGCCAGGGCATGCAGCGGATTGGCCACGCTGCCGCCGTGCCGGCCCGAGTGCAGGTCCTTCGATGGGCCAGTGAGCGTAAGCTCCAGGCCGACCAGGCCGCGATTGGACAGCGTGAGCGAGGGCTCGTCGATCCGCCACATCGCGCCGTCGGCCGAGATTACCACGTCGGCGGCAAGCAGGTCCCGGTGTGTCGTGATGAACGCCTCGAGACTGGGGCTGCCCACTTCTTCCTCGCCCTCGAACAGGAACTTCACGTTGAGCGGCAGGCCGCCATCCTCGGCGAAGAACGCCTCGGCGACCTCGATCGGGATGAGCATCGGCCCCTTGTCGTCCGAGACGCCGCGGGCGTAGAGCCGCCCGTCGCGCACGGTTGGCGTGAAGGGCGGACTCTCCCACTTGTCCAGCGGATCCGGCGGCTGGACGTCGTAATGGCCATACACCAGGATGGTCGGCTTGCCCGGGGCACCCAGCCATTCGCCGTAGACCACCGGGTTTCCGGCGGTCGCTATCAGGTGCACGGCAAGCGGACCCGCGGCCTTGAGGCGCCGGGCCACCCACTCTCCCGCCGCCCGGACGTCGGCAGCTCGCGCCGGGTCGGTGCTCACGCTCGGAATGGACGCGAACGCGACCAGGTTGGCGAGCACACGCTCGTGCCCCGCCGCCAGGCGCGCGAGCACTTGCGCACGGAAACTCATTTGCCGCCGTCGATGGAGAGGACCTGGCCGGTGACCCAGCCGGCGTACTCCGACGCGAAGTACAGCACGCCCCACGAGATGTCTTCCGGGGTCCCGAGCTTCCGGAGCGCGATGTTCTCCACCAGCGCACGCTGGCGTGCCTCGCCGTACGACTGCCACTGCCGCTCGGTGGTCGGGTTGGAGCGGACGAACCCGGGCGCGATGTTGTTGACCGTGATGCCCCACGGGCCCAGCTCGTGGGCCAGCTGCCGGGTCAGGCCGATCTGCGCCGCCTTGGCGGCAGCGTATGCCTGGATGCCGGTGAGACTGATGCCGAGGCCGGCGCCACTGGAGATGTTGATGACGCGGCCCCAGCGCATCGCCTTCATGCGTGGCGCCACGGCCTGGGTGCAGTAGAACGCCCCCGTCACGTTCACGTCGAAGATGGCCTGCCACTCGGCGGGCGAGACTTCCTCGAGCGGCTGTCCCACCTGGCCCAGCACACCACCAGCGTCGTTGACCAGGATGTGCACGTCACCCGCCTCGGCGACGCACCGCTCCACCGCGTCCTTGTCGCGCACGTCCACCGTGCGTACGGTGCAGGCGCCGCCGGCCGCGCGGCAAAGCCGCTCGGTCTCCCGCAGTTCCTCGACGATGATATCACACGCCCAGACCGTGGCGCCTCGCTCCGCGAAGGCGAGCGCAATGGCTCGGCCGAACCCGTGCGCGGCCCCGGTCACCAGCACGGTGCGGCCGGCGAAGCTGATATTCATGCGGCGACCCCGGCCGCGAGCGCATTCAGCGTCTCGAGCGACATCGGGGTCACGCCGCGTTCAATGTCGTGAATCAGCTGGACCACTCGCGCCGTGAGCGGAGTCGGCACGCCGGCTTCTCGGCCAAGTTGCACGACGATCCCGAGCTGCGCGTCCACCTCGGTGGGCCGCTTCCGAACGGTGAGGTCGCGCCAGATACCGCTGTGGGTCTTGGCTGACTTGCGATTGTGGGCAACCAGCGCCTCCAGCGACCGGTCCGCGGCATCCGCGGCCGCCGCCGGCAGGTACGCCGCGGGGTCAAACCCGTCGAACGACTCCGGGGTGATGCCGCGCGCGGCCGCGACAGCGAGAATCTCTCTTGCCAAGGCCACGTAGAGATCGCGGTGTTCGGGACGGGCAAGCCCGTCGGCGATTGAGTCGCCGCTCAGTGCGTTGGCGAACAGCATCGCACCGTAGGCTTCCTTGCCCCAGAGGTAGCCCCACAGGTTGTCCGTCGCCTCTGCCTGCCGCTCGAACTGCCGCCATGCATCGCGAATCGCGATGACCCGCGGCGAGATCCGCGCGGGACCGAAGACCTCACCCACCCGCACCGTGCCACGGCCGCCGAAGTGGATCACCCCGGGCTCCAGGTAGTCCGCCCCGAAGTTGACGAAGGCGCCCACCGTCCGGGACTCACCGACGATCGAAGCGATGGCGAGCTCGTTGAGTCCGTTCTGCGCCGAAATGACGCAGCCGAGCGTCGAGAGATGGGGCAGGAGTGCCCGGGTGGCGACCTCGGTGTGCTGTGCTTTCGTCGCGAGGATGACGGTATTCCACTCGCCATGCAGCATCGCCGGCGTGAAGGCCGGCGTGCGCACCGTGAATTCCGCGACCGGACCGGTCACCCTGAAGCCGGCCCGGTTGATCGCGTCAACGTGGTCGCTGACGGTATCCACGAAGGTGACGTCCAGGCCGGCGCGGGCGAGGTACGCGCCGAGTGTGCCGCCGATCGCTCCCGCGCCCCAGACCAGGCATCGCGCCGGCGCCGTCATGCCGCCGGTGCGCCCCAGTTGCCGTCCAGGAGCTCGCGCGTCTCCTCCACGGCCACCTGCCAGATGGCCAGCAGGTCTTCATCCGGCCGCTCATACAGCCCGCCGAAGTTGCCGTCGCCCAGGAAACCGCGCAGGGCGACCGGGTCGAGGGCACGCAGCTGCGCCATGTTGACCATGGGCCGCTGGGTCTGCGGCAGGGCAAGACCCTCAAGGCGGGTCCAGGGGAAGTTTTCCATCCACGATCCGTGCGACGCGACCGGGTCGATGGCCTGCACCGTGGCCCAGGTCCTGGGCGCGTTCCACCAGTTGTGGAAGATCACCTTGCAGCCGGGATGATCCGCGGCCCATTCCTGCGCCAGCTGGGTGGCCGCGCCGTTGCCACCATGCCCGTTGCAGATGAGGATGCGGCGGAAGCCACTGTGCGCCATGCTGTCCAGGATGTCACGCACCACTTCGAGGTGGGTCGAGACGCGCAGCGAGATCGAGCCCGGAAACTCGCGGAAGTACGGCGTCACGCCGTACGCGAGTGCCGGGAACACTGGAATGCCGAGGGGTTCGGCGGCTTCCACGGCCACCCGCTCGGGGAGGATGGCGTCGACCGTCAGGCGGAGGTAGCTGTGCTGTTCGGTACTACCGAGCGGCAGGACGGCCCGGTCGTCGCGCTTGAGATAGGCGTCGACCTGCATCCAGTTCATGTCGCCAATGCGCACGCGCCGGTCCGATGGATGTGAAGGGGGGCGCCGGGAACATAGGGCCAAACTTGCGACTCGTCCAATCGGCTCGAGCCTGAAGCGCGGCCCGCGTCACCTGGAATCGGTTGGCGTGCCGCCCTTCCGTTCCATGGGATTCTCCCGGGTGGCCTGCTGCCCCAGCTGCTCGGCGAGCCCGAGAAGAATGCCTTCGGGGCCCCGGATGTAGCAGAGCCGATAGACGCCCTGGTAGTTGACCACCTCATCAACCACCGTGGCGCCCAGCCGGCCGAGCCGGGCGAGTGTGTCGTCGAGGTCGTCAACGGCGAACATTACGCGCAGGTAGCCCAGCGCGTTGACCGGGGCCATCCGGTGATCGGAGGTGATGGCGGGGGAGTGGAAGTGCGAGAGCTCGAGCCTGCTGTGGCCGTCGGGTGTGCGCATCATGGCAATCTCGACGCGCTGACCGTGCACGCCGGTGACTCGGCCCGCCCATTCCCCCTCGATGGGCATGCGGCCTTCCAGGGTGAGGCCCAGCTCAAGAAAGAACGCGACTGCGGCATCGAGGTCGTCCACTACGATGCCGATATTGTCCATGCGAGTTACTGCCATGCGGCCTCTCCTTCACGGCCTCGGAGCAATGCGCTTCAGGACGTCGCTCGCATTGGTATTGGCCGGGTTGAGCTCCAGTGACCTGCGGTAGCTGGCAACCGCGCGCGTGGTGTCGCCGCGCGCCAGTTGCGCTTCGCCCATGCTGTCGTACACGTTCGCCGAACGTGGGAACGCGCGCACATTGAGCGCGAAGACTTCAACCGACTGCGACAGCGCGCCGCGCGAGAGGAAAAAGTAGCCGAGCTGGTTCATCTCCTGCTCGGAGAGCGCGAACGTGGCGGTGTCGGCGCGCATGGCGTCGAACTCCCGTGTGACGGCGGTCGCAGGGTGTCCCGCCTTGACCGACGCGGCAATGGCCTCGGCGACGGATCGCCTGGGCATCACGTATGGTCGCCCGTCCAGGATCCGTCCGATCGCCACGGCGAAGTCGTCGAAGCGCCAGACCAGGTCGCGGGTATTGGAAAGAAGAATGATGGTGCGGCGAGCGTCCGGATTCCGGACCATCAGCGCCTGGAACCCCGGAAGCCCGCCGGTGGTGCGGAGCACCCGTCGCCTCGTGCCATCTGGGAGCGTGTCCTCGCCCGTCTTCCAGCCATAGGCCGTGGCCACGCTGCGCACCGCAAAGAGACGCGCCTTCGATTGCTCGTTGACCAGCGTGTCGCCGTAGAGCGCCTGGTCAAACCGGTAGAGGTCGCGCAGCGTGGAGTAGAGGCCGCCCGCCGGCGTCGCGCCGATGTGGGGCGCGTTGGTGTAGCCGTCAAAGCTCTGCGCGTAGCCCGCCGCGCGCTGCGGGACGAGCGGCGCCAGGTAACTGATGCCGGTCTCTGTCATCCCGGCGCGATCAAGCACGCGCTCACGCAGCGCCCGCCAGTAAGGCTCTCCCGCGACCTGCGCGATGATAGCGCCCAGCACCGCGTAGGCATCGCTGCTGTAGCCGAAGTTCGTGCCCGGCTCGAACTGAAGGGGACGGCGCGCGATCAGCTTCACGAGCGAGTCGTTCGAGAACATGTCCGCGTTGATTGCCGCGACGACCTCCGCCCCCGGGCTCGGCTCATCGAAGGCTATGTCTCCCGGAATACCGGACGTGTGGTTGAGCAGCTGCTCGACGGTGATCCGGCTTCCGCTCTCGGACGGATACCAGGGCAGGTAGTCGGAGATCTTCCCGTCGAGACGCAGCTTTCCTTCCTGCACCAGCTGCATGGCCAGGATCGCGGTCATGGGCTTGGTCATCGAGGCGATCTCGAAGCGCGTCCGGGTCGTGTTCGGGGCCTTCAGCTCCATGTTGGCAAGGCCGAAAGCGTGCTCGTACACGATCTGTCCGCCGTCCGCCACCAGGACGGCGCCGTTCAACTGGCCATACTCGGCGGCGCGCGTCATCAGGCGGTTGATGGCGGCCGCCGCAGGGCCTTGCGGCACCGCCGCCGACGGCAGCGCAGCGAGTGCGAGCGTCGCGGCAGTCAGGCCTGAACGAAACGGTGTGCGGAAGCCCATTGGTCGAGATCCCCTGCGGAATGTCCGCCTTCAGGCGGCGCGGACGATGAGCCCGATGATCACGCCGCCAACCGCGCCCATGCCGAGGATGGGCGCCCAGGCCTTGGTGACAATAGCTGAAGGCAGGCTGAGCAGCAGACCGAAGAAGAGGCCTGCCAGCCATCCGGGCCAGCTCACGCCGGCCACAGCGATGACAAACCCGATGGCGAACCGATCCACGAAGGCGGCGGTCAGTGCCGTGCGCTTGTCCGGAAAGGCCAGCGGAATCATGGTGGCGACGCTGACCAGCCCGAAGGCCAGTCCGCAGAGCACGCCCAGTGCTTCACGCGACATTGCTACGCTCCTGAATGGGCTCCCTAACGATACTGCTCTTCGGCGGCGATGCGAGCCACCGGCCGTCAGTGGAGACGCCAGCGCAGCAATTCGCCAACCCAGCGGAGCAATTCGCCCAGCATGAATCCGAGTGGGTAAACCAGGGAAAGCAGGTAGAGTTGCGCCAGGAGCGCCCATCCGGCGCGACCACGCGAGCGCAGCGCATACCAGGGCAGGGTCAGCGGCGAGGCGAGGTAGAAGAGCAGGCCGGCATCAAACGCCCCGATCACGCGCCGCTGCCTGTTGTCCGCCGCGAGCCACCAGGCGACGCTGATGAGCGGACCCCAACTGAGCAGCAGGCTCATTGCCGGCGAGGGCGGGAGCCGCAGGGCACCGTATCCGATGGCGAACACCGCAAAGATCGCGCTGGCAATGCAGAGAGATCTCAGCGGAACTTCGCGTGGGGACATCGCTATCTCCTGGGTGAGCGGGATAGGCAACTCCAATCAGCCAGCGGCGCCCGGGAGCCGGTATCGCAGGCGCAGGAGCCCGCTGGGGTACCGTTCCATATCATCGAGCGCGAGCCGCGTCATTGCTGCGCCCGGTTCGAGGAGTGGAGTGCCGCCGCCGAGCAGGACCGGTACGACCACGATCTCGATGACGTCCACCGCTTTGGCCTCGAGCAGACTCCGGAACAGGCTGGCACCGCCGAACAGCCAGATCTGCCGTCCCGGTGCCGCCCGAAGCGCCGCCACGCGGGCGCCGGCGTCGTCGCTCACGACGGTGACCCCGGGGTGCTGCTCGGGTCGCAGCGTTCGCGAGAACACGTGGACCTGCCAGCCCTTCGGCCAGGCCGGCGCTCCCGGCTGGCGCGTGAGCTCATAGGTGCGCCGGCCCAGGAGCACCGTGTCCACGGAGTCGTAGAGCGTGGCGAAATTGATCGTGGGATCGTGGACGATCCAGTCCACCTCGCCGTTTGGCCCGGCGATGTACCCGTCCAGGCTTGCCGCTACCCGATAGAGCACGTCACGCATCTGGCATCCCGTACGGGAAACAGCCGCGGCCGCTCGTTGCGCCTACGACTCCTGGAGATCCACGATCTGCTGGATCACGAGGATGGTGCCGCGAGCAAAGGTGAGCGCCGTGTCCGCCTCGGCCCGCGGGCTGATCGTGCCCGGTTCCGTGAAATGGCACAGCAGCTGGCCACTGCGGCCACTGAACGGCTCCGCGCCAGTCACCAGGTTGACGATGTAGCGCCCGGCAGAGTCGGTGGTGACCTGGAGTGCCGCACTGCCTCCGGCGCAGGCAATCTCGACCGGCGTCGCGACAACCGGGGCGCCGGTCGGCGAGGTCACCCGTCCGGTGACCGTGGCGTGGGCCGGGCCGGCGAGCGACTGATCGGTCGGGGATCCGCACGCAACGGTGGCGCCAGCAGCGGCCACGAGGAGCAGGGTAGCAATCGGGCGGGTGCGTAGCGACATGGTGGCTCCTGAGATTGGGCGAGCGGCGCCGCTGGTCACGCTGCGCCCGCGCTTCCGGCTACTTGCGTGGCAACATAGCTCACGAGGTGCGTCAAGGCGTGGGCGATCATGGCCGACTCCAGGCCGCGCCGCCAGTACAGCCAGCCAAACAGCAGGCCAAACGCAGCGTTCACGCCGACCACGAAGAATACGACCACTGCAGTCAGGGAGCCAACCAGGTACGACGCCACCGGAAGATGTCCGACGCCGAAGCGCAACGCACTCGCGACGATACCGAGCCAGACCAGCCCCGCTCCCGCCGCACCTCGCTTTCCCTGTACGAATCGCCATGCCAGCCAGGCAAGGACCGTCATCAGGCCCCAGCGCAGCAGTACCTCCTCCGTAATCCCACCATAAGGCACGCGGGCATACAGCGGAGGGGTGAACTGACCCTGCAATCCCGCGATCGCTGCCGGTGACAACCGGAGGGAGATGAACAGCAGGATTCCGGCGGCCACGCCGCCAAAGATTCCCGGAAGGATCTGGGGCGTAAGAGCGGGGATGACGGGGCGGCGTGATGCCGCCGCTTCGCACTCGGGCTGGCGGAACAGAATGCCGGCAATGCCGGTGCTGCCATCCAGGCCTTTGAACGATACGTCGACCTGGGCGGCGCACCCCCGGCGGAGCGGCGCTGCTTTGGAGGGAATGCGCCGGCAGCGCAAGTGGATAGCGCCGTCCTGGCTGCGCCATTACCCACCTCGCCGCCAGCGCG
>DASSTP010000215.1:0-13697 GCA_035707845.1 Gemmatimonadales bacterium | reverse complement strand
GAGTTCTAGGGAGCTACGAGCTACGAGCTACGAGCTACGAGCGGTATCTTCGCTCAGCTCACAGCGCACAGCGCACAGCGCACAGCGCACAGCGCACAGCGCACAGCGCACAGCGCACAGCGCACAGCGCACAGCTCACCTCACCATCACGAAATCATACTCCAGCCGGATCGTATCCCCCACGCTCAACACGATCGGCACCCGCGGCTGGGCGAGGGCAAAGTCCGTGAAGGTGAACGCCGTGGCGGCAAGACCGCTCACCGTGTCGCCCCGGAAGGCCGCCATGACCGTCCAGCTGCTTGGCCGCGTGACGCCCTTGATGGTCAGGTCGCCGGCCAGGGTGAACGACGCGGTCCCACTGGCCGGCAGGGGCCAGGGCAGTCCCTCGATCGCCGTCGGCCGGAGAGTCACGGTCGGGAAGGAATCGGTCTCGAGGATCCGGCTCCGGACATACCCGTCCCGCCGGCTCCGGTCGCTGGCGAGGCCGCTGACCGTGGCCGTGATCCGCGAGTCGTTGGCCACCACTTTCCCCGCTGAATCCAGCACGACCGCGCCGGTCACGGCGCTCGTCTTCCCGACGGCATCATTGGGCAGGTCAAAGCCGGCCAGCTGCTCGGTCACGCGGTAGCGCACCTCGTTGCCGGCCGGCGTCACCTCGAATCGCACGGTGGGCCCGGCACCGGCGGGCAGCGCGGCCGTCAGCATGGCCGGCAGCGCCAGCGCAGGGATCCATCGCTTCAGCATGTTCGTCTCTCCCGGGTTCTGGTAAGTGCCACTTCCAAGCTACGCAGAGCAGGTTTCATTCGCTGGCATCTTCCGCCTATCTTGCGCTTGTTCCATTGTTGGTCACGACTCGACGATCCTTGGGATGAATCGATATGCCGCATCGGCCGCGTTTTTCCCTGGTGCAGCTTGAGGCAATCATAGATGCCGTCGCGAGTGGGGTCGTCGTCTGCGATCCCGGCGGCCGCGTGCTGGCCATGAACACGGCCGCGCTCACGCTGCATGGCATGGCCAGCTCCGACGAGATTGTCCGACGCGATGGCGATTTCAGCGCCGTCTTCAATACGACCAGGTTCGATGGCACCCCGGTGGGCCCGGAAGACTGGCCCGCCTTGCGGGCCGCACGGGGCGACCACGTGGAGGAAGTCGAGCTGGTGGTCCGGCGGAAGGACGCCGACCTGAGCTTCGTGGGCTCCTACACGGCCACACCCATCCATGACGTCGAGGGCAACGTCTCCCTCGTGATCGTCTCCATCCAGGATATTTCGGCGGTCCGGCAGACCGAGGAAGGCCTTCGCCAGCGCGACCGCCGGCTCTCCGCGGCCCTCGCCGCCGGCGACACCGGCACGTTCCGCTGGTCCATCGCCCAGAATGCTTTCGAGGTAGACCACGCGCTCGAACAACTCCTCGGTGCGGTGCCTGGCAGCCTCGAGGGACTGATCCAGCTGCTCAGTACCGAGTCGCGGGATGGTGCGGGCCGCGCCTTCCGGAGCTGCGCCCTGGGCGGGCACCAACTGGAGCTCGAGACGCCGCTTCCTGCCAGCCGCGGCCCCCAACGCTTCCTCGCCTGGCGCGGCCGGGCGCTTCGCGATGCCGCCGGCGCCATCGTCGCGGTGACCGGCGCCTGCCAGGATGTGAGCGGGCGTCGCCTGCTGGAGGCGCGGCTCCGGCAGATGGAACGTGCCGAATCGGTGGGACGCCTGGCCGGTGGCGTGGCGCACGAGGTGAACAACCAGATGTCGGTCGTGCTCGGCTGCGCCGATTTCGTGCTGCAGCATCCCGACCTGGCCGACGAAGTGCGGCAGGATGTCGAGCAGATGCGGCTCGCCGCCCAACGCTCGGCGGCGGTCACCTCCCAGCTCCTGGCGTTCAGCCGGCGCCAGATGCTGCGCCCTGAAGTGGTCGAATTCGACGAGGTCGTGCGCGCCATTGCGCCGGCGCTGGAACGCACCATGGGCGAAGACCGCCACGTGCGCTTCCTGCTGGACGCCCCGCGCGCCAGGGTCCGGGCCGATGTCGGCCAGCTGCACCAGGTGCTCATCAACCTCTCCCTCAATGCACGCGAGGCCACGGTCACCGGCGGCGAGATGCGCATCGAGACTTCGATCGTCACTCTCGGGCCGGAATACGGGCGGCTGCATTCGGAGGCCGAGGTGCGACATGGGCGCTACGTGCTCATGGCGCTGAGTGACAACGGCCGTGGCATGACGCGCGAAGTGCTGGACCAGGTCTTCGAGCCGTTTTTCACCACCAAGGAGGTCGGCGAGGGGACCGGGCTGGGGCTGTCCTCCGTGTACGGGATCGTGAAGCAGAGCGGCGGCTATATCTGGGTCTACAGCGAGGTGGGGCGGGGCACCGTGTTCAAGATCTACCTGCCCCTGGCCCAGGTGGCCCCGGAGGTTCGCGCGCCCGCACGGGCCGAGCCGCCCCGGTTGCGCGCGTATGGGACGGTGCTGGTTGTCGAGGACGAGCCGGCCGTCCGCACCATGGTGGTTCGCGCCCTGCGGGAGGCGGGCTTCACGGTCCGCGACGCGGCCGATGCCGCTACGGCGCTCGAGCAGGTGCGCGAGATCGGTACGGAGCTGGTCTGCGTAGTGTCGGATGTCGTCATGCCCGATCTCGATGGCCGCGCCCTGGCAGCGCAGATCGGATCGTTCACCTCGGCGCCGGTGCTGTTCATGTCGGGCTACACCGAGCAGGACGCGACCCTGCGCGGCTTGCTCGACGAGGGGCTTCCGTTCCTGCAGAAGCCCTTTCCTCCCTCCAGGCTGGTCGAGGCGGTGCACGACCTGCTGGCCGCGGCGCGGCGGGTCGAAGTTGGGACGGAGAATTACGTCACGGAAAGCTGAACGTCAGGCGCTGAGCGCCTGACGTTCAGCGCACAGCGCACAGCGCACAGCGCACAGCGCATAGCTCTCACACGAGGAACCAACCATGAAGAATGTCTCTGCCGCGAGGCGCCGCGACCTGCGTGCCGTCCGCTCGGCGGCGCTCGATACTCCCACTGACCTGGACACCGAAGCGGTCCGCGACATTACTGCCGCGCTCAACGGGATCCTGGCCGACGCCTTCGCGCTCTATCTCAAGACCAAGAATTTTCACTGGCACATGAGCGGGCCACACTTCCGCGACTACCATCTCCTCCTGGATGAACAGGCGGATCAGATCCTGGCCATGACCGATCCGGTGGCCGAGCGGGTGCGCAAGCTGGGCGGCATCACCCTCCATTCCATCGGCGAGATCAGCCGGACCCAGCACCTGCTCGACAACGACGCCGGGTTTGTGGAAGCCGCCGACATGCTGGCGGAATTGCGTGAGGACAACTCCACGGTGGCGGCACGTCTTCGGGAAGTGCATGCGTTATGTGACGAGCACCGCGACGTGGCGACCGCCAGCTTGATCGAAGTCTGGCTGGATGAGACCGAGCGCCGGGCGTGGTTCCTGTTCGAGGCAGGCCGGGGCGCGAGGACGAGCGGGCACTAGGGCGTCGGGCGTCATGAGCTACCTTCGCCGGACGCCGGACGCCGGACGCTTGACACATCAAATATTGTTGATATATTGCCACCATGACCACGACACCCACCACCCGCAGTCGTGCTGCGGCCGTCTTCCACGCGCTCTCGGATGAAACCCGGCTCGCCATCCTCGACATGTTGCGGGATGGCGAGCGGTGCGTCTGCGAACTCCAGGACGCTCTCGACGCCGCCCAGTCCCGTCTCTCGTTTCACCTGAAAGTGCTGAAGGATGTCGGGCTCGTGCGCGACCGGCGCGAAGGGCGGTGGTCGTATTACGTCCTGGTGCCCGAAGCCCTCCAGGCGGCGCACGACCAGATACAGCGGTTCGCGTCGCCACATGCGCCGCGGCGCCTTGCCGTGCTTGGCAGCTGCTGCGGGTAAGAAGGGGAATGCGGGACGCGCGCTCAAACGCGCTTTTTTCGGCTTCTATATATCAACAATTCTTGATGGAGCGACTTATGTCGGACGGAACAAGTCTCGCGAACAGCGAAGGACTGAGGCAGGTGGTAGCAGAGAAATACGCTGACGCAGCACGACGCGTCCTCGACGCAGGCGAAGCCGCGTCCTGTTGCGGCCCCGTCAATTCCTGCTGCGGCGGTGCGCCAGCGAACGGGATGGCGGACCCGATCACTTCGAATCTCTATGCACTGGGCGAAACCGACCAGCTGCCCTCGGCCGCGGTGCTGGCCTCGCTCGGCTGTGGCAACCCGACCGCGCTCGCGCAGCTCACCCCAGGTGAGGTTGTGCTCGATCTTGGGTCGGGCGGCGGCATCGACGTGCTGCTCTCGGCGCGCCGCGTGGGACCCACCGGGAAGGCGTACGGCCTCGACATGACCGATGCCATGCTCGAGCTGGCGCGGAAGAACGCCGCGGAGGCCCGGGTCGAGAATGTCGAGTTCCTGAAGGGGGCCATCGAGGAGATTCCGCTGCCGGACGCGTCGGTGGATGTCATCATCTCCAACTGCGTCGTGAACCTTTCGGGCGACAAGCGCCGTGTGCTTGCGGAAGCCTTCCGGGTCCTGAAGCCGGGCGGACGACTCGCCATCAGTGACGTGGTGGTGCGTGGAGCCGTGCCGCCCGAAGTGCGGCGCAGCATGGAGCTCTGGATCGGCTGCGTGGCAGGCGCGCTTGAGGAGCAGGAATTCCTGCGGCTGCTCAAGGAGACGGGATTCGCGTCGCCATCGATCGAGCCGACGCGGGTCTACCAGAGTGAGGACGCCCGCGCATTCCTGGCCGAGGCCGGCGTGACCAGCGATGACGTGCTGGCCCAGATCGAGGGTAAGTTCATGGCGGCCTTCGTCAGGGCAGCGAAACCGGAGAAGGCCTGCTGCGGGGACGAGTGCTGCATGTGAGGCGGGTCATGGGTCATGGGTCATGGGTCATGGGTCATGGGTCATGGGTCATGGGTCATGAGCTATCTTCCCACGACCCACGACCCACGACCCACAACCGACGACCCACGACTCGCGACCCGCGTCCTTCACGGAGACCCGCATGAAGCTCATCTGGTACGTCGCAGCCGGAGGCGCACTGGGCAGCGTGGCACGATTTCTCTTCAGCGGCGTGATCCAGCGCGGCGCGCCGGTCGGATTTCCCGCCGGCACGCTGATCGTCAACATCACGGGCTCGTTGCTGCTCGGGCTCCTGATGAGCTACCTGCTGGGCGGCGGTGTGGGCTCACCATCCGTTCGGGCCCTCCTGACCACCGGCTTCTGCGGCGGGTACACCACCTTCTCTACTTTCAGCTACGAGACGATCACGCTGCTGGAGGATGGCGACTGGCGCCGGGCGCTGCTGTACGCGTCGCTCAGCCTGGTCTGCTCACTGGTGGCCGTCTGGCTGGGGATCGCCGCCGGCCGACAGCTGCTGATGTGGCGGCAGGGCGTCTAGGGACTTGTCCAGGAGATCGCGATGCACGGATTCACCGGCGAGCGCACGCTCATGCGGATTCATATTGGTGAGCGCGACCGCTATCAAGGCAAGCCACTCTATACGGCCATCGTGGAGTTGTTGCGCGAGCGCAAGTTCGCAGGTGCCACGGTCCTGCGCGCCATCATGGGGTTTGGCGCCAGCTCGGTGGTACGCTCGGATCGCATCGAGGTGCTCTCGCTCGACCTCCCCATTGTCGTGGAGGTGGTGGAAACCGAGGAGAAGATCCACGCCATCCTGCCCGAACTCGATCGGATGATCGGCGGCGGGCTCATCACGCTGGAGCGGGCCCGGGTCATCATGTATCGCCAGGGAGAAGCGGCCGAGTGACCAGCCGCCTTGAGCATTGGGAGCAGGTCTATCGGACGCGCGCGCCAGAGCAGGTGAGCTGGTACCAGCCGGAGGCGCGCATATCGCTCGACCTCATTCGACGGGTGGCACGAGAGCCTGCTGCCGCAATCCTTGATGTTGGTGGGGGCGCATCTCGCCTGGTGGATGGCCTGCTGGATGCCGGCTATCGCGATATCACCGTGCTTGACCTGGCGCCCGAGGCGCTGGCTGTCGCACGGGCCCGGCTGGGCGAGCGCGCCGGCGCCGTACGCTGGACTGCTGGCGACATCACCAGCGCGGAGCTGCCGGCGGCAGCGTATGACATCTGGCATGACCGCGCCGTGTTCCACTTCCTCACCGATGCGGTTGATCGCAACCGTTACCTGGCGCAGGTGAAACGTGCGCTCAAGCCGGGCGGGCATCTCGTCATGGCGACGTTCGCGCTGGACGGGCCGCCCCGGTGCAGCGGGCTCGACGTCGTGCGATACTCGGCTGAGTCACTCAGGGATGCGCTGGGGCCTGGGTTCGACCTGATCGACAGCGTGCGGGAGGAGCATCGCACGCCCTCGGGCGCTATCCAGCGTTTTCAGTATTCGCTGCTGCGGGTGGCTGGCATCTCTCACTGACCATATCGCAGCAGAAAAAGACAACGCCTCCCAGCGCGCTGCCGGGAGGCGTTTCTGTGTGACCATCATGGGCGATACAGGACTCGAACCTGTGACCTCGCGCATGTGAGGCGCGCGCTCTAACCAGCTGAGCTAATCGCCCGGATTTCCGGGAGCGGGATTCTAGCCAGCCGCATCACCTGGCACAAGGGGCCTCAGTCATCGGCGATGCGCCCGTGCCACTCGAGCCCCAGCGTGCCTCGAAGCCGGAATACGAGCTTCGTCTCCGTCTCGCCCTCGACGTGGCCTGCGCTGGTAACGTGGTGCAAGCCGAAATCACCTGTGAGCTGCAATGGACCCTCCTCGCCGGAGACCAGGACACCGGCACGCCAGGTCCGCTCCATGGTGCCGATGAAGAGCGCCGGTGTGTCCTGCCGTGCGGCTCCCACGGGATAGGGCACGTTGATGCCACCCTCGCCCTGGCGGAAGAGTGCCAGCTCCGGCGTCACCAGCCAGCGTTGCCGCACCGGCACGCTCACCCGCAGGGAGAACAGGTCGTAATCGCTGAAGTTCCGGCCAATCCCCACGCCGGCGTCGGTGAAGTTGTCAGCCGGATTGAAGGCCCGAAGCGCCAATGACGAGACCTCGGTGTACATGGCGCGCCACGAGAGCTCCTCGCCCATCGGTCCCGATGCCGCAAGCGTAAAGAGATACCGGTCCCGGTTGCCCTGCCGGTTCCTGTACCAGAAATCGTCGATGCCGACCTGCCCCTCGAGCCGCAGCGCGGGCCGCAGGCGCCAGCTGGCATCCGCGCCGAGCATGACATTGCCGCGGTCGCCCAGGCCGAGGGTGTTGGCGAGGTAGCTCACCGACAGCGGGTTCCGGTAACGCGTTTCGAAGTTGCGATCCACGCCGGAAAGGACGTTCGCTTCCCAGGCGGCAACGTCGAGCTTCCTTGTCATCCGTACGTTCAACCGGTGGACAAAGTAGTAGCGGTGTGCGGTCTGGCCTGAGCTGTCCATGCCATCGTTGAGGTCGGTGGCAAGCGCCGAGAGCCGCACCGTCCGGTTGCCGAGGTCAAACAGGAGGCCCTGGCGCTCGTAGCCGTAATCCGAGAGCGGAATACCCGGCAGTCCTGATGGCCCCCAGTTCTGCGGCAGCTGGCCATAGGTGATGCGCGCGTACTTGAATTGGGCCGAGAGGTAGCCCTCTATCAGCCGGCTGGCGACATCCACGTTGCGCCGGCCAGTCCAGTCGGGGTCATCCTTCAGGCGCGGTGCGATGGCCACTCGGCTGACGGCCGTCACATTGCCGAACCCGGCGGCCACGCGCAACTCGCCGTACGGGTCGGCCGATCCGTCGCCCACCGGGTGATAGAGATCCTGCCTTGGCGTCGAATAGGCCTCGACGCCCGCTCGTCCGCCCGCCTCCCACCACGCAGTGGCACTGTCACCGCCGAAACGCTGGAGGAGCGTCGTGATGATGGCGGACTTCCCGCCGTGCTGCTCCGCAGACCGCAGCGAGCTCACGAGGTCGCTGCGCAGGAACGGCCGCACCATGGGGGAGGGATCGGCGATGGCACCACGCGCGATCAGGTGCTCCACGATCGGCATGGCCGGGTCATCGGTGGGTACGTACGGCGAAGCCTGCGCCGAGAGGGCGCAAGGTAAGAACGTGATAGCCAGGAACAGGAGCGCTGCGAGAGGTCGCGGCATGGGGTGGGAAGCTAATCGCGGTTATCTTCCCCTGCCATGAACGAACTGCTGGTGGAAGCAACGCGCGGCGGCGCGGTGGAATCGGTGCATCCGGTTTCCGTTGCCGTCGCTGACACTGATGGCCGTCTGCTGGCCGACTCGCGCCATCCGGCGCTGGTTTCCTTCTGGCGCAGCGCGGCCAAGCCGTTCCAGGCCATGCCGCTGGTGGAAGATGGGGCTGCGGACCGGTTCCATTTCGGTGAGCACGAACTGGCGCTGAGCTGCGCGTCGCACTCAAGCGAGCCCGCGCACTTGGCAGTCGTGGATCGGATGCTGGAACGCATCGGGCTCACTGAGGACGCCCTGGCCTGCGGGCCCCATGAGCCGCTCGATGCCCGGGTGGCCAGGGATGTAATCCGGCAGGGTACGACGCTCACGCCGAGATGGAGCAACTGCTCGGGCAAGCACGCCGGCATGCTGGCGCTGGCGCTGCATAACGGCTGGCCCACGTCGGGATACCAGAAGCGCGGGCATCCGCTGCAGGACCGGATCGAGCGTACGGTGGCGCAGTGGACAGGCATCGCGCCATCCGAGCTCCTTCACGCCGTGGACGGCTGCACGGTGGTCTGTTTCGGCCTGCCGCTTAGTGGCATGGCGACGGCCTACGCCCGGTTCGGCGCCAGCCGTGAGCCTGCGCCATCTCGGCTGCGGCAGGCAATGATGGCGCATCCGCATCTGGTGGCGGGCACGGGACGATTCTGCACCGAGCTGATGGCAGCACTGCCGGGCCAGATCGTCGCCAAGGTGGGTGCCGAGGGCGTATACAGTGCCGCGCTGCCCGCACAGGGCGTGGGCATTACGCTCAAGGTGGAAGACGGCGATTCCCGCGCCGCTCCGGTGGCGCTCTACGCCGTGCTCTGCCAGCTCCTGCCGGTACTCGGGGTGAATGCGGCGCCGCTCGCCGCGCTCGCGCATCGCGGGACGGTTTCCACGGTCAACACCCGTGGCGAAGTGACCGGCGCCCTGCGGGCCGCGGGGTCGCTCCGTTTTCGGGTATGAGCTGCAGTGAAATGGTACGCGGCTTCGCCGCAGGTGGGGTATCGTAATGGCAAAACAGGACAGTCTGGATCCCGAGACCCGGGACCTGGTGCGCTTCGCGGCCGCCGTTGCGCAGGGGTACGAGCCGGAGTTGCGCGAACGGGTGGGACCCCTGCGCCGCTCGCAGGTGCCGGTGCAATGGGTTGAAGAACTGCTGCTGCAGTCGCTGTTGTTCGTGGGCTACCCGCGCACGCTGGTGGCCATGGCGGCGTGGCGCAAATTCTCCGGCGTGCCGGCGCCCAAGGACGATGCGGACGCCCGCTATGATCATGTAGAGGACTGGACCGCACGGGGCGAGGCCACCTGCGAAATCATCTACGGCGAGAATTACGAGAAGCTGCGGGAGAGCGTGCGCGCGCTGCATCCGGCGCTGGACCAGTGGATGATCACCGAGGGCTACGGCCGCACCCTCAGCCGACCGGGCCTCGACCTGCTGCGCCGGGAGCTCTGCATCGTGGCACAGACGGCAGTGCTCGAGACGCCCCGCCAGCTGCACTCGCACCTGCGCGGCTCACTGCACGCCGGCGCCTCATTTGCACAGGTGGAGGCGGTGCTGTCAGTGGTGAATCCGCTGCTGAGCTTCGACCAGTGGAAGAAGGTCAAGGAACTGTGGCGCACGGTGCGCGAGGGCTGGAACGCGGGGGCCGATGTTCATTGACCGGGCGGTAGTGCGGGTGACGGCGGGTACGGGCGGGTCGGGCGCATCTTCCTTCGCGCGGTTCAAGTACAAGCCCAAGGGCGGCCCGGACGGTGGTGACGGCGGCCGGGGTGGCAGCGTGTATGTCGAAGGCGATGCCAACCTGGCCACGCTCCTCGATTATCGCTACCGGACGCACTGGAAGGCGGAGCGGGGCGAACACGGCAAGGGCAAGACCCAGACGGGCCGCTCGGCGGACGACGTGGTCATGCCGGTGCCGCCCGGCACGGAGGTCCGCGATGCCGACACCGGGGAATTGCTGGGCGAAGTGCTGAAGGCCGGTGATCGTGTGCTGGTGGCGCGCGGGGGTCGGGGCGGACGTGGCAATGCCCACTTCGCCACCGCGACGCACCAGGCACCCCGCGAGTGGGAGCCCGGCGCCGAGGGCCAGGAGCGCCAGGTGGAACTGGTGCTCAAGCTGCTGGCGGATGTCGGCCTCGTGGGCGAGCCCAACGCCGGCAAGAGTACACTGCTCTCCGTGCTCTCTGCTGCCCGGCCACGCATCGCCGACTACCCCTTCACGACGCTGGAGCCAAACCTGGGCGTCATGGACCTGGGGCAGGGACGCTCCATTGTGATCGCCGACATTCCCGGCATCATCGAGGGCGCGCACGCCGGCAAGGGGCTGGGCCTCAAGTTCCTGCAGCATGTGGAGCGAACGCGCACGCTGGCGTTCCTGGTACCGGTGGATGTGCCCGACCCGCAAATGGTACTCGACCAGCTGCGTACCGAGATTCGCGAGTACAGCGCGTCGCTTTTCGATCGGCCCTTTGTGGTCCTGCTCACGAAGCGGGACCTGCTGCCGACCGACGCGCCCCTGCCCGCGCTCGACGCTCCGGAGGCCCGGTGGGTAATGCCGGTCTCCGCCGCGTCAGGTGCCGGGATCGGGGAGCTGCGGGAGAAGCTGTGGGATGTGAGTCATGAGCTGAGAGTTGAGAGCTGAGAGCTGAGAGCTAAGAGCTAAGCGCTAGGCGCTATACGCTATGCGCGGTATCGTCGCACAGCGCACAGCGCACAGCGCACAGCGCTGAAGGGGACCTGATGAACGAACGTGCTGCATACATAGCGCTGGCGCTGGCCCCGGGAATCGGCAGCGCGCGGCTCCAGAACCTGCTCGCCGCCTGCGGATCAGCCATCGGCGCCCTCTCGGCGCCGCTTGCATTTTTGGGCTCCGTGCCGGGTCTTTCCGCTGCCGCCGCCTCCACGATCAAGGAGCGCCGAGTGGCCGATGGCGAGCGGGTGCTCGATGCCGCGGCAAAGGCCGGCATCGCCGTGCTGACGCCGGCCGATGAAGGATTCCCGGCGCAATTTCGGGAAATCCCGGAGCCGCCGGAGCTGCTCTTCGCCGTGGGTCGGATGGAACTGCTGGAACGTCCGGCGGTCGCTGTCGTCGGCAGTCGTGACCATACCGCCTATGGCGCGCAGGTCTGCACCATGATCGGTGCTGGCGCCGCGCGCGCCGGGCTTGCAGTGGTGAGCGGCATGGCCCGCGGCCTCGACGCCGTGGCCCACGTGTCTGCGCTCGATGCCGGCGGCGCCAGCATCGGCGTGCTCGGCAATGGCATTGGCGTGATCTATCCCGCGGCCAACCGTGCGCTGTACGAACGGATGAGCGCCGACGGGCTGCTCCTGACCGAGTTTCCACCGGGCGAACGACCGCACGCCGGGGGCTTCCCGAGGCGGAATCGTCTCATCAGCGCACTCGCGCGGGTCACGATCGTGGTGGAGGCGGCGCCCGGAAGCGGCGCGCTGATCACCGCGGGCACCGCGCTGGACCAGGGACGTGACGTGCTGGCCGTGCCCGGCCCGATCACCAGCCGCACGTCGGGCGGCACCAATGCGCTGATACGGGACGGTGCACACCCATTGCTGGAACTGAACGATCTCTTTCAGTTTTACGGCGAGGCGGTGCCGGAGGCGGCGCCGGAACGCACCGCCCAACGCACCCTGCCGCCGGATCTCGATCCCCAGGAACGCGCGCTCGCCGAGCTGCTGTCCAGTGGTGAACGGCAGCTCGACGTGCTGGCCCTCTCCGCCCGCCGCAGCGTGGCGGACGTGCTGTCCCTCCTCGCCTCGCTGGAGATCCAGGGACTGGTGGAACGGAAGCCGGGGAATGTCTTTGAGCTGCGAGCTGCGAGCTGCGAGCTGTGAGCGGGACTCGCCTGGAATCGCCATCCGATAGCCCATCGCCCACAGCTCGCAGCTCATAGCTCACAGCTCTCAGCTCATAGCTCACAGCTCATAGCTCATAGCTCATAGCTCACAGCTCATAGCTCCAATGCACCTCTACCTCCACATCCCCTTCTGCGCCCGGCGCTGCAGCTACTGCGATTTTGCCATCGCGGTGCGGCGGGACGTCCCGTCGGTCCGGTATGTGGATGCGCTGCTCGCCGAATGGAGGACTGCGCTGGAACAGGATGCGTGGGTCCTGGAGTCACCAGTCTCCACCGTGCACCTTGGCGGCGGGACGCCGAGCCGCCTGGCACCGCGCGAGGTGGTGCGGCTCCTCAGTGGAATCCGTCAAGGCGTGGAGCTGGCGCCGGACGCTGAAATTGCGCTCGAGGCCAATCCGGACGATGTGTCGGCCGACGCGGTCGCGTGCTGGCGCGAGGCTGGGGTGAACCGTGTCTCGCTGGGTGTGCAGAGCTTCGATGATCGTCTGCTGCAATGGATGCACCGCACTCATGACGCCGCGCAGGTGGGCGTGGCAGTGGAGACCGTACGCCGGTCGGGGATCGCGAACGTCTCGCTGGACCTGATCTTTGCGCTGCCGACCGCGCTGGCACGGGACTGGGCTCGTGATCTCGACGCGGCCTTCGCACTCGAGCCCACGCACCTGTCGCTGTACGGCCTTACGGTGGAGCCCGGTACGCCCCTGGGGCGCTGGACAGCGCGCGGCGAGTGCCGCACGACTGATGACGAGACCTATGCCGCGGAATATCTGCTGGCGGCGGAACGGTTCAGTGCCGCCGGGTGGGACCATTACGAAGTTTCCAACGCGGCCAGGCCCGGCTTCCGTTCGCGCCATAACCAGGCCTACTGGCGGCGGCGCGACTACCTGGGCCTCGGTCCGTCCGCCCATTCGGCCCACGGCCGCACCCGCCGCTGGAACATCCGCGAATGGGCGGCATGGCAGCAGGCCGTGGCCGAAGGCACGCCGACGGTGGAGGCCTCGGAGAGCCTCAGCGACTCGCAGGAATTGCTGGAGCGCCGATATCTCGGCCTCCGCACTTCCAGCGGCATTGAGGCCGACCTGATACCTGCCGAAACGCGGTTCCGCTGGATCGATGCAGGCTGGGCTCGGGAGTCCGATGGCCGCGTTGCGCTGACCGTCGAGGGCTGGCTGCGGCTGGATGCCCTGATTGCTTCCCTGTAGCATGGCGCGCAGCGCTCAGCTCGCAGCTCGCAGCTCGCAGCTCGCAGCTCGCAGCTCCCAGCTAACAGCTCGCAGCTCCCTTCACCCAACCCCTTGCAAGTTGTAGATTTACGTGATGCCCGCCAGCGAGAACCTGTCGGAACGCGAGCTCCGGGTACTGGAGGCCGTGGTCCACGCCTATATCGAGACTGCCGAGCCGGCGGGGAGCCAGACCATTGCGCGCCGGTACGGCCTCGGCGTGTCGCCGGCCACCATCCGCAACATCATGAGCGACCTGGAAGAGCGGGGCTTCCTGTATCATCCGCACACCTCGGCGGGGCGGATTCCTACCGACCGGGCGTACCGGGCCTACGTGGACGTCGTCATGCACCGGGCGCCGCCCACCAGCGCGGCCCAGCAGAGGCTGGCCACCGAGCTGCGCGGACGGGGCGATGCGCTGGAGGAGCTGTT
>DASSTP010000214.1:0-31881 GCA_035707845.1 Gemmatimonadales bacterium | reverse complement strand
AGTAGCTGCCAGCGACCAGCCGCCAGCGACCAAAAAGGGCGGATCCACCCGGACCCGCCCCCGTGACCCGTGCTCACCAGGGTATCAGGTCCCGTTACCGCGCGTCCCATTCCTGAACGACGACTCGGCGCCGGTGCCAGTCGCCGTCAGCTGCATGCTGCTGTGGTCGGTGCCATCGGTGAGCTTCACGATCCCGAATGGGACCTCACTGCTTACCCAGATGTCCGAACCCCGCAAAGCGTTGCGATAGTGCGTCGCCCGGACGCTGCGGGAGCCGGCCTTGACGGTTTCGGTGCCCACCAGCGTGCTGCTCCGGCACCCATCCACGATGGCCTTGAGCAGCCCCGGCAGCCCTTGCCGGAGCCGGGAGAGCTGCTGCTCGTTGAGGCGGATGGGAGGACCGGCGGCCGGCTGCAGCGCCGCCGCGGCCACCGCCGACGGGTCGTAGGGGAAGCCCGGCACCAGCACCTGGGAGACCACCGGTTCCTTCCCCTGCGCCTGCACCCGGTTCTCGAACCAGACATTCCGGGCTCCGCCCAGATCCTTGCTCCCCACGATGGCGAAGCGCACCTGCTGGCGGCCACTCTGTCCCTGCGTGAGCTGATATTCGGCGTACGCTCCGGCGGCCGGGGTGGTGATCAGGCCGCCGCAGAGCTCCTGCGCCGTGAGCGCCGCCGGCACCATGACCAGCGTGCCGAGCATTGCCAGGCCGCTCCTGCTTCGTCTCATTATGTAACTCCCCTCTGATCGAGGTCAGGACACATTCTTGATTTCGGACACCAGCGTCGCCAGCGATGCCTTGGCATCACCGAACAGCATGGCGGTCCGCGGGTTGTAGAACAACTCGTTCTCGATGCCAGCAAAACCCGAGCCCATGCCTCGCTTGAGCACGATCACACTGCGCGCGTGATCGGCGTTGAGGATCGGCATGCCGTAGATCGGGCTGCCGGGGTCGTTGCGCGCGGCCGGGTTCACCACGTCGTTGGCCCCGATCACCAGCGCCACGTCCGCCCGCTCGAACTCGCCGTTGACCTGCTCCATGTCATACAGTTTGTCGTACGGGACGTTCGCTTCGGCCAGCAGCACGTTCATGTGCCCCGGCATGCGTCCCGCCACCGGATGGATGGCGTACTTCACTTCCCCGCCCCGCTTCTCGATCAGGTCGGCGAGTTCGCGCACGAGATGCTGGGCCTGCGCCACGGCGAGACCGTAGCCCGGCACCACAATCACCAGCTTGGCATATGCCAGCTGGATCGCCGCATCTTCGGCCGACACCTGCCGCACCGACATCCCCTCGGAAGTGCGCACGGCCACCGCCCCGCCCGCCGTGCCGAAGGCCCCAAAGAGCACGTTCGCCAGTGAGCGGTTCATGGCCTTGCACATGATCTGGCTCAGGATGATGCCGGAGGAACCCACCAGTGCGCCGGAGATGATGAGCACGTCATTCCGGATGACGAACCCGGTCATGGCCGCTGCGATGCCGGAGTAGGAATTCAGCAGGGAAATCACCACCGGCATGTCGGCGCCGCCGATCGGCATCACCACCAGCACGCCCAGCAGCAGTGACAGGACACAGACGGCGTAGAACGGCCAGAGCAACGACGCCGGGTGTGCCACCTGCCAGGCGCCGAGTCCCAGGATGGCGATCAGCAGCGCGGCGTTCACCAGCTTGAGGCCGGGAAAGACCACCGGCCGGCCGGAGATGAGCTCCTGCAGCTTGGCATACGCCACGAGACTTCCCGTCAGCGTGACGGCACCGATCAGGAGACTGAGCTGGATGGTGATGGATGTGTCGATCGGCAGCGCGACGCCGAACAGTTCCGACTTGAGGAACTCCGCCCCGCCCACCAGCAGCGAAGCGCCGCCGCCCAGGCCGTTGAGCAGCGCCACCATCTGCGGCATCGCGGTCATCTTCACCGCGCGCGCCAGCCAGAGGCCGAGCGCAGAGCCCACCACCAGTCCGGCGACAATCACGCCGTAACCGACAATGCTCCGGTCCAGCAGCGTGACCACGATGGCGATGAGCATCCCCACCGCCGAGAGCCGGTTGCCGCCGACCGCGGTGGCGGGACTGGCGAGACGCTTGATGCCGATGATGAACAAGACTGCCGCAATGAGATAGAGAACCTCTTCCAGGGCATGCGGCATCAGCGGTCTCCCGGCTTCCGCTTGAACATCTGCAGCATCCGGTCGGTGACGGCGTAGCCGCCGACCACGTTCATCATCGCGAAGACCACCGCCAGGAATCCCAGCACCGCGGAGATCCAGCCGTTGCCGCCGCCCGCCACGATGATGGCGCCGACGGCGGTGATGCCGCTGACGGCGTTGGCGCCCGACATGAGCGGCGTATGCAGGGTCGGTGGCACGCGGTTGATGAGTGCCACGCCGAGGAAGGTGGCGAGCGTGAAGATCACGATGCCCGCAATGAATCCCTCAAGCATCAGGCCTCCCCTGCGGCACGGTGCCGTCCTTCACGATGCACATGGCGCTGATGATGGGATCGTCGAGCTTGCTGCCAAGGCCGCCTGAACTGGCCACGTGCTCCAGGAAGGTCTGCACATTTCGGCTGTACATCTGGCTGGCGTGAAACGGCAGCGTGGCGGCGATGTTGACGGGCCCAAGGATGGTGACCTCCTGCTCCATCACGGTGTCACCGGCGCGCGTGAGCTCGCAGTTGCCGCCCGACTCGGCGGCAAGGTCGACGATCACGCTGCCCGCCCGCATCGAGCGCACCATGGCGGCGGTGACGATCCTGGGTGCCGGCTTGCCGGGGATCTGCGCCGTGGTGATCACGAGGTCCATGTCCTTGATGTGCGAGGCGACGGCATCGCTCACCCGGCGCTGCTGGTCGGCGGCGAGCTCGCGCGCGTAGCCGCCTTCGCCTTCCGCCGCCACGCTCGGCACCTCGAGGAAGGAGGCACCGAGGCTTTCCACCTGCTCCTTCACCACGGGGCGCACGTCAAAGGCGGAGACCATCGCGCCGAGGCGCCTGGCCGTGGCTATGGCCTGAAGACCGGCGACACCGGCACCGATGACGAAGGTGCGCGCCGGTGTGACGGTACCGGCGGCGGTGGTGAGCATCGGGAGAAAACGTGGAAGGGCGTTGGCGCCAAGCAGGACCGCCTTGTAGCCGGCGACGGTGGCCTGCGAGGAGAGCGCGTCCATGCTCTGCGCCTTGGTGGTTCTCGGCACCAGCTCCATGGCGAAGCCGGTGAGGCCGTGCCGCGACAGTGCCGCTGCGGCACGGCCACTGCCGGGGTCGAGGAACCCGATGACGGCGGCGCCAGCCGCGAGCGTCGCCAGTATCTCGTCCGGCGGCAGTGCCACTGCCGCCAGCACCTCGGCTCCTGCCGCGGCCTCCGTGGGCGTGGCGCAGACCACGGCACCCTGCGCCGCGTACTGCTCGTCGGGAAATCCGGCGCCCAGCCCCGCGCCCCGCTCGCACTGCACCTGTTGGCCGGCCCGCACCAGGCGGCCGACGCCGTCCGGCACCAGGGCCACACGACGTTCGGCCGCACCGGTCTCCCTGAGCACCGCGATGCGCATGGACAGCTCCTTGCCGCCTCGGAAGGATGGCCAAATGTACGGCTGTCAGGCGGCGGATGCCATTCAGCGCATGCGCGTCACCCGCCAGATGCTGCCGGCACGATCATCGGCAACGAAAAGCGCGCCGTCGGGCGCCACGGCGAGCCCGCTCGCCCGGAGGCCCGTGGCTCCATCGGAGCTGGTGGCGAAGCTCTCGTACTTGCCCGTGGGCTTGCCGTTGGCAAAGGGAATGAACACGACGCGATAGCCGGACTGCGGTAACGGCGCCCGGTTCCACGAGCCGTGGAACGCGAGGAACGCGCCGTTACGGTACTTCGCACCGAACGCATCGCCGGGATAGAACGCCAGCGCGAGCGGAGCGAAGTGCCCCGGAAACGCGATGGCCGGCATGGTGCGCCTGGTGCAGCGGTCGGTCTTGGCACCGTCGCCGCCGTACTCGGGTGCCAGCACCTTGGCGTGACGCGTATTGCTGTAGTAGCAGTAGGGCCAGCCGTAGTCGGCGCCCTTGGTGACGACGCCGAATTCCTCGGCCGGGTCCTCGGCATTCACCGAGTCACTGAAGCCCCAGTTCTGCCCCAGCTGGTCCCGGCCCATGATGGCGGTATAGAGCGCGCCGGTGCCGGGCTGGGTCGCGATGGCGGCAGCGTTGCGGAGACCGGTGGCATAGCGCGCGCCGTCGGACACCGTCTGTCCCGTGGCGCTCGCGTTGAAGACCCAGATGCCGGCGCGCTCCTGCAGCTCGGTGCACGGATCGACGCCGGGCGATTTCACCTGGCGGTCCGCCTGCTGGCAGCTGTTGGTGCGGGAACCAAAGGTGACGAACATGGAATCCGCATTGAACGCGATCGTCTTGGAGCTGTGCCCCCGGCCGGGCAGCCCCGACACGACGACCTCGCCGTCACCGCTGGGTACCGGGGCAGCGCGCGTCACGCGCCAGCGCAGGATGCGGTCAGGCAGCGCCACATAGAGAAAGCCCCGATGCAGTTCGACGTCATTGATGCCGCTGGGCCCGAAGCTGCCGAGGCGGTCGAATGTGCCGTCGCGGTTGGTGTCCGCGAACACCAGCACGCCATGGCCATCGCCGCCTTCCTGCACCGCGGCGTAGAGCACGCCCTCGTCGCTCACCGTCAGCTGGCGTACCGAGCCGAGCCCGGTGCCGAGTCGCTGGGCGCAGAAGCCCTGCGGGAGCGTGAGGCCTGCATCCGCACAGGGCGCCGGCGTCCCCTGCACCAGTGCCGCCGCGGCTACCGCCAGAATGAAATTCGTCATGGATTCGCTCTCCGGAACGCTCCGCGTGCGAGCGTCGAATGGTCGTGAACGACGTGCGTCCGGAGTCTAGAAGGGTTCGATTCCCCATGCCAGCCGGGGCACCGCAGCGGGCGCCCCAGAGGGAAAATCCGCCTTTCCCTATTGCAACAAGGGGGTATTGCTTCTTACCTTGTTTCCCGGTGGTGCCGGTGGTCTGGCGCAGTATCGCGTTCACCTCCACAGGGAGAGCCCCGATGGCAGCAAAGAAGAAGGCCGCGAAGAAGTCCGCCAAGAAGTCGGCAAAGAAGCCTGCCCGGAAGTCGGCGAAGAAGTCGGCCCGCAAGTCAGCGAAGCGGACGCCCAACGCGGCGTTCATGAAGGCCATGACGCCGAGCTCCACGCTCGCGGCCGTGGTCGGCAGCAGCCCGCTCCCGCGGACGCAGGTTACCAAGAAGCTCTGGGCGTACATCAAGCGGAATGGCCTGCAGGACAAGAAGAACCGCCGCATGATCAATGCGGACGCCAAGCTGCGGCCCATCTTCAAGAAGGACCAGGTCTCGATGTTCGAGATGACCAAGCTGGTGAGCAGACACCTGAGCTGAGTCGGAGCAACACGCGTGCTGAAAGGGCGTCCCCGCTGGGACGCCCTTTGCGTTCCTGCCACACCGCCGCTCCAGAACCGCAGCACCACCCGTTATCTTCTGCCCATGGCCGGCGAATACATCTTCACGATGCGCGACCTCCGGAAGGTCGTGCCCCCGTCGCGGGAGATCCTCAAGGGGATTCACCTCGCGTTCTATCCTGGCGCCAAGATCGGCGTCCTCGGCGCCAACGGCGCCGGCAAGTCCACCCTGCTGCGGATCATGGCAGGCGTGGATCACGACTTCCAGGGCGACGCCCGCCCGCTCCCGGGCGCGAGGATCGGCTACCTCCCGCAGGAGCCGGTGCTCGATGCCACGCGCGACGTACGCGGCAACGTGGAGGAGGGACTCGCCGAGGTGCGCAGGCTGCTCGATGAGTTCAACGAGATCGCCGCGCGCTTTGCCGAGCCCATGGATGACGACGAGATGCAGCGCCTGCTCGACCGCCAGGCGCGGGTGCAGGACCGGATCGACGCCGCCGGCGCGTGGGAAATCGACCACAAGGTGGACATGGCAATGGACGCCCTGCGCCTGCCGCCCGGCGACGCCGACGTGACGAAGCTCTCGGGCGGCGAACGCCGCCGCGTGGCGCTCTGCCGCATCCTCCTCGAGGAGCCCGATCTCCTGTTGCTGGATGAGCCCACCAACCACCTCGACGCCGAATCGGTGGCGTGGCTCGAGAAGCACCTGGAACAGTTTCCCGGCACCGTCGTCGCCATCCCCCACGACCGCTACTTCCTCGACAACGTGGCCAAGTGGATCCTCGAGCTGCATCGCGGCGAGGGGATCCCGTGGGAGGGCAACTACTCCAGCTGGCTGGAACAGAAGGAGAAGCGTCTCGCCACCGAGGAGCGGCAGGCCTCGGCCCGGCAGAAGACGCTGGAACGCGAGCTCGAGTGGATCCGCATGGCGCCCAAGGCCCGGCACGCCAAGGGCAAGGCGCGCATCGCGCGCTATGAGGAGCTGCGCGAGGCTGCCCAGCGGCAGTCGGACGGCAGCACCGAGATCCAGATTCCGGTGCCGGAGCGGCTGGGCGATGAAGTCGTCATCGCCAGGGATGTGTCGAAAGGCTTCGGCGAGCGGCTGCTCTTCGAGAATCTCAGCTTTGCCCTGCCCCGCGGCGGCATCGTGGGCGTGATCGGCCCCAATGGCGCCGGCAAGACAACGCTGTTCCGGATGATGATGGGGCAGGAGGCGCCGGATTCGGGAACGCTCACCGTGGGCCGCACCGTGCAGCTCGCCTACGTGGACCAAAGCCGGGAGGCGCTGCACGGCGATCACACGGTGTACGAGGAAATTTCCGGCGGCGAGGACGAACTCGATTTCGGCGGCAAGCGGGTCAATGCGCGCGCCTACTGCGCCGGATTCAACTTCCGCGGCCCGGACCAGCAGAAGCTGGTCAAGGATCTCTCCGGCGGTGAACGGAACCGGGTGCACCTCGCCAAGCTGCTCAAGAGCGGGGGCAACGTGCTCCTGCTCGACGAGCCCACCAACGATCTCGACGTGGACACCCTGCGCGCCCTGGAGGATGCCCTCACGGCGTTCCCCGGCTGCGCCGTGGTGATCAGCCACGACCGCTGGTTCCTCGACCGCATCGCCACCCACATCCTGGCCTTCGAGGGCGATTCCGAAGTCGTCTGGTTCGAGGGGAACTACCAGGAGTACGCCGCCGACCTCCGGCGCCGGAAAGGCGCCAATGCGGACCAGCCGCACCGGATTCGTTACAAGAAGCTGGTGCACTGATGGTCGCAGGTCGCAGGTCGCAGGTCGCGAGCCCGGCGACGTGTGACCTGCGACATGCGACTCGAGCCACTCTCTCGCCCTGACTCCATGCCTCGATTCCCTAACCTCCCTCCCCGCCTCTCCGGCCTCGCCGAGCTGGCCATGAACCTCGCCTGGAGCTGGAGCCGGGAGGCGCGGGAGCTGTTCCGCGACCTCAACGAGTCGCTCTGGCACCAGGTGCGGCACAACCCGCTGGAACTGCTGCGGCGGGTGGATCCCGGTGTGCTGCGTACCCGTGCGGCCGACGCCGAGTACCTCGCGCGCTACGACGCGGTCATGGAGCGCTTCGAGAGGAAGCTGGCCAACGGAGACGGCTGGTACCAGGAACAGTTCGCCGAGGGACCGCGCGGGCCGATCGCCTACTTCTGCGCCGAGTTCGGGCTGCACAATTCGGTGCCGATCTACTCCGGTGGCCTGGGCGTGCTCGCCGGTGACCACTGCAAGGCGGCGTCGGACCTGGGCGTACCGCTCGTGGGCATCGGCCTGTTCTACCGGCGTGGGTACTTCGACCAGCACCTCAGGCTCGACGGCTGGCAGGAGAGCAGCGACGTCAACTTCGATGTCGCATCCACTCCGCTGGTGCCGCTCAAGGGCAGCGACGGCAGCCCCTGGCTCACGACGGTCGAGGCAATTGGCCGGGTGGTGCACGTGGGCGCATGGCAGGTGATGGTGGGGCGGGTGCCGGTGTACCTGCTGGACACCGACTACGAAGCCAACCATCCCGATGACCGCGCGCTCGTGAGCAAGCTCTATGGCGGCGGGCCCACCGAACGGCTGCGCCAGGAATGGGTGCTCGGGGTCGGCGGGGTGCGCGTGCTGCGGGCGCTGGGGATCGAGCCGAGCGCGTGGCACGCGAATGAAGGACATGCGGCATTCATGATGGTCGAGCGGGTGCGCGAGCAGCTGCATGAGGGCGTGTCACTCGAGGAGGCCGTGAGCGCGGTCCGGCGCAGGAGCATCTTCACCACCCACACCCCCGTGCCGGCGGGTCATGACTTCTTCTCCTTCGACGAAGTGAATGCCTGTGCCGGCCGGCTGTGGGATGGCCTCGCCATCTCGCGCGATGAACTGCTCCGGCTGGGCGAGCGGCCCGGCGAGCCAGGCATCTTTCACATGACCGTGGCCGCCATCCGGCTCTCGGCCCACGTGAACGGCGTCTCGCGTACCCATGGCCGGCTGTCACGCCAGATCTGGAATGATCTCTGGCCCGGGCGCACCGCCGATCAGGTCCCCATCGGCCATATCACCAACGGCGTCCACCTGCCCACCTGGATGGCGCCGCAGGTCATGTCACTGCTGGATGAGGTCCTCGGTCCCGGCTGGCACCGGAGCGCCAATCATCCGCGCATGTGGAGCCAGGTGCTCCAGCTGGATCCGGCCCGGCTCTGGACGGCGCACGCGGAACTCAAGGAGACACTCTTCCGGATGATCCGGGAGGACGCCCGCTGGCGCTTCAAGGACCGGTGGCGGGAGGCGGCCCATGTGGTCGGTGCCGGCACGCTGCTGGAGCCCGAGGCGCTCACCATCGGCTTCGCGCGGCGCTTTGCCACCTACAAGCGCGCCGACCTGCTCTTCCACGACGTGGAGCGGCTGCGCCGGCTGGTCACCAGCAGCGACCGCCCCATGCAGATCGTCTTTGCCGGCAAGGCGCATCCGGCCGACGAGCCGGGGAAGTCCGTGCTCCAGAAGGTGTACCAGTTCACCCGTGATCCTGCGTTCGAGGGTCGGGTCGCGTTCCTGGAAGAGTACGACATGCACCTGGCCCACCTGCTGGTGCAGGGCGTGGATCTCTGGGTCAACCTGCCGCGGGTGCCGCTCGAGGCGTCAGGCACATCCGGCATGAAGGCGGGGCTCAACGGCGTGCCGCAGATCGGCACCCTCGACGGCTGGTGGCATGAGGGCTACGACGGCCGGGCCGGCTGGGCCGTGCCGGCCGCGTCGCCGGAGAGCGACAACGCCGCCGTGGATGCGCAGGATGCCGAACAGCTCTACCGGCTGCTGGAGGAACAGGTGGTGCCGCTGTTCTACTCGCGGGACGCTTCGGGACTGCCCGCGGCGTGGGTGGAGCGGATGCGCTACGCCATCTGCCTCACCGGCTCCCGGTTCACGGCGAGGCGAATGCTACAGGATTACACCTGCTCCTACTACGTTCCAGCAATGAAGGGCGATTCCGCAGGCAACGACCCACCGACGGTGTAACCATGCCGTCCACGGACACGAGACTGCAGCGGTCGGATTCTCCACTGCTGTCCCCGGACCACCGGCCCGTGTCCGTCGTGCACCTGACCGCCGAGTACACCCCGTACGCCCGCACCGGCGGGCTGGGCGAAGCCGTGCGCGGGCTCGCCGAGTTCCAGCACGCCGCCGGCGTGGATGTGGCGGTGGTGCTGCCGCTCTATCGCACTGTGCGGGATGAGGCCCCCGACCTGCACCCGGTCGGCTCGCCCTTCGGCGTGACGCTGGGCGACAGGACCGAGGAAGCGCGCCTGTTCCGGCCCGCCGAGCGGAAGAGTGGCCCCCGGGTGGTGTTCATCGAGCACCGGGAGTTCTTCAACCGGCCGGGCATCTACGGCGAGCACAGCACCGACTATCCTGACAACGCCCTGCGTTTCGCCTTCTTCGCGCGCGCGGCGGTCAGTGCGCTCTCCCGGATCGCGCGTCCACCCCACCTGCTGCATGTGCACGACTGGCACACGGCGCTCGCGCCGGTGTATCTCCGCGGCGTGCCCGGCGTCGAGGTGCCGGCCGAGCCCGTGAGCGTGGTGCTGTCGGTCCACAACCCCGGGTATCAGGGACATTTCCCCGCCGACATCCTGCCATCACTGGGCCTGCCATGGTCGCTGTTCAACTTCAACCAGCTCGAATGGTACGGCCAGCTGAACGTGCTCAAGGGCGGGCTGGTCTTCGCTGACCGTGTCGTCACCGTGAGTCCCACCCAGGCGCGCGAGCTGCGCACGCCGGGCGGCGGCTTCGGCCTCCACGGGGTCTTTTCCTGGCTCGGTGGCCGGCTGAGCGGCATCCTCAACGGCATCGACCAGCGGGTCTGGTCGCCCGACCGGGATACCCAGATCACCCGGCCGTACGACGCGCACGACCTCGACGGCAAGCGCCGGTGCAAGGCGGCGCTGCAGCGCACCTTCGGCCTCGCCCAGCGGCGCCGCGTGCCGCTCTTCGGCATGACCGGCCGCATGGTGACGCAGAAGGGACTCGACCTCATCCTCGAGGCCGGGAACCTGTTCGACACCGATGCGCAGTTTGTCTTCCTGGGCGGCGGGGAGCGGGTGTACGAGTCCGCCCTCGTGGACCTGGCCACCCGCAACCCGGGGCGTGTCGGCGTGCAGCTCGACTTCACCGACCGGCTGGAGCACCGGCTCATGGCTGGCGCCGATCTCTTCCTCATGCCGTCGCTCTACGAACCGTGCGGGCTGACCCAGATGCGGGCGCAGCGCTATGGCGCGCTGCCGGTGGCGCGCCGGGTGGGCGGGCTCGCCGATACCATCACGGATGAACAGACAGGGTTTCTCTTTGATCACTACACCAGCGAAGCGTTCGAGTCGGCAGCATTCCGCGCGCTGGCACGCTTTGCCGACCCGGTGCGGTGGACGCGCATGATGCGACACGCCATGGCGCGCGACTTCAGCTGGGAACAATCGGCCGGCGAATACCTGTCGGTCTATCGCAAGGCACTGGGAGATGCGGCCTGATGCCGATGGATTTCGTGCTGGCCCTGCACAGCCATCTCCCCTGGGTGCTCAACCACGGGCGCTGGCCCCACGGCTCTGACTGGCTGACCGAGGCCGCGCTGGAGACCTACCTGCCGCTGCTCGAGCGGCTGCGCGCACTGCAGGCCGAGAACGTGGACGCGCCCGTCACGATCGGCTTCACGCCGATCCTCGCCAACCAGCTCGTGTCGCCCACCTTCCAGGCGGAGATGGAGGTGTACCTCGAGCAGCGCCGGGTGGCCACGGCGGAAGCACAGGCAGGGCCGCAGGCGCCGGCCGCGCACCTCAAGCCGGTGGTGGAGTTCTGGCGCCAGCGCTTCGAGCGCATGCAGACACTCTGGCGCGCCATCGATGGCGACATCGTGGGCGCCTTCCGGGCCCTGGAGCGGGCCGGCCGCATCGAGATCATGGGCTCCGCGGCGACGCACGGATTTCTTCCCCTGCTCGCACGCGATGAAAGCATCCGCCTGCAGCTTGGCGCCGGCATGCGGGAGCACGAGCGGCTCTTTGGCCGCGCGCCCCGCGGCTGCTGGCTGCCGGAGTGCGCCTATCGGCCGCGTGGACCGTGGGCCCCGTGGCCGGGCGGCCCCCGCGCCGCGCTTCGGCGCGGCATCGACGAGCATATTGCCGACGCCGGCTTCCGCTACTTCTTCGTGGACGCCCATCTCGTCACCGGTGAGGAGCCGCTCGATATCTCGAGCGACGGCTGGATCGAGGACGCTCCCGAAGCCGAACCCGCCGTTGGCGATTCGCCGGCGCGCTCCCCGTACCGCGCCTACGGTGTGCTGTCAGCGGGCCGAGCCCGGGTGAGCGTCTTCGTGCGCGACCCGCGCGCGAGTCGCCAGGTCTGGAGTCGCCATGGCGGCTATCCCGGCGATGCCGCCTACCTGGAATTCCACAAGCAGCGCTGGCCAGGCGGCCTCCGGCTCTGGCGCGTGAGCGCACCGGGCACCGACCTGGGGCAGAAGGAACCCTACGACCCCGCCGGCGCACAGCACCGCGCCGCCGAGCACGCCGACCATTTTGCCTGGCTCCTCGGCGAAATCGCCGGTGAGCTGGGTCGCCGGCAGAACCCGGTACTGGCCGTGCCCTTTGACACCGAGCTCTTCGGCCACTGGTGGTTCGAGGGCCCCGAGTTCCTGGCCGACGCCTACCGGGCACTGCAGCCGCGGCCGCGTGTGACGCCGTCCACGGCGGAAAAGCACCTGGAGCGACATCCGCCGAGAGCGGGACTGCGGCTGCCGGAAGGTTCCTGGGGAGCGCACGGCGATTTCAGCATGTGGATCAGTGACCAGGTGGCCTGGACCTGGCAGCGGCTCTGGCCACTGGAAGAGGCGTTCTGGAATGCCGCGCCTGCGGCGCTGGCAGACCCGAGCTGGCATCCGGTACTGGAGCAGGCGGCCCGCGAGCTGCTGCTGGCCCAGGCCTCGGACTGGCAGTTCATCATCTCGACCGGCATGGTGGCGGACTACGGCGAGCGTCGTTTCCGGGGACATTGCGAATGCGCCGAGCAGCTGGTGGCTGCCCTCACGACCTTGCAGCCGGAGCAGCGCTCGGCCGCCTGGCAGCAGGCCGATGAAGCACGCCGGCGGGACGACTGTTTCCCTTCCCTCCTGCCCGCGATCCGCGCCGCGCTCGACGGCACGCGCGCGCTCTTCTGAGTCCGCGAGGCCCTGTGGCGCCAGTTCGCTTCCTGCTGGGATTTCACCTGCATCAGCCGGTCGGCAACTTTGATCACGTGTTCGTCCAGCACGTGGACCAGGTCTACGCCCCGCTGCTGCAGGCACTCGAGGAGCGCAACTGCTTCCCGGTCACCTTTCATGTCTCGGGCCCGCTCATCGAATGGCTGGAGCGTCACGCGCCCGCCTGGCTGGAGAAACTGGGCCGGCTGGTGGCCGACGGACGGGTGGAACTCCTTGCCGCCGGCTGGACCGAACCGATTCTCTCCGCACTGCTCAGGCCCGATCGCATCGAGCAGGTGGAGCGCATGCGCATGGAGCTGCGCCGGCGCTTCGGTGTCGAGGCACGCGGGCTCTGGCTCACCGAGCGGGTCTGGTCGCCGGAATTGCCGGGCGACCTGGGCGAGGCGGGCATCTCCCATGTGCTGGTGGATGATCGCCACTTCCTGGCGTCCGGCATCCCGCGTGCCCAGCTCCACCGGCCCCTGCTGACCGAGAGTGAACATCGGCGGCTCACCGTCTTTGCCATCGACGAGCAGCTGCGCTACCTGATCCCGTTCCAGCCGCCGGAAGCCACGGGTCGCTACCTCCGCGAGCTGCACGCCGCGGGACAGCCGCTTGCCATCCTGGCGGACGACGGCGAAAAATTCGGGGGCTGGCCCGGGACCCATGAGTGGGTCTACCAGAAGGGATGGTTCCGGGGCTTCTTCGACCAGCTCGATGCCCTGCGCTCGGATGGCGTGATGGTGCTCGACACATTCGACGGTGCCAGGCACCAGACGCCGGCGGGCGGGCTTGCCTACCTGCCGACGGCCTCGTATCGCGAGATGGAGGGATGGGCCCTGCCGGCGCCAGCCGCCAGCCGGCTCACCACCCTCGAGCGAGAGCTGGGTGATACCTGGCTCGCCAGCGACTGGGGCGCGCTGGTGCGCGGCTCACACTGGCGCAACTTCCTGGTGAAGTACCCCGAGTCCAATCGCATGCACAAGAAGGCCCAGCATCTCTCGGTGCTGGCCCGCCAGCGCGGCAACCCGCCGCTCGTGCGCGAGGCCATATCGCGCGCCCAGTGCAACGATGCCTACTGGCATGGCGTCTTTGGCGGACTGTACCTGCCGCATTTGCGTGAGGCCATCTGGCGGGAACTCGCGGCCGCGGAGGCGGAACTCAGGCAGGATGAGCCGATCGCGGCGGAGTGCGTGGACTTTGATTTTGACGGCCACGATGAACTGTGGATCCACAGCGCCAGCTTCTCCGCACTCCTGAGCCCCGACCGGGGCGGTGCCGTGGAGGAGCTCACCCGCTTCGCGACTGGCCGCAATCTCTGTGACACCCTCACCCGCCGGGCCGAGGCATATCACGAGGAGGCGGCGCATGCGGCGCCGCACTCGCCGGCAGGCGAGGGGGTACCCAGCATCCATGCGCTGGAGCAGCAGATGCAGCTCGACCACCGGCCGCCGGTGGACCTGGATGAGCGGAGCCTGCTGCGCGAGCGCGTCCTCGATGGAGCCACGACACGGGAAGAGTACGAGCAGGCGCGCTACACGCCGACCATCTCCTGGACGACGACGCCATTCGACTGGGCGCTCGAGTCGCTGCCCGATGGCCTCGCCGTCGGCCTGCGGAACGACTCGGCCCCGCTCGGCCTGGTGAAGCGGATCACGTTCGCATCCGGCGGCGCCCTGCACGCCGAGTATGAATGGGCCGCGCCCGCCGACGCCGGGCATCGCTGGTTCACGGTGGAGCTCACCCTGGCCGACAACGTGCCGTTGGAGCACGATGCCGAGGATGAATGGCGCTTCTCGGTCGAGACCGTGGCCAAGAGCGAGCGCGGACTCGACCGGACCCATCAGGGCACGGGCGTGTTGCTGAGGTGGCCGCTGGGACGCGGGAAAGCGTCGATCAGGGCATGAGGCGTGGGGCGTGGGGCATGGGGGACTCGAGTCCCGAGACTCGTGACTCGCGACCTCCTATGCCCCACGTCCCATGCCTCACGCCCCAAACCCCACTAACTTCCCTCCATGACCGCCTCCCCCACCGTCCGCCTCGGCATGGTCCAGATGGCGTGCAGCCTGGATCCCGGGGAAAACCTCGCCAAGGCCATCGCTGGCATCGAGCAGGCCGCGGATCTGGGTGCGCAGATCGTCTGCCTCCAGGAACTCTTCCGCAGCCAGTACTTCTGCCAGACCGAGGATCACGCCAACTTCGCGCTCGCAGAGACCATTCCGGGGCCCGGCACGGAGCGGCTGGGCCAGGTCGCGAAGAAGCATGGCGTGGTGATCGTGGCATCGCTGTTCGAGAAGCGGACGGAGGGACTGTACCACAACACCGCCGCCGTCATCGACGCCGACGGTTCCTACCTGGGCAAGTACCGGAAGATGCACATTCCGGATGATCCGCAGTACTACGAGAAGTTCTACTTCACGCCCGGCGACCTGGGCTTTCGCGCCTGGGACACCAGGTTTGCCCGCATCGGCGTGCTGGTCTGCTGGGATCAGTGGTATCCCGAAGCGGCCCGGCTCACCGCCATGCACGGCGCGCAGATCCTTTTCTATCCCACCGCCATCGGCTGGCTGCCGCCGGAGCGGGAGGAACACGGCGAGCAGCAGCAGAGCGCGTGGGAAACGATCCAGCGCAGCCATGCCATTGCCAACGGCGTCTACGTCTGCGCCGTGAACCGCGTGGGGCACGAAGGCGCCCCACCGCCGGGCGGCATCGACTTCTGGGGCGGCAGCTTCGTCGCCGATCCCGGCGGCCGCATCCTCGTGCGCGCGGGCACCGGCGAGGAAGTGCTGACCGCCGACGTCAATCTTGCCAAGGTGAATGAGAGTCGCACCCACTGGCCCTTCCTGCGCGACCGGCGCATCGAGGCCTACGCCGACCTCACCCAGCGTTATCTCGACGGCTGACGCGCCGCTGCCCCCGAGCGACGTGACCTCCGATCTCACCACCCGTACACCGGCGCAGCTGGGCTACCGGATGCCGCCGGAATGGGCGCCACACCGCGGCACCTGGCTCAGCTGGCCCCACAAGGAAGCCTCCTGGCCCGGCCGGTTCGAGCCCATCCCTGACATCTTCTGCGAGATCGTCCGTTTTCTTGGCCGTGCCGAGGAAGTGCACATCAACGTGACGGGCGGCGACATGGAGGCCGACGTCCGCCGGCGGCTGATCTCCCTGGGCATCCCGCTCAACAGCGTGTACTTCCACCACAACCCGACCAACGATGCCTGGTGCCGGGATCACGGCCCCATCTTCATCCAGCGCGCCGGTGAGCGGGGGCGCGAGCAGGCCATCGTCGACTGGGGCTTCAACGCCTGGGGCGGCAAGTATCCGCCATATGACCTGGATGACGTCGTGCCGAGTCGCATCGGCGCGGAATACCGGATTCCGGTCTTTCACCCCGGGATCATCATGGAGGGCGGGTCGCTGGACGTGAACGGCCGCGGCACGCTTCTCACCACCGAGTCATGTCTGCTCAATCCCAACCGCAATCCGCAGATGTCGCGGATGGAGATACAGCAGAGCCTGCAGGACTACCTCGGGGTCACCAACGTGCTCTGGCTGGGCGATGGCATCGAGGGCGATGACACCGATGGGCACGTGGACGACATCACCCGCTTCGTGGACGAGCACACCATCGTCACCGTGGTGGAGCAGGATCCCGCCGACCCCAACTACGAGCCGCTCCGGGAAAACCTTGCCCGCCTGCGCGAGATGCGCGACCAGGATGGCGAGCCCTTCCGGATCGTGACCCTGCCCATGCCGAGGCGGCTGGAGCATGAGGGCCAGCGGCTGCCGGCGAGCTACGCCAACTTCTACATCGGCAACAGTGTCGTGCTGCTGCCGTTCTATGACCGCGAACGAGACCACGAGGCGCGTGCGATCCTGCGGGAGCTGTTCCCCGGCCGCGAGGTGATCGGGCTGGATTGCACCGACCTGGTCTGGGGCCTCGGCGCCTTTCACTGCGTGACCCAACAATGGCCAGCCACATGAAACCTGTCGTCGAGTGCGTCCCCAACTTCAGCGAGGGACGCGACCCCGCCATCATCGAGAAGATTGCCCAGCGGATGAACTCGGTGCCCGGCGCTGCCGTGCTGCACGTGGACCCGGGCAAGGCCACCAACCGCACGGTGATGACGCTGGCCGGCGAGCCGGAGGCGGTGCTGGAGGCGGCGTTCCGCGGCATCGCGGCGGCCGCGGAGCTCATCGACATGAGTCGCCATCACGGGGAGCATCCTCGCATGGGCGCCACCGATGTGTGTCCCTTCGTGCCGATCCGCGGCATCACCATGGTGGACGCGGCCGCCCTCGCGCGGCAGCTCGGTGAACGGGTCGGCAAGGAGCTCGGCATCCCGGTGTATCTGTATGAGGCAGCGCAGCCGGATGAGGCGCGGCGCCGACTGCCGGACATTCGCGAAGGGGAGTACGAAGGGCTGGAGCGGAAGCTCGCCGATCCGAAATGGAAGCCGGACTTCGGCCCGGCGAAGTTCAATGCGAAGAGCGGCGCCACCGTGATCGGCGCGCGCGACTTCCTGGTGGCCTACAACGTCAACCTCAACACCACATCCACCCGGCGCGCCAACGCGGTGGCGTTCGACGTCCGGGAGGCGGGACGGCCGCAGCGTGAGGGCGGATCGCTTACCGGCAAGGTGCTGACCGACGCCAGGGGCGAACCGCTGACGCTGCCCGGCACGCTCAAGGCGGTGAAGGGCATCGGCTGGTTCATCGACGAATACGGTGTGGCGCAGGTCTCCATGAACCTCACCGGCCTGTCAGTGACGCCGATTCATGTCGCGTTCGATGAAGTAGAGCGTGCAGCCCGCGACCGCGGCATGCGGGCCACCGGATCCGAGATCGTGGGCCTCGTGCCGCTCCAGGCCATGCTCGATGCGGGTCGCCATTACCTCCGGCGGCAGCAGCGCTCCCTCGGCGTGAGCGATCGCGAGCTGATCCACATTGCCATCCGGTCGCTCGGCCTCGATGAGCTTGCGCCCTTCGTGCCGGAAGAACGGATCATCGAATACCGGCTGCGCGACCCCGGCGACCGCCGCCTCGTCACGATGCCGCTGGAAGATTTCGTGATCGAGACGGCCTCCGAGTCCCCGGCGCCGGGGGGCGGGTCGGTCTCGGCGGCGGTGGGCGCCATGGCCGCCTCACTGGCGACCATGGTGGCCAACCTGTCGTCGCACAAGCGCGGCTGGGATGAGCGATGGGAGGAGTTCTCCACCTGGGCTGAACGCGGCCAGGCCATCCAGGCCGAGCTCCTCCGGCTGGTGGATGCCGACACCAAGGCATTCGACGCGGTGCTGGCTGCGATGCAGATGCCGAAGGAAACTCAGGCGGAAAAGGACGCCCGACGCTCGACGCTCGACGCGGCCATCGTCAATGCGGCCCGGATTCCCTTTGCCGTCATGCAGCAGTCCATCAAGGTATTTGACATCGCCCAGGCGATGGCCGAGACCGGCTTGCCCGCGTCAGTCTCCGATGCGGGCGTCGCCGCCTGCTGCGCCCGCACCGCCGTCCGCGGCGCCTGGCTCAATGTGAGAATCAACGCCGGCACGCTCAAGGATCGCGCCCTGGTGCAGCCGATGCTGGATGAAGGAGCGAGGCTGGTGGCCGAGGCGGATCGGCGGGAGGGGGAAGTGCTGGGGATCGTGGATGGGAAGATGGGAAGGTAGACGGCTCGGCGGCTCGGCGGCTCGGCGGCTCGGCGGCTCGGCGGCTCGGCAAGGCTACCGGCCGCCGGGCCCGTCCGTCAGGCCCGCCCTGTCCGACCCGTCCGTCCACCAGGCCATCTTGCCCATCCCGCCCATCTTGCCCCTCCTGTCACCTCGCCTTCCACGCCGTCCTGCCGCCTGCCACGGTCCAGCGGCAGGCATTGGCCCTGAGGTGGTAGAGCCATTGGTCCACGTCATCGGCATCGATCAGCAGGAAATCGGCACGCTTCCCTTCTTCCAGTGATCCCACATCGGCGTCCTTGCCCACCGCGCGGGCGGCGTAGATCGTGGCGCCCTTCAGCACCTCCGCCGGCGTCATCATCTGCGTGGTGCAGGCCAGTGTCATGGCGAAGGGCAGATGGAAGCTGGGTGCCGATCCCGGATTGAAGTCGGTGGCGACTGCGACGGGTACGCCCGCATCGATCAGTTTCCGGGCCGGCATGGCAGGCTGCCTGAGGTAGAGTGACGCGATCGGCAGGCTCACGGCGATGACGCCGGCCTGCTTCAGCGCGGCAATTCCGGCATCCGACACGTGTTCCAGGTGATCGGCGGAGATCGCGCCGACCTCCGCGGCCAGCGCGGCGCCGCCGCCATCCCGCAGCTGGTCGGCATGCACCTTGGGCTTGAGGCCGAGCCGTACAGCTGCCGTCAGGATCTCACGGGCCTCGTCGACCGTGAAGGCGTTCTCCTCCACGAATACGTCGCAGAATCGAGCCAGCTTCTCCGCCGCCACCGCCGGCAGCAGCTCGTTGACCAGCATGCGCACATATCCCGCGCGGTCGCTGGCAAATTCCGCCGGCACGATGTGCGCCCCTAGCACCGTTGGAACAATGCGGCAGGGGCCGGTGTCGGCCAGCGCCCGGTAGTCGCGGAGGATCCGGAGTTCGTCGTTGAGGGTCAGGCCATAACCGCTCTTGCACTCGACGGTCGTGACGCCCAGCTGGACCATGGCGTCGAGGAATCCGCGTGCGCGGTTCACCAGCGTCGTGTCGTCGGCGGCACGGGTGGCCCGGACGGTCGAGGCAATGCCGCCACCCTGCAGCGCTATCTCCTGGTAGCTCGCGCCCCGGCAGCGCTGGGCAAATTCGCCAGCGCGCCAGCCGCCGAACACCAGGTGGGTGTGGCAATCCACCAGCCCGGGAATGACCAGGCCGCCACGGGCGTCGAACATGACGGCGGTACCGAGGTTGGCGGGCATCTCGTCGGCCGGACCGGCCCACACGATGCGATCGCCATTCCAGATCAGCGCCGCATTGTGGATCAGCTGGACGTCGTCCTGGCCGCCGTCGGCGCGGCAGGTGGCCAGCGCCCCGATATTCCGGAGGATCTGCATGTCAGCCCGTGATCATCGGAAGGTCCACGCCACGCTCCTTGGCTGTCTCGATAGCCAGTTCGTATCCCGCATCAGCGTGCCGCATGACGCCGCTACCAGGGTCAGCCGTCAGCACGCGGCCGAGGCGCCGAGCCGCCGAGTCAGTGCCGTCTGCCACGCACACCATGCCGGCGTGGAGAGAATAACCGATCCCCACGCCACCGCCATGGTGCAGTGAGACCCAGCTGGCGCCACAGGCGGTATTCAGCATGGCATTGAGCAGCGGCCAGTCGGCGATGGCGTCGGAGCCATCCTTCATCCCCTCGGTCTCGCGGTTGGGCGACGCCACGCTGCCGGTATCGAGGTGATCGCGCCCGATCACCAGCGGCGCCTTCACCCTGCCCGTCTTCACCAGCCAGTTGAAGCGTTCACCCATCTCGGCGCGCTCACCGTACTCGAGCCAGCAGATCCGGGCGGGCAATCCCTGAAAGTGGATCTTCTCGCGCGCCTGCCGGATCCATCGCGCCAGCGCATCCTTCTTCGGGAACGTCTCGAGCACGGCATCATCGGTGGCGGCAATATCCGCGGGATCTCCCGACAGCGCGGCCCAGCGGAAGGGGCCGGCACCCCGGCAGAAGAGTGGCCGGATGAATTCGGGAACAAAACCGGGAATGTCAAAAGCCTCGGTCATGCCCCGGAGGTCGGCCACCTGCCCGCGCAGGTTGTTGCCGTAGTCGAAGACCACCGCGCCCCGGCGCTGCAGCTCCAGCATGGCGGCCACATGGGCCTGCATGGAATCGAGCACCCGCGCCTCGTACGCCTCGGGCGACTGCTCCCGCACCTCCGCCGCGTCGTCCAGTGACATGCCGGCGGGGATGTAGCCCAGCCGGAGATCGTGCGCCGAGGTCTGGTCAGTCACCACATCGGGCACGACGCCGCGCCGCACCAGCTCCGGCATGACCTCGGCAATAGTCCCGACCAGACCTACCGACAGCGCGCGCCGCTTGTTCCGCGCCTCGTCGAGCAGGCGCAGCGCCGTGTCCAGGTCGCGCTCGAGCCGATCGCAGTAGCCGGTATCCACCCGGCGCTGGATACGCCGTTCATCCACCTCGATACCGAGAAACGCGGCACCATTCATGGTGGCGGCGAGCGGCTGGGCGCCGCCCATCCCACCCAGTCCTGCCGTAACTACGAGCCGCCCAGCCAACGAGCCGCCGAACCTTTGCCGGGCACATTCCGCAAAGGTTTCGTAGGTGCCTTGCAGAATCCCCTGCGTGCCGATGTAAATCCAGGACCCAGCCGTCATCTGGCCATACATCGTGAGCCCCAGCGCATCCAGCCGCCGAAACTCGTCCCAGGTGGCCCAGCGCGGGACCAGGTTGGCGTTGGCAATGAGCACCCGGGGCGCCTCGTCATGGGTGCGGAAGACTCCCACGGGCTTGCCACTCTGCACCAGCAGGGTCTCGTCGTTTTCCAGCCGGCGCAGGGTGGCCACGATCTTCTCGAAGCATTCCCAGTTGCGCGCCGCCTTCCCGCCGCCACCGTACACGATGAGCTCGTCTGGCCGCTCAGCCACCGCCGGGTCGAGGTTGTTCATCAGCATCCGGAGCGCCGCCTCCTGGTGCCACCCCTTGCAGGCTAGCTCGGTGCCGGTGGGCGCGTGAATGACGCGGCTGGCGATCGAAGTCATCAGGTCCTGTTCTCCGTCCAAGTGCGGTGCTGGCACCGAATTATGGCCCGAAAGGGGCCCGCTGACCAGCACCGGCGCTCCCCCGCTGGCCGGCCCGGCAACCTTCCAGCAGATTCCCCTGTCCAATCCCCTGCATGACCACTCCGACTCGTGGGGCGCGCGCGCTGAAACGGATCCCGGCCCGGCAACGCTCGGACAGCGATGCTGTCGAGGTGGCCCTCGCCACCTCTGGCGACACGCGCGCCTTCGAGCGGCTCTACCGGAGCCACGTGGGGCGGGTGCATGCGCTGACCCGCCGCATGCTGTCGCCCGACGAGGCGGATGACGCCACCCAGGATGTCTTCATCCGGGCGTGGCAGAAGCTGGAGTCGTTCCGCGGCGAGTCCGCCTTTGGGACCTGGCTGCACAAGATCGCGGTGAATGTGTGCCTGGGGCGGCGGGCACAGCTGGGGCAGGCACGGGCGCGCTATCACGCCGACGACGCCCCGCTCGAGACGGTGCCCCATCCGCATACCGGCGGCGCGCTGGACCGGGTGGACTTCGAGACCGCGCTGGAGCGACTGCCCGATGGTGCGCGACAGGTGTTCGTGCTCCATGATGTCGAAGGATATCGCCACGAGGAGATCGCCGAGATGCTGGGCACGGTGACCGGAACATCGAAATCGCAATTGCACCGGGCGCGGATGGCGCTGCGGCAGCACCTGGAGCGCTGAACCATGCTGAGCGAACACTGGACCGACCGGCTGTCGGAATACGTGGACGGCGAGCTCACGCACGATGAGCTGGCGGCCTGCGAGGCCCATCTTGTGGCCTGCGCCGAGTGCCGCGCCGTGGTCGAGGATCTCCGTGCCGTGGCGGGCACCGCCGCGGCCCTGCCATCCGACGATCTCCGTCGCGATCTCTGGCCCGGCATCCTCTCGGCGATCACGCCGGAAACCACGGTCATTCCGATCACGCGGCGCCGCCCCTGGTACAACAGCCTCCCCGGTCTCGCGGCGGCCGCCGCGCTCGTTGCCGTGGTGAGCGGCGGCTCGGTCTGGCTCGCCATGCGGTCGAATACGGGCGTGCCGGTGCCATCGAGCGTCGCCACGACCACGACCCAGCCGTCCGCCACGCTCACGCCGGCGGCCGCGCGCGCCGAAGCCACCTATGACGCCGCGGTGAGCGACCTGCGCAAGGTGCTCGACGCGGGGCGCGGCCGCCTCGACAGCACCACGCTCCGGGTGCTGGAGCGCAACCTTGCGATCATCGATTCGGCCGTGGCCGACGCCCAACGCGCGGTCGCCCGCGACCCCCAGAACGCGTACCTGAATGCCTATCTCGCGCGCACCATGCGCCGGAAGGTTGACCTGCTCCGCCAGGCGGCGACCCTTGCCCGCGCGGAAACCTGAACCGAGGACCTGACCGTGTTGCTCGCTTCGCTGCTCCTCATGTCGTCCATGGCACTGCAAGGCCAGGATACGACCCTCACCGTGGCCCGGGGCGACCGCCTCCGCGTCGGCGTGCATGAAGGGTCCATCACGGTAAACGCCTGGGACCGGAATGCCGTGCGGATCCAGGCCGAGGCCGATGACGATGACGATGTGCGGGTGGACATTTCCCGCGAATCGGGCATGGTCAACGTCTCGGCGCGGGGCCGGTTCGGTGAGCCCGTGGAGGTGTCATTCACTGTCACCGCCCCGGCCTGGATGCCACTCAGCCTCAACTCCGTCGAGGGCGATATCCAGGTCCGCGGCACCACGGCCGCAGTCAACGCCCAGACCGTGAACGGGAGCGTGGACGTGACCGGTGGAACCGGCAACGTCAGTCTCTCGTCGGTGGATGGCAGCGTGACCCTGGCCCGCGCGAGTGGGAGCATCAGCGTCACCACGATCAACGATGATGTCACCGTCCGCCAGTCGAGCGGGAGCATCACGGCGTCCACGGTGAACGGGTCCGTGATGCTCGCGGGCGTGACATCCGATGCAATCTCGGCCGAGTCGATGAACGGCGACATCCAGTTCGGCGGGCCGATCCGCAATGGCGGGCGCTACCAGCTGAACACCCACAACGGCGACGTGACCGTTGGCGTGCAGGCAGGTGCCAACGCCACCGTCTCGGTGAACACCTTCGGCGGCGATTTCTCGTCCGACATCCCGGTGGAAGTGCGCACCCGCGAGCGCCAGGGCGGCAGCTTCACCTTCACCCTCGGCGACGGCAGCGCCCGGCTCCAGCTCGAGTCATTCCAGGGGAGCATCCAGCTCGTCCGACCCGGCAGCATCAGCGACCGATAACCTGTTCAGGAGACCCGCACCATGCTCGCATTGACCACGCTCGCCATGCTCGCCGCACTCCAGGGCAGCACGCAGGGCGAGGACTTCCGCTGGACCGGCACCCTGGCGGCCGGCAAGACCCTCAGCATCCGCAACGTGAACGGTGACGTGCAGGCGGTCGCCGCCAGCGGCAACCAGATCGAGGTGACCGGCGTGAAGCACGCCCGGCGCAGTGACCCGGCCAGCGTCGAGATCAAGGTGGAACAGACGAGTGAGGGAGCCATCATCTGCGTGCTGTACCCCAACCAGCGCGGCAACAGCTGCGAGGACCGGCACTCGAACGGCCGGAACAACGACAACAACGACGTGAGCGTGGACTTCACGGTCCGGGTGCCGTCATCCATCCTGCTGTCGGCCCACACGGTGAATGGTGACGTGAGCGCCAGGGGGCTGGGTGCCGATGCCGAGATCGGCACCGTCAATGGCGACGCCAGCGTCGAAACCAACGGCTTCGCCGAGGCGAGCAGCGTCAACGGCTCGGTGGATGTGGTGATGGGACGCGCCGACTGGACCGGTTCGGCCAGCTACCGGAGCGTGAATGGGGCGGTTTCGGTGACACTGCCGGCCAGCGCGAGTACCGAGGTGCGCGCCAGCACCGTGAACGGCGACATCGACACCGAGTTTCCGCTCACCGTCCAGGGCAAGTTCGGGCCGCGCTCCCTGCGCGGCACCATCGGCAACGGCGGGCGCACCTTGGCAATCGAAACCGTGAATGGATCCATCAATATCCGGAAACGGTGAACGTTACGGCCGCGAATCAATCCGCAGCACGATGTTCGGAACGTCGGTCGCACCGCGCGCCACGGTAAAGCGCACCGGTGCGGCCGCCGCGTCCAGCAGCTGGAGCGTCGCGGGCGCCACGGAGAGTTCCCACTCGCCCGGCGTGATGCCCATCGAGTAGAAGGTTCCGTCCGAGAAGGTGGTGAGGGTCCGCTGGCGACCGGTCCGGCGCTCGGTGAGCACGAGCGGCACACCGGCCACCGGTTCCGCCGTCGGCCCCCGCCGTACCACGCCCTCGATCACCGCGCCCAGCTGGAGCGGCACATCCACCCGCGTGAGTGTATTGGGCGCGGGATACGCCACCGCCGCCTCGAAACCCGGCACCCAGAGCGGAGACTGGAAACTCAGCGAGTCCACCGTCAGCAGTACCGGCTCGAAGGGCACCACGTCCCACACCCGGTAGGCGCCGGTTGAATCGCTGAAGTCACTGCTGTTGCCCACCTGAACGCGCACGCCGTTCAGCCCAGGTTCGCCCTCATCCCGGCGGCCGTTGCCGTCCTTGTCAAGATAGACCACGCCGGCCAGGCCACCGCGCTGCAGCGACGGCCCCGCATCCAGCGCCAGCTCGCCGCCCGCCTCGTCATACAAGACCGAGCCCTGTACGTACTGTGTGGCCGCCACCGGGCCCTCCGCCGGCGCGGTGACCTGGGTGAAGGCGCGCAACTGTGGCATGGCGGTGGAAAGCGCCAGCGTCCAGGTGGCGCCGCCGCTCCCGCGAGTCCAGCTCACGCCGGTCTCGAGTCGCAGCGACGCCGACAGCGTGCGCGCAATCGAGAACGCCGCGAAGTTGGGTGTGCCCGCGCCGCGAGTCTCGAACGATCCCCGGAACCAGAGGCGACGGAACAGGGCGCCCCAATGCCCGTTGGGTACGGCAAAGGCATCTACTCCCAAGAAGTCGTCAGTCTCGGCGCCGACGCCGGTCACCGCTGTCCGGTCGATCCGCACGTACGGCACCGCCCGCACGCCTGCCAGGTCCACCGAGACGCCCGCACGCGAGCGAAGGGTCGAGCCGCCCTCGGTCGTGGCGTACTCGAAGCGGCCATCGAAATACAGGTAGTTGCGCTGCGCGTCCGGACGCCAGAACGCATTGACCTGGAATTGCGAGCGCCGGCCGAGCGGATTCAGGATGGGTGAGTCTTCGTCGCGCGAAAAGAGGGTTGCCTCGGTGCCGAGCCGGAGATCGAGCGTCGGCTCATAGGAAAAGCGGGCCCGGCCATAGCCGTGCAGCACTGCACTGGCCTCGGCGGTCCATGCGCCGGCCAGGTTGCCGATGGCGTTCAGGTACGGATGAAACAGGTCGGGCGCGCTGTCACGCCAGAAGTGATCCATGCCGCCGCCCACGGTCCAGCGGCGGCTCACCCCCGCGCGCACGTCGATATTTGCCGCGGCATCGCACAGGTCGAAGCGGCACTGGCCACCCGACACTCCGTATTCCACCCGCCCCGACGGTAGCAGCGCACTCGGCACCAGGTACTTGCGACTGAACTCGCGCCGCTCGCCGTAGGGTCCGTAGGCCACGAAGTCCACTGGATTCTCGCCGTAGAGCACCGGCAGCTCCACGGAGTAGCTGCCGTCGGCACGCACGCTGTCCACACCGACGAGGACGCCGTTACGGTACGCCTCGAGCTGCCATCCAGGCGGCAGGTGCCCCGCATAGGCGATGTCACTGATCAGGGAGGGCCGCAGGTAGGGCGCGTTGGTGAGATAGAGACCCCGGATGGAGCGCGGCGTCTGGCCCGAGCCGAGGCCGTCGCCGATCCGCACTTGCCGGAGCCACCGGTTATTGCGCCAGACCCCGAGCCAGCTGCCGTCCACCCGCACGTCGCCGGCGGAGGCGGGACCTTCGCTGCGCACGCCCAGCTCGAGCGAACCGCCCGCCACCGCGGCGCCACCCGCGAGACTGTATGACGCACCACCAAGGACCTCGCTGCTGGGCGAGAAGAGCGAGTAGTCCAGCACGAATCCGTCCAGCGGCCGGCGCTCCGTACCCAGCACCAGGCTGGGAAGCTCCTCGGGCGATTCACGCAGCAGTGAAGCACGAGCGGCCTCACGTTGCAGCCGGAGGCCGAGTGGCAGCCGATCCGGATTCCGGACCACGACTTCGGTAGCGCTCCAGTCCACGATGATGTCGAGATCCAGCAGCTTCCCGAGGACACGGGCGGAGAGATAGAGCTCGGCGGGATCCCGCTGCAGCTCGCCCGGCGCGAGCGGCAGGGATTGCCGCCCGAACGAGGCCATGCGAGTGCTGGCATCCACCACGAACGGCACATGGCGGGGCTCGATGGTGGCGCGCAGGACGCCACTGGAATCCACCTCGGCGCGAATCTCCGCCAGCGCCAGGAACTGTGACAGCGGAATCAGGGCATCATCACCAACGCGGTAGGCCAGGACAGTGCGGGCCACCAGCCGGCCCAGCCGCAATTCCACGATCGCGGGCGCCGGCAGGGAATCGGGCTGCTGGGCAGCGGCGCGGCCCGGCGCGAGCAGCGCGAGTAGCGGGACGACGACACGCGCCAACCGTGCTCGGCCCGCCATCATTCAGGGAATGACGACCGGCAGCGAGTCGCGCGCCACGCGGAACGGCAGGAGCGATTCCGCCGGCAGGTCGGTCCGTCCCGGCGTGACTTCCACGCGCAGCGTGTAGCGACCGGCCGGCACGGAATCCAGCGGGATGGTGAAGCGCGGCGTGATGGGCGCGTAGACCGAGACGGGCAGCGTGAAGTGGCCACGCAAGGCGCCGGCGGAGTCGGTCAGCGTCCCACGCGCCGTCGCGAGCAGGGCGGCATTGCCTGCGTGGGCAATGCGCGCGTGCACCACCAGCGAATCGCCTTCGGAACGGGCGCGAAGACTGTCGAGCACTGCCCCCGTCTCGACATGTCCGTTGCGGTAGAGGATCGGCAGCACCGTCCGCACCTGCATCGGCAGGCCGATGGTCACGCTGCCCGAGTCGGAGGGTGCGTTCACGGCGAGCTCTCCGCCACGTGCCAGCACCACCAGCCGGGCCCAGTATTCGCCCTCCGGCAGCTCCGGCGGCGGTGTGATCAGGAGCCGGACCACCTGCTGGGCCTTGGGCTCGATGCTGGCGCGCCGCGGAAAGATGCGGATCCATGGCGCGGCGTTGGGCGCCGTGCTGTCAGGCGTATCGGTGAGCCAGGCCTGGAAGCGTCCCGCCGTGTCGGTGATCGCGTAGCCGTAAGTGGTGGAGAGCGTTACCTCGACCGCCTGGTCATTGGGATTGACCAGCAGGATCGTCGCGGTGCGCCCGCGGCTGTCCATGAACACCGAGGTCGGGGCCACCAGAACTCCCTGCGCAGCGAGCGATCCTGGAGCGAGGAGCGACAACAGCGCGAGCGCGGCGACGCGATTCATGGATACATGACCGTGAGCGTAATGGTGGCGGAATAGGCGCCGGGTCGCTGGTTGAAGGCTGGCGTGGCCGTGCCGCCCAGGAAGACAGAGCCCCTGCCCTGCTGCGACATCATGGCGACGTAGGACTGGCGCGGATCGAAGGTCACCTGTGCCGCGATGCTCTGTGACCTCGAAAAGCCGGCGTCTGAGCCGCTGAAAGACAGAGGTAGTGAAGACCCGGCCGGCCCGCTCATGGAGGACGGCAGCGAGAAGGTCAGGATGACGACGTCATTGTTCTGCGCGGTCAGGTCGAACTGGCCCGAGCTGGCGGGATCGGTGCGGAGCACGGTGGCCGGAGCGCCCGCCAGCAGCGAGCCGAACGCGAGCGGCCGGACGCCATCGACGCGAATCTTCCGCCCCTGCGCCAGCGCGGGGCCGGCGATGAGCGTGGCAAGTCCGAGCACGAGCGCGATACGACGCATGCGTCTCCGGAGTGACGGCCTGATGGAGATGGAATCGGCACAATCTAGCACGGGGAACGTGCTAGTTGTAGACGACCGTCACGATGACCGGAACGCTGTACGTCCCCGGCGCCGCATTGGTCGCGGTCAGGGTGGCGCCAAACCAGAGGAAGTAGCGGCCGTTGTTGGCGAGAGTGGCACTCCGCGACGCGCCCGCAACGGGCACGAACGCCGCGGCGCCGCCATTCCCGGGCGAGGTGTTGCCGAGCCCGGTCCACGCCGATAAGCCGAGATTGGGGCCCAGCGCGGCCGGCAGCGAGGTGAACTCGATCAGCACTGGGGTGTTGGACGTGCCCTGAATGGTGAAGCGGCCGCCGTTCTTGGCCTGCACGGTGACGACCTGGGTCGAGGCGATAGTGCCGAAATCGAGGTCCTGGGTGCCGGTGACCGAGATCGCTGGCAGGAGGCGCGCACGCACCCGGCTGCTGCCCGACGCCTGCGCCCGCGCCAGGGCCGGGACGGCGTACAGCAATAGCAGGCACAGCAACGAGGCGGCTCGGCGCATACGCTGGGTCCCCATGCGGCGGAGGCGGCGAGTCCTTCCGCCGCCTCCAGACCCGCAAGGAGTATCTCCCGGTTACTGGTACACCACGTCGAGGGTGATGGGCGTGGTGCTGGTGTAGCTGCCCGGCGCCACGGCCGCACCGGCGCTCACCGTCGCGCCAATCCAGACGTAGTAGTTGCCGGTGGCGTCGGTGGTGCCATTGAAGGTGCTTCCCACCACCGCCGCAGCCGGTGACAGCGAGGCGGTCGAATTCACGTCGGCCGCCATGTACTGCCAGGCAGAGAGCGGGAGCCCGACGTTGCCGACATCCGCCGGCAGCGAACTGAAGGAGAGCACGATCGGCGTGGAGGCGGCGCCAGCCACGGTGAAGGCACCAGCACCGGTGCCATCCGGGGTAACGGTCTTGACCTGGCTCTGGGCCACGTTGCCGAAGGCGAGGTCAGTCCCATTGACCACGATGGAGCTGAGCACGGTCGCGGTCGCATTGATGCTACCGCTGTTCTGGGCCTGCGCAGGCACGGTAAGGACCGCGGCCGCCGCCAGCGCAAGGGCGAGGGAGGTACGCATGAGACTCCTGATCCTGAAAAGAGGTGGCCAGCTGCGCTCCGGCCCGATGCCGTGAGCGGACGGCGGACCCACGGGCAACCGGGGTGCCAATCGCTGTCGGACGGCATCAAGTATCAAATTTTTTAACATCGATCCAGAACATGATGCCTGTGAAAGACTTGGGGCATATCGACTTGGCTTGATACAGTCGCTGTCAATATTCAGTACGCTTTCTGTCCTCTTTCTCCGCCGCGGCGCGCTCCGCCGTAAGCCCATGGGACGTCGGTGGTTGCGCGCACCGGCCAAGCGAGCATAATCCGTGGGCCAGCTCTTGCCTTTGTCATGGGGCAACGAGAGCGACGGAGCGCGCAGGATGCAGGAATCCAAATCGTTCGGCATGCCACTTCTTGCAGCGGTCGCGCTGCTGGGCCTGGTCACCGCCACGCCCCTCAGCGCGCAGCAGCGTGGCAGAATGCAAGTCCATGCAACCGTGGTCGATGTCTCGAGCTCGCTCGACGTGATCGCGACGCTGCGCCAGCGCGCCCTGCAGACCGAGCTCCGGGCGACTCCGCGCACCCCGGCCGCCGCGCGCCAAGCCCGCTCCTGGTTCATGGTGGCGGAGAAACAGCCCGTGCCGATGGCCGCGCCGCTGGCAGAGGCGGCCGGCCGGGCGCCCAGGGGCGTGACGATCTTCTATTACTAGTCGTAAGTCGTAAGTCATATGTCGTACGACTTACGACTCTGTCCGAGAGACAGAGGCCCCGGGGCGCGTTGCCCGGGGTTTTCTGTTGCCAGGGCATAGGGCGTAGAGCGTGAGGCGCGGGGTATGACTCGCAGCTCACAGCTCTCAGCTCATAAAGAAACCGCCCCGGAACTCCGGGGCGGTGGTAACTGCGTCAGACCAGTCGCTTCGCTCACTTCATGGACATCTGGTCGGCCTGCGCAGTCGAATCTGCCGAGGCATAGTCAATGACCAGGGCTACGCGGCGGTTCTCGAGGCCGGCGTCCCCGGGGCCCTGGGCACCGGGCACCACCTGGCGATCAGCCGTTTCGCCGTAGCTCACGGTGCGGAAGCTGGCATTGGTGATGGTGCCATTGCTGGTGAGATAGTCGCGCACGGCTTCGGCGCGCCGCATGCCGAGCTGCTGGTTGTAGCTGCGGGAGCCGGCGGGATCAGCAAAGCCTTCCACCGTGACCACGGCGTTGGGATAGTACTCCTGCACCACACTGGCAAACCGGTCCAGCACGGGCCGATCGGTCTCCCGCAAGGCTGCCTCATTGAAGTCGAAGTGCACCGGAACGTTGAACTTGATGGCGCCCTTCATCTTCTCCATGCTGACGTTGTATTCGCTCTTGAAGGCCGCCAGCTCCTGCTCCAGCGCACTGAGCCGGCTATCCACCGAATCCACCCGGGTGCCAAGCTGCTGGTCGCCGGTCTGCATTTCTTCGCGGATCTTGGCGACTTCGCTGTTGAACTCGTCCCGCGTCACCTTCGGGGTGCAAGCGCTGGCGACTGCCACGGTGGCGAGCATCCCTGCGGCGATAGTACTGCGAGACGTCCAGTATCGGGCCATGTGTCCTCCTGGATCCGGCGTTAGCGCTCTGGACACCCGCTGCCGACTACAGTCAGATGCCCGCTCTGCTTCCAACGCCGAATTTCAGGTACGGACGGCCCCGCTGCTGTGATGGCGCTCACGGGATAGATGGACAGTTGGACAGGTGGACAGGTGGACAGTGCTCTTCCAGCAGGAACTGTCCACCTGTCCAACTGTCCATCTGTCCATCTGTCCATCTACTGGACTCCTAGCAGTTCCACATCGAACACCAGCGTCGAATTGGGTGGGATTTCGCCCATGTCCTGTGGCCCGTAGCCCAGTTCCGGCGGGATGACCAGCTTCCGCCGGCCCCCCACGCGCATGCCTTCGAGGCCCTGGTCCCACCCTTCGATGACCTGCTGCCGGCCGAGGGTGAAGCTGAAGACCCCGGAATCGAACTTGTGGCCGCTGGTGAGCCAGCCGGTGTAGCGCACCCTGACGGTCTCCCCGGCCCGGGCCACCGGGCCGCTGCCGGCGGCGAGGTCACGGTAGCGCAGGCCCGTCGGGCTGGTGGTGAGCTTCTCGGGCTGGACATCCAGGGCCGAGGCGAAGGCATTGGGATCGGACACGGGGCGACTCCGGAAGTCGTTGAGGTCGCATGCCAGCAGGAATACGAGGGTCAGCACTGCCAGCGACCAGGGGCGGGTCATGCCGAGCACTCCCTGAGAGAGGAATCCCACAAGACGAAAGCCGGCCCGAAAGCCGGCTCTCAGCGAATGATCGGGACGGCGGGATTTGAACCCGCGACCCCTGCAACCCCATTGCAGTGCGCTACCGGACTGCGCTACGTCCCGTGATGGGCGCGAAAGGTAGTCGGAAGACGGGAAGACGGGAAGACAGGACGGGCAGGACGGACAGGACGGGCAGGGCGGGCAGGTCTGGAGGTGGGCGGAGGGGGCCGGAGGCAGGATGAAGCTCCCGCGCCCGGCCTGGTGCTGCC
>DASSTP010000213.1:0-5442 GCA_035707845.1 Gemmatimonadales bacterium | reverse complement strand
GTCTCAGGTCGCAGGACACGCGACCTGAGACTTGCGACCTGCGACCGACAGCCGCACCACCCCCACGTACCTCAACAGCGAGCTCGCGCATGGGTCTCTGGGCCACGAAGTCCATTTCCGTCCTGAAGGCGGAAGCGGAGGAAACCGGGGAGCGGTCACTGAACCGCAGTCTCGGCGCACTCAACCTCACCACGCTCGGCATCGGCGCCATCATCGGCGCCGGCATCTTCGTCCTGACCGGCGTGGCCGCGGCGCTTTATGCCGGCCCTGCGGTCTGGCTCTCCTTCGTCGCCGCCGGCATCGCCTGCGGCTTTGCCGGACTCTGCTACGCCGAGATGGCGAGCGCCGTGCCGGTGGCCGGGAGCGCGTACACCTATTCCTACGCCACCATGGGCGAATTCATCGCCTGGATCATCGGCTGGGACCTCATCCTCGAGTATGCTCTGGGGGCGGCGACGGTGGGCGTGGGGTGGTCGGGCTACTTCCGGAGCCTCATGGAGTTTCTCGGCATCCACATTCCGGACCACTTCGCGACGGCGCCGCTCTCCTTCTGCACCGCATCGGAAGTGGCCGATAAGCTGGCCGGCTGCGTGCACACCGGCTTCGGAACCACCGGCGCGGTGCTCAACATCCCGGCCATGGCTGTCGTGCTCCTGGCCACGCTGGTGCTGACCATCGGCATCGAGGAGAGCGCCAAGGTCAACAACATCATCGTGATCCTGAAGCTGGCGGTGGTGGTGATGTTCATCGCGTTCGGCGTGCGGTACGTGAATCCCGATAACTGGAAGCCGTTCATCCCCGAGAACCTGGGCAGCTTCGGTGCGTACGGCGTGTCCGGCATCTTCCGCGGCGCGGGACTGGTGTTCTTTGCCTATATCGGCTTCGACGCGGTGAGCACTGCGGCGCAGGAGGCCAAGAACCCGCAGAAGGACATGCCGATCGGCATCCTCGCCTCGCTCGCCATCTGCACCCTGCTGTATATCCTGGTCTCGCTCGTCCTCACGGGCGTGGTCAAGTACACCGAGCTCAATGTTCCGCATCCGGTCGCGTACGCGGTCGAGGCGGTGCCGGGCCTCAAGTGGCTCACCCCCTTCATCACGCTGGGCGCCGTGCTGGGCCTGGGCTCGGTGGTGCTGGTGATGCTCCTGGGCCAGTCGCGCGTGTTCTACTCGATGTCGCGTGACGGGCTCATGGGACGGTGGGCGGGCAAGGTCCATCCCCGCTTCCGCACGCCGTACCTCTCCACCATCTGGGTGGGCATCATCGTGGCGATCATCGCCGGCATCTTCCCGATCCAGATCCTGGGCGAGATGGTGAATATCGGCACCCTGCTGGCGTTCGTGCTGGTCTGCGCTGGCGTCTGGATCCTGCGCTCCAAGCGCCCCGACCTCGAGCGGCCGTTCCGCACCCCGTGGGTGCCGGTCGTGCCGATCCTGGGCATCCTCTCCTGCTTTGGCCTGATGGCGACGCTGCCCGGTGCGACCTGGGAGCGGCTCGGTATCTGGCTGGTGATCGGCCTGCTGATCTACTTCCTCTACAGCCGGCATAACAGCGTGCTGCAGAAGGAAAGGGAAGCTGGGAAATAGGGCGTAGGGCATGGGGCGTGGGGAACAGGCAGTCACAAGCCTCATGCCCCACGCCTCATGCCCTGTTAGTTTCCCCCCATGCCCCGCACCCTCACCGCGGAGAAATCCGCCGCGGCCCGCGCCCTCGCCGACGCACTCAAGCCCGGCATGCGGGTCTGCCTCACCACCCATGTGAATCCTGACGGCGACGGCCTGGGCAGCGAGATTGCCCTGCTGCACCTGCTGCGGGCCCAGGGCGTCACCTGCTGCATCACCAACCCCACGCCCACGCCGCCACGCTTCGATTTTCTCCTCGCGGAAATCCCCGGCGCCGATCACACCGCCGAGGCCATCAAGGAACTCCGGCGCGCCGACCTGATCGTGGTGCTGGATATCTCCGACCTCGGGCGGCTGGGCATGCTGGCCGAGGCGGTGCGCACCCGCGGCGTGCCGGTGGCGTGCATCGATCACCACGTGGGACTCGGCGTGCTGCCCGACGGGCCGCGCTACGTGGATCCCAACGCTTCGGCCACGGGCGAGCTGGTCTTCGAGATCGCGATGGCCAATGACTGGCCCCTCACGGCACCTATTGCCCGGGCCCTCTACGTGGCGCTGCTCACCGATACCGGCGGGTTCCGGTTCAGCAATACCAAGCCCCGTACCCTGCGCATCGCCGCCGACCTGCTCGAAACCGGCGTAGATCCGGAGCAGATCTATCTCGATGTCTATGCCAGTGCGCCGGCCGGGAGGCCCCGCCTCTTTGCCGAGGCGCTGCAGACGCTGGTGGTGGAGCCGGAGAACCGCCTGTCCTGGATTACCGTCCCGCCCGGCGCGCTGGAACGGCACGGCGTCTCGTCCGACGACCTCGACGGCGTGGTGGAGTTTGCCCGGAGCATCGAGGGCGTCCGCATGGCGCTGCTCTTCCGCGAGGTCTCGCAGGGCCGGATCAAGATCTCGCTTCGCTCGGTGGGCGGCGTGGATGTCGCGGCGTTTGCGCGCCGCTATGGCGGCGGCGGGCACATGAAGGCGGCGGGCCTCGCCATGACCGGCTCGCTGGGCGAAGTCCAATCCACGATCCTTGCTGCCGCACGCGAGTATATTTCAGGGACATGAACGACGATCTCATGACGCGCATCGAGCGCACGATCGACACGCTGCGACCCTATATCGCATCGCATCGCGGCAGCGTCGAGGTCATCGACTTCGACGTGGCCGACGGCATTCTCCTGGTCCGCCTTGGTGGCCATTGCCAGGGCTGTGCGGCCAGCACGGTGACCCTCAAGCATGGCCTCGAACATCGCCTGCGACAGATGGTGCCCGAAGTGCGCCACGTGGAGGCGGTGTGAGCGAACCACTCGAAGCACAGGTAGTTGCTGCGCTCGCCCGCATCCGCAATGAGCGGCTGGAGAACGACGTGCTCTCCGCCGGCATGGTGCGGAATCTCTCGGTAAGCGACGACGGGAAGGTGACCTTCACCTTCCTGCTGGCCAACGAGGACAAGGGCACGCTGGTGCGGCAGGTGCGCCGGGCCGTGGAGATGGTGGACGGCGTGACCGAGGTCAAGATCCAGGTCACCAATCCGGCGCCTGCGCGCGCGTCGCACGGCCCGCCCGGCACCGAGCCGGCGGTGCCCGCGCCTCAGCGGCGTGAAGAACTGGGCACTGTCATCGCCATCTCGAGCGGCAAGGGCGGGGTGGGGAAGTCCACCGTCGCGGCCAATCTCGCCGTGGCGCTGGCACAGGCGGGACACCGCGTGGGCGTGATGGACGCCGACATCTACGGCCCCAACATGCCGCGCATGTTCGGGCGGCATGAAAAGCCGATGGTCCATCCCGACACGCGCAAGATCATCCCGCTCGAGGCCCACGGCGTCAAGCTCATGTCGCTGGGCTTCCTGGTGGAACGCGATGCACCTGCCATCTGGCGCGGTCCCATCATCATGAAAGTCATCCAGCAGTTCCTGCAGGATGTGGCGTGGGGCGAGCTCGACTACTTCATCGTGGACCTGCCGCCCGGCACCGGTGATGCCCAGCTGTCGCTGGTTCAGGCCACCCAGGTATCCGGTGCGGTCATCGTCACCACGCCGCAGGAGATGGCGGTGGGCGATGCCCTTCGCGGCGCGAAGATGTTCGAGCGGGTGGGCGTGCCGGTGCTCGGCGTGGTCGAGAACATGAGCGCGTTCACCGATCCCGAAACGGGACGCCGGTGGGAGCTCTTCTCGTCCGGTGGCGGCCAGCGCCTCGCCGAGGAACTGGGCGTGCCGCTGCTCGGCAGCGTGCCGCTCCAGCCGGGGCTCGCCGATGAGGCGGACCACGGCACGCCGGTGCTCATTGGCGCGCCTGATTCCCCTGCGGCCACGGCGCTCGCCGATGTCGCCGGGACCGTGGTTCGCGCCGCCGCCGCCTCCAGCTTTTCGCTGCCCGTCATCAACGGCTGATCGCCGGGCGCGCGCCCATGATCATCACGCTGCTCACCGATTTCGGCACCGCCGATTCGTATGTGGCGGAGATGAAGGGGGTCATCCTCTCGGCGGCGCCCGGCGCCACACTGGTGGATGTCTCGCACGCCATCGCGCCCGGCGACATGCGGGCGGCCGCCTACGTGCTGGACCGCTCCTGGCGCACCTTCCCGCGTGGCTCCGTGCACCTGGCCGTGGTGGATCCGGGCGTCGGCACCGCGCGCGCCGCACTCGCGCTCAGCGCACACGGACACTTCTTCATCGGGCCCGACAACGGGCTCTTTTCGTTCGTCATGCGGGACGCGCCGGTGCGCGCCGTGGTGCTCGCCGAGCCCGACTGGGCGGCGCCAACATTTCACGGGCGCGATCTGTTTGCGCCGGCCGCCGCGCTTCTCGCGTCGGGCGCTGCGCTGGACGAACTCGGCCCTCCTTTCACTGGCATGCCGGAGCGGCTCGCTACGCGCGAGCCGTTCCACGAAGGCAAGACGCTGATCGGCGAAGTGATCTACGTGGACCGCTTCGGCACGCTGGTCACCAACTTCACGCCCGAGAACATGCCCGACTACGCCGCACTCGAGGTGGAAGGCGCCGAGATCGGCAGCCTTCGCCGCACCTTCGGCGACGTGGCGACCGGTGTCCTGCTGGCGTATGTCGGATCTGACGGGCACATCGAAATTGCCGTCCGCGACGGCTCGGCGGCGCGTCGGCTGGGCATCGGGGTGGGAGGACGGGTGAGGGCGAGGCTGGGATAGAAGTTGGACAGTTGGACAGTTGGACAGTTGGACAGTTGGACAGTTGGACAGCTCCTCCGGTCGACTACTGTCCATCTGTCCATCTGTCCACCTGTCCACCTGTTCCTGCCACCGCCCTCCGATACCCTTCCCGCACATTCCTCACTGCCCGCCGGAAGAACTTGAACAGCGCACGGATCACCAGTACGGCGATGATCACGAGCACCACGACGATCGCAGCGGTGAGGATCGGGTGCTGGGCGGCCATCCAGCTGAGGAACACGGCGAGCGCGTCTTCGCCGAGGCTGAGGAGCCAGTTGGAGAAGGGCTCGGGGCTGGTATTGGCGGCGGCGCGCGCCGAGGCCTTGGCTCCGTGCGAGGTGAGCGCCACGCTCCCGGCCAGCAGCGCCGCGCCAATCTTCCAGACCTCCGGCACCGACCCGAAGGACGACCACGCAATCAGCGCCGCCGCCGGCGGGCGGATGAAGGTGTGGACGGCGTCCCAGGCGCTGTCCACGAGCGGGATCTTGTCGGCAACGAATTCAACGACGAAGAGCGCAACGGCGATCCCGATGATCACGGGATTGGAGAGGACGTGCAGTGACGGCGGCAGCTGCACCAGGCCAAACCGCTCGAACAACCCCACCGCGGCCACGGTGGCATAGAGGTTAAGCCCCGACGCAAAGGA
>DASSTP010000212.1:0-6328 GCA_035707845.1 Gemmatimonadales bacterium | reverse complement strand
TCGTCGTACACCGCCATCCGCGGGAACCACTGGGCAATGTCGTAGATCGGCTTGCCACTTTCCGTGATATCCCAGCCGGTGCGCTGCTCACCGCCACGCGGCACTTCGTAGCGATACTCGATATCCAGCGTCGCCACGCCGCCCTTTGCAGGCAGTGCCTTCGCCAGCCGCACCTGCATTCGAGTGTCGGTCATGACCGTATCAGACTCGACCGGCTGCCCGTTGACCGCCGCCTTCACCGACCCGATTTCATAACCCTGCGTCACGCTGCTCGGCGGCGACGTCATGCTGCCACGGGAATCCGCCCGCGTCAGGTTCTGGTCCAGCTGCAGCCAGAGGAAGCGGAGCGAGTCGGGGCTCTCGTTGGTGTAGGTGATGACCACGTGGCCCTCGATGGCGTGGGCCTGGTCATCGAGCCGGGCCTCGATCTTGTAATCCGCGCGGTTCTGCCAGTAATCGGGGCCCGGCGAGCCATCAGCACTCCTGTAGACAGTCCCCGGTTGCGCCATGAACAGCGGGTCGAACAGCTGCTGGGCGTCGTAGCGTGAGGGCGGCTTCGATTGGGCGGCGAGCAGCGCGGGGACGAAGAGCGCGATCGAGAGAAAGGCGACAAGCTTGCTGGCGCGCGGAGAGCACATGCGCGGATGGCCTCGGGTGCGGGAAGACGGGGAATGGGAAGATAAGTCGGATGGGCGGGATGGGCGGGATGGGCGGGATGGGCGGGCCGAAGCTGGCCCCGGCATGTCATTGCGAGGGCGCAAAGCGCCCGAAGCAACCTTGCAGCCCGACCTCGGAACCCCACCGCAGCGTCGTACATCATCGGGCCTGCGTGACGCGGGCGGACATTGCCCGTGAGATCGCGGTCGGGCTGCAAGGTTGCTTCGACGCCCTTCAGGGCGACGCAAGCGTCGCCCCTACGGGCGTCTCGCAATGACAGCGCGTGGCAAGTCCGCGTCCTGCCCCGCCTGCCCATCCTGCCCATCCCGCCCATCGCCTCCTTGACGTCACCCCGCCTATGCTGAATATTCAGCACCAAGCGCAGAACGGTGGCCGCGCCAACCTTTTGCACCATCCGCACCGTCCAACCCGGTTGCGGCTCCTTCGGAGTTCAGCCGAGCCGCGCCGTGAACCCTCACCCGACTGCATCCCGGAGACTGATGTTGCGGACCTGCGATGCGCCCCGGCTGCTGGCGCTTGCCCTCCTCGTCGTCCCCGGCCGACTCGCGGCCCAGGGCGGACCTGCCACACAACGCATCCCGCCGCTTGGCCGGACCGTGACCGCCGGCCGAGCCGAGCCTGGGACGATCCGGCTGGACGGCCGCCTGGACGAGTCGATCTGGACTGCCATCGAGCCGGCCACCGGGTTCGTCCAGCGCGAACCGGTGGAAGGGGCGCGTGCCACCGACGCGACCGAGGTGCGCTTCGTGCTCGAGGGAGACCTGCTGGTGATCGGCGCGCGGATGTATTCCTCCAATCCGGCGGCGATCCGGGCCCTGGTGGGCCGGCGGGACGGCTCGCTTCCCACCGAGGAACTCCTCGTCTCGCTCGACACCCGGCGCGACCGGGTGACCGCCTACACCCTCGCCGTCACGCCCGGTGGCACGCGACGGGACGCGTTCCATTCATCCGACAATTTCGATGACCAGGATGAGTCGTGGGATCCGGTCTGGTCGGTGCACACAGCGATCGACAGCACCGGCTGGACGGCGGAGCTCGCAATTCCGCTCACCCAGCTGCGCTTCGACGCCGGTCCCGATCAGGCCTGGGGCGTGAACATCGTTCGCACCATCCCCACCAGGAACGAGAGCGATTACTGGGTGCTGGTGGGGCGTGAGCAGAACGGCTGGTCGTCCCGGATGGGACAGCTCGCCGGGCTCGGCGCCCTCCGCGCCCCCAAACGCCTCGAGCTGATTCCCTACGTAGCAATGGAAGGGACGCGGTTCGGAACGGTGGACGCCGGCAATCCCTTTTCCGAGCGAACGTCGGGCACGGCGCGCGCCGGCGCCGACCTCAAGCTCGGACTCGGACCATCGCTCACGCTCGACGCCACCATCAATCCTGACTTCGGGCAGGTCGAGGCCGACCCGGCGGTGGTGAACCTCTCGGCGTTCGAGACGTTCTTCGACGAACGGCGACCCTTCTTCATCGAGGGCAACAACCTCCTCGGCGGCCGCAACACCTTCTACTCCCGGCGCATCGGCGCCGCGCCGCCCGGATCGGCTGACGCACCATACGCCGAATCATCGGGCAACAGCACCATCCTGGGCGCGGCCAAGGTGACGGGACGGCTCCCGTCCGGCCTCTCCATCGGTGCACTGACCGCGCTGACTGACGAGGAGTCGATCCGCACCTTCGATCCCGGCCTCGGCTATGGCGAGGCCGTGGTCGCACCGCGCACGGCATACGGTATCGTCACGGCGCAGCAGGAGATCGGACGCGACCGCTCGACGGCCAAGGCGTCACTCACGGCGGTCGATCGGAATCTCACACCCGGGTCGCCGCTCGCGGCGCTCCTCGTGAGCCAGGCCTACACCGGCCTGCTCGATGGCCGCTGGCGGTGGGCTGGCGGGGCGTATGACGTGAGCGCCTACCTGGTCGGAACCTATGTGAAGGGCGCGGCTCCGGCGATTGCCCTGCAGCAGCGCTCCTCGCGTCGTTACATGCAGCGGCCCGACGCGGATTACCTCCACTTCGATTCCACTCGCACCTCCATGGCAGGGCTGATGGCCGGCGTCAATCACAGCAAGATGGCCGGCAACTGGCTCTGGGACGTGGACTACGAGTATGTCTCGCCCGAAGCCGAGCTCAACGACATCGGCTTCCAGAGCCAGGCCGACTATCACTACCTGCAAGCCAACTTTCGGCGACACCAGACCGCTCCGGGTGTCTTTCATGACTGGACGCTCGGCGTGCGGGGCACGGGATCGTGGACCAGCAGCGGCCTCCGCACCTTCCGCGAGGCGAAGGTCTTCGGTGACGTCACCTTCCGGAATTTCTGGCAGATGGAGCTGGAACTGGAATATTCTCCCGCCGACCAGAGCGTCCAGCTCACCCGGGGCGGGCCGCTGATGCTGGCCCCGCAGGAGTGGCGACTCGACCTCGGTGCCGAAACCCGCTCCAGTGAGCGGACCATGGTGGAGGCGTCATTCAGCGGGTCACGCGACGAACTGGGCGGGTGGCGAGCCGGCCTCGAGCTTGGCATTCGCTTCCGGCCAGGCACGCGGTGGCAATTCCAGGTCGAGCCTTCCGTGACTCGAAGCGTCGACACCCGTCAGTACGTGACGACGGAGGACGGCGGGCCTTCCGCCACCTATGGCGGCCGTTATCTCTTTGGAAGCGTCTCGCGCAGCGAGATTGCGGCGCAGTTCCGGGCGGCAGTGGCCGTGACACCGGATCTCACGCTGGAGGGTTACTTCGAGCCGTTCGCGTCGAGTGGCGAGTACCGCGACTTTGGCGAACTGGCGGCGGCGCGCACCAACGACCTGCGTCGCTATGGCACCGACGGCACCACGATCCAGCAGGCTGACGGACGCTACACGGTCACGGATGGCGCTCAGCAGTTCAGCTTCGCCGATCCGTCGTTCAACGTGCGATCGTTCCGCAGCAATGTGGTGCTCCGCTGGGAATGGCGGCCTGGCAGCACGACCTACCTGGTCTGGCAGCAGAATCGCTTCGAGGATCGCGACCGCATTGCCCGCGTTGGTCCCGGCGGCCTCTTCCAGGCGCTTGGCGCGCCGGGAGACAACACGGTGGCCGTCAAGGTGAGCTACTGGCTGTCGCGGTAGGGCTGACGTGGGTTGCCGGTCGCAGGTCGCAGGTCGCAGGTCGCGGGTCGCGGGTCGCGGGTCGCGGGTCGCGGGTCGCGGGTCGCGGGCACCGAAGCTCAGCCGATCGTCACCCCGACGAAATTCGGGGTCCAGGGTGTGATGCCAGAAGGGCAAGATGAGAACGATTTGGCCATCGGTGTTAATGCCCTCTGCTAAGATCACGCTCCAGACCCCCGACTCTTAAGATCACGCTCTAGACCCCGACTTTCGTCGGGGTGACGACATGACGGCGCTCCTGCCCATCCTGCCCATCCTGTCGCGATCTCGCCCGGGAACCAATCGAGCCCCCCGGCGTCGGAATGGTATGCGGCCAACCTGGCCTTCCTACCATCCACCACCGGAGGCGAACATGCGTTTCCCCATTCCCCTCGCCGTCCTCGCGCTGGCGCTCGGCGCCACTTCGCTGCATGCTCAAGCCAAGCCCATTGTGGCTTTCCCGGACAAGATGACCTGGGGTCCGGCACCAGCCATTCTCCCGGCCGGCGCCCAGCTCTCCGTGCTCGAGGGGGACCCCACGAAGGCGGGTCCATACACCATGCGGCTGTCCATGCCCGACGGCTACCGTATCCCGCCCCATTTCCATCCGGGCGTGGAGCACGTCACCGTGGTTGAGGGCACCTTCCTCGTGGGCATGGGCGGCAAGTTCGACTCGGCCAAGCTGACGGCCCTGCCGACCGGCACCTTCGCCGCGCTGCAGCCCGGCATGCAGCACTTCGCCGAGGCCAAGGGCACAACCGTGATCCAGCTGCACGGGACGGGTCCATGGAGCATGACCTACGTCAATCCGGCCGATACGCCCAAGGCGCAGGCACAGTCGGAATGACCGCCGAGGCCGAGGAGCATCGCTGGTTCGAGCACGCCGTCCAGGCGCTGCTCCCCGAACTCCTCGGCGTCGCCCGTCGGCTAGCCCGGAACCCGGCCGACGCGGAGGACCTGGTCGCGGAAGCAATCGCCAAGGGGTGGCTCGCGCGGGCCACCCTGCGCGAGCGCGACCGCTTCAACGGTTGGATGATTCGCATCCTCACCAACCTGTTTCTCAGCAAGTACCGGTTCGAGGCGCATCATCCGCACGAGCCGCTGGAGACTGAAGGCGACTTTTCATTGTTTGAGCGGATGCACCAGCCGTTCCTGCTGTGGTGGAGCACGCCGGAGCAGGAATTCCTGGATCGCCTGCTGCGGGAAGATCTCGTCCGTGCCATCGAGGGGCTCCCGGAGCCGTTCCGGATCGTGGTGACGCTGGCGGATGTCGAAGAGCTCTCCTACGCCGAGATCGCGACACTGCTCGAGATTCCCATCGGCACGGTACGCTCGCGACTCGCGCGCGCCCGCGCGCAATTGCAGAAGGCACTCTGGGACCACGCCTGCCAGGCGGGCCTGCGGAAGGAACAGAAGGAGGTAGGACCCGAATGACCGACGAAGCACCCATGACCTGTGAGGCGGCCCTCCGATTGCTGGCCGAGTTTCTCGACGGCGAGCTGGGCGAGGCTCGGCACCAGGAGGTCGAGCATCACCTGGCCGCCTGTCGCAGCTGCTATTCGCGGGCCGAGTTTGAACGGCGGCTCAAGGCGGAAATCGGAAGCCTGCGCCGTGAAGAGGTTTCGCCGAGCTTCGACGCCCGTGTCCGTCAGCTGCTCGATTCATTCTCGACATCGCCCCCCGGTCCCGCCGGCGGGTCCTGACCCAGGAGAACGAGATGGTTGCCATCATATCGAACCAGCGCGAGATCATCTTCGACGCGGTTCGCCGGATGTATACCGATGTTGCCACCGATCCGGCACGGGAATTTCACTTTCCCACCGGTCGCACGGCGTGTGAGTTCGTCGGTTACCCCGCTCATCTGCTCAATGTGATCCCACCGAACGCGGTCGAATCGTTTGCGGGTGTCGGGTATCCCTTTACCGCTGACGTGCTCAGGCCGGGGGACGTGGTGCTGGACATCGGCTCGGGATCGGGAACCGACGCGCTCATCGCCGCGCACCTGGTCGGGCCGGAGGGCCGGGTGATCGGGCTCGACATGACCGAGGCGATGCGGGACAAGCTGCAGGCCAATGTTGAACTGGCTGGGGCGACTAACGTCGAGGTGCTCGCCGGCAATGCCGAGGCGATTCCGCTGCCGGACAATACGGTGGACGTGGTGACGTCCAACGGCGTGCTGAACCTTGTACCCGACAAGGCGCGGGCGTTCCGGGAGATCGCGCGGGTGCTGCGGCCCGGTGGCCGCCTGCAGCTGTCGGATATCGTAGTGAAGTCGCTCCCGTCGGATGCCTGCCGCGCGAATCCCGAGCTGTGGGCCGAATGCATTGTCGGCGCGAGCACCGCCGACAGCTACATTGCCGGCCTCGAAGAGGCGGGGCTGCATTCGGTCATGATTCTCGACCAGCGCGACTATTTCGCCGGCAGCTCGAGCGCGGAGACGCGGAAGGTGGCGGGCTCTTTTGGGGCGCATTCGTTTGTGCTGAGGGCGGGGGCGTAGGGCGAGGGGCAAGGGACGAGGGATCCGA
>DASSTP010000211.1:0-5894 GCA_035707845.1 Gemmatimonadales bacterium | reverse complement strand
GTGAGCGGGCTCCCGCTCGCCTGGCTCACCCGGACTGTCGTACCCGCATCGTCATTCACGCCCGCGAGCCGGGACACCATGGACCACGAGCCCGACGGGCTCTTGACCATCTGCGACGTCACCAGTACTCGACCAGCAAGGGCCTGGGCCAGCTTGCGCGCGGCGTCCTGGTTGAGGATGGCGTCGGCCGCATATCCGAACGACAGCAACGCCCGGTTCATGGTGGAGTCGGCGATAACCGCGTACTCGCCCCGGGGAGCCTGACGCGCCAGGCGGTCGCGCATAGCCTGGCCGACGGCGACCGCCCGGGCCGAGTCAGCGCTGGTGAAGACATATGGCGTGGCAACCATGACGCGCGCCGCAGCAGCCTGGGGACCACGCGAGATCGTTGCCCCCCTCGGGATGCCCTGCGCTGCCAGCGAACCGCCGGTGAGCATGAGGAGCATGCCGGTCGCGCCCGAGAAAGTCAGTACTTGCCTCACGTTCATTCGTCTATCTCCGAAGGGAGGGTCTGGAACACAGAAGCCGGGGTGAGGCCGCCAGATGCCTCGAAATGGGCGAAGAGGGATTCGAACCCCCGACATCCTGCGTGTAAGGCAGGCGCTCTGGACCAGCTGAGCTATTCGCCCTGCAAAGCCGGCCCGATCACGGTGCATCATGCCGGAGATGCAGGGACCGTGCCGTGCCGTAGGTCACGTTGTCACAGTGCTATTCCAAGTGGAAACAGCACGCAGTAACCCAGCACCAGCAGTACCGCCGCAGCCGTCGGATGCCCGGTGGAGAGCACAGCGTATCCCAGGATGAGGGCGAGCACCGCTGCGGCAAGCAGGATCAGGTTGCGCCGGCCGAGGAGCCGCTGGCCAGCCGAGCCGCTGGGCTGAGAAATGGTCATAAGCGGTTGACGCTACACGCTCTCGCCGTCTTGGTCAAGATCAGTCTCCGCTTCATCCTCCACTGGAGGTGCAGGCCAGCCGATGTCGAGTGCGGCTCGCCGGGGCCGGTCGAGACGCCGGCGGACGTACGCGGCGATCAGCACGGCGAACGACATCAGCAGCCAGAGGCCGCCCAGGGTAAACCAGCCAAGAACGCCATAGCGCCGACGAACGTCCTTCTGCCAGGCAACGGAAAACTGGCCGGCGGTGAGGCCCGTGCTGCGCCGCAGCGCGCTGTCGAAGGGCTCTCCCTGGGCCAGCAGCGTGATAATGGGCGCCAGCGAGTGCTCCGGATGGTGGCGAGCCACGGCCATCACCGCCGTCATCGCCAGCGCGTAACCGAGCGAGGCATCGGCCTCAGTGCTCCGGAGCGTGCCATTGAGCTGGTCGAGGTCGGGAATCCTGCCCCGCAGCACGGCGAGGTTGATGCCGATGGCGTCCATGCGGCCCCACTCGCCGGCAGCATACGCGGCATAGCCCTCGTCGAACCAGCGGGGCACCGGTTCCCGGATGACGCGGCGGAGGGCGAGGTGCGCCAGTTCGTGGCGGAGGATCTCCTGCGCCTGCCCGGCGTCGGCCCGGAGCATGATCGTGTGAGACCACGGCATGGCGATGCCGGCGCCCCATGACGGCGCGCGGCCTTCGGAGAGACGCTGCATGGTGGCTTCATCGGGAACGACGATCAGCCGGATGGGTCCGGGATCGCGCGGACCGAGCCCCGGCCAGCTGTGCGACTGGTCGGCGAGCTCGGCCAGCTGGAGCGCGAGCGACATCTGCGCGGGCCAGGCCACCACCGTGACCTGCCCGACCTGCGCTGACTGCGGCCGATCCGGCGCCTGTGGAGCAACGAGCGCAAGCGCGCTCAGGAACGCGGCGAACGCGGGATGGTCCCTCCGGCAGCGGCCGTGTCCAGCATCTCCTTGCAGCGCTTGCCCCACGGATTGAACCGGTTGGTCCGGTGTCCCTCGGCCCACGATTCGGCCGCGGCCTCGCGGTCGCCCGCAAACCACTGGGCCCGCCCCAGCTCGAACCACGCCTCGATCAGGTTGGGACCCAGCTGGAGCGTCTTGCGAAAGAAGGTCTGGGCATCGTCGAACATCTCCCGCTCGAGATAGACGAGGCCAAGGTAATAATGCGCGTACAGCGTGGCCTTCCGGTCATTGTCGAGCCGGATGGCCTTGGACAGGTGCTCGATCGCCTCGCCGAAGATCCGCTTCTTGAGGCAGATATAGCCGACGTTGATGCGGGCGAGCGCATTGGCGGGCTCCTGCATGAGGACGCGGGAGAAGGTGGCCAGCGCTTCGTCGTACTGCTCGTTCAGCATCTGCGCCCAGCCCAGCAGTGACTGCGCCTGGGTATCGCCCGGCGACAGTTCCAGCGCGCGGGTGAGCGCCTGCACCGCGCCAGCGTGATCACCCAGCGAGATCAGGCTCCAGCCCTTCTCGATGAACGTCGAGGCACCGATGTGGTCGGCGTGGACCACGGGCCGCGCCCCGGAGAACTGGGGCGGCTGGGCCCCGTCGCCGCTGCCGCTCGCGGCCACCTGCTTGTACCGCTCCACCAGCTCGCGCAGGTCATCCTTGAGCCGAGTCAGCTCGCCGATGGATCCATCAACTTCCTTGAACAGGGCGATGATGTCGCGCTTGAGCCCGTCGCGAGTGCCGGCGCCCGCCGCCTCGCCCAGGCGCGACTCGATGGCGCGAAACCGCTCCAGGTACTCGTGCACCGAGGGCCGGCCTTCCGTCACGTCCCGGCCTGCGACAAGGTCAGGCGTTCGGTCCCGCTGAACAGCCGGCGGGCATTGAGCAACACGATCGTGCGCTCATCCACGTGCGCGACTCCGGTGATGTATTCCGCCGCCAGCCCGCGGACGAGGGCCGGTGGCGCGCTGATGACCGAGGCATCGACCCGCAGGACTTCATGTACCTCGTCCACCACCACGCCGATGCGCTCGGCATCGATGGAGATCACGACGACGCGCGTTTCCTCGCCGACCTGGGCCGGCGCGTCCAGTCGCTTGCGGAGGTCCACCACCGGGATCACCCCGTGCTCGAACGGGAGCACGCCTTCAAGAAACGCCGGCGCCTTGGGCACGCTCGATGGCCGGGCATAGCGCAGGATGCGCTCGACCTGCAGGATATCGAAGGCGAATTCCTGCGCCCCGATGCCGAAGGTGACCAGCTGGACGTCATCGCCCGTGTTCATAGTCGTCCCGTTTCGTTGAGCCGCGCGGCCAGCGCGGCAAGGTCGAGCAGGGGCAGCAATTCTTCTCCGCGGCGCACCAGCGCGCCGGCCCACGGCAGCGCCCGCTCGCGCGGGAGTGGCAGCAATTCACCACTCTGGACCACCTCGGCGTCATCCACTTCCAGGCAGAATCGCTGCGCGGCTACCGTGACGACAACAGCCGCACCGGCCTGCCCATCGGGGCAGCGCCCGCCATCCATCAGCGCACCAAGATGCACGACGGGCAGCACGGCTCCACGGAGGGTCACGACGCCACGCAGCGCCGGCTCCTGGCTGGGCACCGGTACCACATCACCCGGGCTGGTGACCGCCTCGAGGTGCTCCACCGGCAGCCCAACCGCCCGGCCGGCTGCGTGCACCACCAGAAAGCGGGCCGTCACGCAGCCATCCTCGCCAGTGCCGCATCCACGACGGTGGCGATGCGATCCACCGGCAGCACCTGATCGGCGCCGCCTGCTAGCCGGGCCGCATTGGGCATGCCGTAGATGACAGCGCTGGCGCGATCCTGTGCGATCCCCAGCCCACCGCCGTCATGGATGGCACGGAGTCCGGCGGCGCCATCGCGGCCGATGCCGGTAAGCACGATGCCGATGGCGGCGGGCCCGAAAAGCGACGCGAGCGAGCGGAACAGCGGATCAGCAGCGGGCCGCACGCCCCAGACCGATGGACCCTGCTCCAGCGCGATGGTGGCCCCGCCCTCGCCCTGGCGCACGAGCATATGGTAATCACCCGGCGCCACGTAGGCGGTGTTCTCCAGCACGGGACTTCCCTGCTCTGCCTCCACCACCGCGTAGCGGCTCTGCACCGCGAGCCGCTCGGCGAGGCTTCGGGTGAACTTGGGCGGCATGTGCTGCACTATGAGCACTGCCGCCTGGTGTCCGGTGGCCAGCCGCGGGACGATTTCCGCGAGCGCCCGCGGCCCGCCGGTCGAGGCCGCAATGCCCACGGCGAACCGGGCTCGCCCGGGCAGCGCCACGAAGGCCGATGACGGCGGCGCTGCGCGCAGCGGCCGCGCGAGCATTGGCAGGCGGTGAATGTCGGCCTCGCGAGCGGCGCGCAGCGCGGCCACGACGCGCCGTCCGAAGCGCTCGATCGCTTCCGCCGAGCGATCCTCGTCCTTGGCCACGAGGTCGACGGCGCCAAGTTCAAGCGCGCGGATCGCGGCCGCGGTCCCCGAGCCGGCATAGGCGCTCACCACCACGACCGGCCGGGGCGATTCGGACATGATGTACCCGATGGCCGCGAGCCCATCCAGCTGGGGCATCTCCAGGTCCATCAGCACGAAGTCGGGCAGCAGGCCGTGCACTTTTTCCAGCGCATCCAGTCCGTTGCGCGCGGTGGCGCAGACCTGGAAGTCTCCCGAGCCGTTCACCACGTCGGACAGCAGCCGGCGGAAGAAGGGGCTGTCGTCAGCCACGAGCACCGAGGCGCGCTCAGAGTTCGGCGGTTCCATGCAGCACCGAGGAGACTTCGACGCGACCATTCGAGGTGTGCAGCCGCACCGTGCGGCCGTAATCTCCGCCCACCGCCTCGCCGGTGATGGCGAGGCCATGCTGCGCCAGCACCTGGCGAGACGCCACCACGTTGCGTTCGCCCATCTGGATGGTGCCGGGCGCGTTGAGTGACGCGAACATGCTCGCGCCGCCCACCAGCCGGGCCGTCACCCGATTGGAACGCGCACCGAGGGCCCGCATGAGGCTCAGCATCTCGGGCACCGCCGTCTGGGGCACCTTGCCCGGCCGGTCGTCATTGGGCCGGCTGAGCGCCGGCGAGGGCAGCAGGATGTGCGCGAGCCCACCCACCCGGGCGTCGGCGTCATGCAGGATGATGGCCACGCAGCTCCCCAGGCCGATGGTCACCAGCTCGTCGTCGAGCCGGCCGACCTTCAGGTCCGCGACACGCACGATCACGTCGCTCATGCGCGCCGCCGGTAGATGCGCTCGCGGACGTCCACGAGCTCCATGCGGTCCCGGGCGGGGCCCAGCAGCGTCTCCACCTTGCCCAGCACCAGGAGGCCATCATCGGACAGGTGCTCGGCGAACAACATGAACAGGCGCTCCTGCAGCGGCCGGTCAAAGTAGATGACCACATTGCGGCAGACGATGAGCTGATAGCGCGTGGCGGGCGTCCGGCCGCCGCTCAGGTCGAGCTCCGAGACGACGACGCGGTCGCGGATGGCCGGCACCACCTCGCGCTCGGCGCCGACGGTCGCGGTGTAGCGCTCGCGCAGCGGCAAGGGAAGATCCTGGAACGCGTCCTCCCGATAGCGGCCGGCCCGCGCGCGCGCGAGCGAGGCCCGGTCAACATCCGTGGCATGCACGGTGGCGCGGGCCAGCCAGGCGGGGTGCCCCGCACTGCGGCACTGCTCGGCGATCAGCATGGCGATCGTGTACGGTTCGTCACCCGACGCGCAGCCGGCGCTCCACGCGAGCAGCCGGCCGTCGTTGGCCGTCCAGAGTGCCGGGAGGAACCGCGTGGCCAGCGCATCCCAGGCTTCGGGGTTGCGATAGAAGCGGGTGACGTTGATGGTCAGCGCATCGCGCAGGCGCTCCAGCTCGCCTGGCGTGCGCTCCAGCAGGTCCCGGTACTCGTCGTAGCTGTGTGCGCCGCAGGCGCGCATCCGCACGGCGACGCGGCGGCGGATGCACTTGTCCTTGTAGGCGTCGAGCGTCATGCCCACGGCGCCGGAGACGCTCCCGAGCAGGCGGGCAAACGCGG
>DASSTP010000210.1:0-2354 GCA_035707845.1 Gemmatimonadales bacterium | reverse complement strand
ACCCTCCGCGCCCCTTCCCGCTCGCACCACCCGCGCAGGATGATCTCGTCGCCGTCCTCGAGGAACGTTCGCTGTTCACCATTCGGCAGCTGGATCGGATCGCGGCCGCGCCAGGTGGGTTCCAGGAGACACCCGCGCGAGGTGGGCTCCGGACCACTCACCGTCCCGCTCGCGATGAGATCACCCGGCCGCAGGTTGCAGCCGTTGCTCGCGTGGTGCGCCACCATCTGCGCCATGGTCCAGTACATCTGGGTGAAGTCGCCGAGGGAGAGCCGGTGCGGTCGGGCGCCGGCGTCGCGCATGCGACGGGTGCGGAGCAGCACCTCGAGCGTGATGTCCACCCCGCCCCGCTCCTGGTCATTGGTGTCGAGGAGGTGCGGCAGTGGGGCGGGATCACCCTCGGGCCTGCGATAGGCCGGCACCCGGAACGGCGCCAGCGCCTGCATCGTCACCACCCAGGGTGACACCGTGGTCGCAAAATTCTTGGCCAGGAACGGTCCCAGCGGCTGGTATTCCCACGCCTGGATGTCCCGCGCCGACCAGTCGTTCACCAGGCAGAGCCCGAAGAGCTGCGCACTCGCGTCGCGAATGGTCACCGGCTCGCCCAGCGCATTGCCGGGCCCGATGAACGCGCCGACTTCCAGCTCGTAATCCAGCTGCCGGCACGGCCCGAATGACGGCACCGTCTCGTCCGGCTTCTTCCGCTGTCCGCTGGGCCGCTGAATCTCGCTGCCCGATACCACCAGCGACGACGCGCGGCCGTGATACCCGACCGGCAGCCACTTGTAGTTGGGCATCAGCGGATTGTCGGGCCGGAACATGCTGCCGACATTGGTGGCGTGATGCACCGACGCGTAGAAGTCGCTGTAGTCGCCCACCTCGGCGGGCAGGAACATCTCCGCCTCGGACATCGGCACCAGCAGCTCCGCGGCGCGCTTCCGTGCCTCGCGGCTGAACTCACCGTCCGCTGCAAGCACCGCTTGAAGCGCGCGGCGCAATTCACTCCATGCCGCTTCACCCATCGCCATCAGGTTGTTGAGTGCCGGCGCATCGCAGGCGTCGGCCGCGGCGCCGAGGTTCCAGTGCGTGCGCGCCGCCGCAATGTCGAGGATCTGGTCGCCGATGGCTGCACCTATTCTCGGCCGCTCGCCACTTCCCGCCCGCCGGAAGACACCGAGCGGCAGGTTCTGGATGGGGAAGTCGGTGCCAGGGTCGTTGGCGCTTTCGACCCAGGTCATGAGTCGCGGGTCATGGGTCGCGTTGATATCGGTCATGATTCAGAGCAGTTCCATGGAGCGGAGATCGTTCATCGGCTCGGTGAAGGAGCAGGAGCCGAACGAGATGGCGAATTCCCTGCGCATCGTCTCGATCTCCCCGACGCCGGCGCGTCCGTCACTCCAGGCGACGCCATCAGGGCCGAACTGGAACGCCGTGGTGCCGACACCTTCCAGCATGCGTCGCACCGTGCGATGGTCGGCGCCCTGCCGCGCGGCGGCCGCCGCCATGAAGATGTTGAGGAAGCCGTACATCGGTGCCAGCGCGCTGCCCGGTTCATACGTCAGGCGATACTCGCCGTGGAGCGGATGATGCAGGCCGGCAGTGGCCTTGAACGGGACGGCGAGTCTTGCCGCCGTGAGGAGAAAGCTGGTCACTTCTTCAGCCGAGGGGAATGCATCTTCGGTCACGCCGCCGGTCCGGATCTTGGCACTGGCGCCGGCGTCGCGGATGGCAGTGAGCAGCGGCTCCGGATCATCAACTACCGGAATTTCCACGAAGACCCGCACATGATCGGGCGCCGACCGCACCAGCCGCGCGATCGTCCCGGGATTCGTGGCCTTCACTTCCAGCGTGTCGATCACGGCCCGGCCAGCGCTGTGCTGCGCGTGGCGCTCGTTGAAAGCAAAGACCAGTTCGGCGTCATGCCCGGGTTCCACGCCGCCCAGCATGCTGATGAGCCATGGTGGTGTGTCGCCCTCCTGGGGCAGGTGCGCGGCGGCCGCGCCCTCGAACTCGTCGAGCCGGGCGGAGGGCACTATGAAGCGGCCGAGCGCCCAGGTGTCATCGCCGTCGCGATAGGCGGCGTAATTCTTCACTGCCGGCACCATGGTGAGCCCGGCCGGCGGAAAAAGCCCGGCGTAGTCGATGAGGCCCGTCAGCAAGGCGCGGATGGTGGGGGATGGTTCTGGCATGCAGGAAAGATAGGGGGTCGAGGGGTCGAGGGGTCGAGGAGCGAAGCAACCTTGCAGCCCGACTGCGATCTCGTTCCCAATCCTGGCCTTTTCACCGCAGAGGCGCAGAGGTTGCAGCGAATCGCGGAGGGCTCCATGCAAAGCTGACACCTCGACCCTACCCCG
>DASSTP010000209.1:0-5055 GCA_035707845.1 Gemmatimonadales bacterium | reverse complement strand
AAGCGTGTCATTGCGAGCCTCCCGTAGGGAGGCGAAGCAACCTTGCAGCCCGACCGCAATCTCCGACGGAGCTTTGCCTTGCATTGGCGCTGGTCGGGCAATCAGGCATCGGCCAAAAGATCTCGTTAGGGCTGCAAGGTTGCTTCGCACGCCCGATGGGCGTGCTCGCAATGACACGCTTGGCGACCTCTCATGATCTTCGATCCGTGACCCGTGACCCGTGACTCTCGACCCTCGACCCTCGACCCTCGACCCTCGACCCTCGACGCTCGACCCTCGACTCGTCACCCATGACCCTCTCCCGACGCGACGCCATTGCCCAGCTCGCCGCCATCACCGCCATGACGACCCTCCCTCGCCACGGCTGGACCCTGCCGTCCCCGCCGTCCGACCCGCTCGACGGCACCATCGCCGAGTACCTGGCCGGGTTCCACAGCGGGAAGTGGAGCGCCGAGGAGGTCACCAGGGCCGCCCTCGAGCGCTGCCAGCGCTTGGGAGCCAGGTACCACGCCATCGACGCCCTGTCCGAGACAGCGATTGCAGACGCGAGGGCGTCCGACGTCCGGCGTAAGGCGCACAAGCTCCGCGGCCCGCTCGATGGCGTCCCCGTCTTTGCCAAGGCGATCTACGACATGGACGGGCTCCCCACCACCGCGTCCAACGCCGACTGGGCTCGGCTCTTTCCCGACGCGGTCAGGCGCGACTCGATCGAGGTCCAGCGGCTTCGCGCCGCCGGCGCCATCGTGCTCGGCAAGACCGCGGCCGACGACTTTGCCTATCGTGGCGAGGGGACGAGCAGCCACACCGGCCAGGTGCTCAACCCGCACGATCCCACCGGCACCCGCACGCCCGGCGGCTCCAGCGCGGGATCGGCGGTCGCCGTTGCGTGCGGGATGGCGTTCGCTGCCCTCGGCACCGATGACGGCGGATCGAATCGCATCCCGGCGGTCTGCACCGGTGTGGTCGGCATGAAGCCGACGTTCGGGCTGGTACCGCGGAACGGCGTCATCCCCACCTGGCCCTATCTCGACACCCACGGCCCGCTCGCGCGTCACGTGGCAGACGCGGCGCTGCTGCTCGCCATCGTGGCGGGACCGGATCCGTCGGACCCGCTGGCGCTCACCGGCAAGTGGGACGCTGCGCCGCTCATGCGCCTCCGCGACAATGCGCTGCACCGGGTGCGACTCGGTCTCGTCGAGGCGCACATCCCCCGGTCGCAGATGACCGAGGAGGCGCTCGCAACGTGGAATCGTGCGGTGGCAGACCTCCAGGCGGCCGGCGCCGAGGTGGCCTCGTTCGATGCGCCGGTGACGCTGCAGAATTACCGGCGGGCTTTTGCCGAGGCGTCGAGCCGCCGAGGCGACGTGGCTCCCGATTCGCGCTCCCCTGCGCCGACCGCCAATGCCTACCAGCTCTACTTTGCCGGGCGCAGCAACGATCCACGAGCCGCGATGAAGCTCGGCTATCCCGCGTACCAGCAGTTCTATGACGTGCTGCCGAAGACCTTCGAGGAGTGTGAGCCGCTCTTCGACCAGCCGATGGCGCAGGATCCCGCAGGCCAGTCGTTCGCCAGGTCACGCGCCGAGGTGGTGGCGACGCTGGAGAAGGCCATGAAGGCGGCAGGTGTGTCAGCGATGGTCTATCCCACCATGCCGTTCAACGCCTTCAGCCTGGAGACGGGGTGGCCCGATGTGCGGACAGCACTGGGCTACGGCAACTTCCTTGGACTGCCCGAGGTGTCGGTGCCGGCGGGGATAGGTGCGGACGGCATGCCGGCGCTCAATCTTTCAGTGGTGGGCCTCCCCGGCACCGATGCGCAGGTGCTGGCGTTCGCGCATGCGTATGAGCGGCAGTCGAAGAGGTTTGTGGCAGCGAAGTGAGGGTCATGGGTCATGGGTCGTGGGTCATGGGTCGTGGGTCGCATGACTCATGACTCACGACTCATGACTCACGACTCTAGTCCCTAACCCCTAACCCCTAATCCCTACGTCCATGCCCACCCTCACTCGCCCCATCCGTCTCGCCGCCCTGCTCGTCCTTGCCATTGCGACCAGCGCATGGGCGCAGGGCGTCAATACCCTCCCGCCGGCGCTTGCGACGAAGGTCGAGGCCACGGTGAACGCGATAATGCAGAAGACCCAGGTGCCGAGCGTGTCCATCGGCATCGTGCAGGAGGGGAAGATTGTCTATACCGCGGCATTCGGGCACGCTCGGCTTTCGCCGCCGCTGGCTGCGACGCCCGACATGCACTACGCCATCGGGTCCATCAGCAAGCAGTTCACCGCGGCGTGCATCCTCCTGCTGGTGCAGGAGGGGAAACTCTCGCTGGATGATCCGGTGTCGCGCTTCTTTCCCGAGCTCACCCGCGCCAACGAAGTCACCATCCGGAACCTGCTGACCCACACCTCGGGCTACGAGGACTACGCGCCGCAGGACTACACCATCCCGGCGTGGACCCATCCGAGCAGCGCGCAGGCCATAGTGCACGAGTGGGCCACCAAGCCGCTCGACTTCGATCCCGGCACCCAGTACCAGTACAGCAACACCAACTTCAACATCCTGGGCCTGATCGTGGAGAAGGCGAGCGGCGAGCCGTTCTGGCAATTCCTCTCCACCCGTGTGCTCCAGCCGCTTCACCTCACGCACACGATCGATCTCGACACCGAGCACGACAAGGTCGAGGTCACCGGCTACGCGCGGAACGCGCTGGGCCCCCTGCGGCCGGCTCGGATCGAGGCACCCGGTTGGTACTTTGCGGACGGCGAAATGGCGATGCCGGTGGGCGACCTGCTCACCTGGGACATCTCACTGATGAACGAGAGTCTCCTCGCCGCGTCGTCCTATGACGCGATGGAGACGGAGATGAAGCTCAAGAACGGCCAGGGGATCGGCTACGGACTTGGTGTCGCCGTCGGCTATCGCAACGGGCACCGTTCGGTCACGCACAGCGGCGAGGTGGGAGGTTTCGTGGCGCAGAACTTCGTGTTCCCTGACGACAAGGTGGCGATCGCGGTGCTCACCAACCAGGAGGCCAGCTCCGCCGCCGGCGAGGTGGCGCGTGCAGTCTCATCGCTTCTCTTCCCGCCCCCGCCCAGCGCCACCGGCGACTCGGCGACCGTTGCCAAGGGAGAAGCGCGCGCCCGGCAGGTGCTCGCCTCACTGCAGAAAGGCGTCATTGACCGGAGCCAGTTCACCGATAACGCCAACTTCTACTTTGATGACACCGCGCTGGCCGACTTCAAGAACAGCCTGGGCAAGCTGGGCGCCATCACGTCACTGCACCAGACCGGCGCCAACCTCCGCGGCGGCATGACCTATCGCGGGTACGCGGTGGAGTTTGCCAACGGAACCAGGGTGAGCGTGAGTACGTATACCACGAATGACGGGAAGCTGGAGCAGTTCCTGGTGGATACGGCGGGGTGAGGCGGGTAGGGGCTAGGGATTAGGGGTTAGGGTCCAGGGGAGCTGTCACCCTGAGCGCAGCGAAGGGGCCGAAGCCACGCCGCCACTCCGCCGCTTCGGCTGCGTTGCAGCCTCAGCGTGACAAGCCTAACCGTTAATCCCTAGCCCCTAACCCCTAGTCCCTAACCCCTACTCTCCCTTACCCCCGCAACTCACCCGCGGATTGAACTGCGCAAACATCCCCTTCGGATTCTCCCGGTACAACCACACATGCAGATCGTAATGCGGCTCGAAGCCATGGGCCTCGTCCAGCTCGGTGGCAGGATCATCCTGCATCCGGTTGAACGCGTGCCCCTGGAAGCTGGGTGGCGACTTGTGGCCCGCCGCTTCCCATGACTTGATGAACACCAGATTCTCCACCGCCACCAGCTGGGACGACCCATCCGCCTGCGGCTCATAGATAAGGATGGCCGGCTGGCGGAAGTCGGTGTACGTACTGGTTCCATTCACCCGCGGGTTGGGCGGCCCGGTGATGCCAAGCAGGTCCGGCCGCACGTAGTGCACGCCCATCGCACCTTCCTCTGCGGGGCGGCCTTCCATCGTCGCAGCGACGCACATGCCCGACGGGTCGGGGACGTAGCCGTCGGCCAGGGCGACCTTCACGTCCTGGTAGCGGCTGGTGAGCTCGCGTACTTCGTTGAGCGTGGGATCGGCCACGGCGGATGCGGCGGCCTGGGACTGCAAGGCGGGCGGGGCGAGCAAGGCGAACAAGGCGAGCAGGAGGGTCGCGGGTCTCGGGTCGCGGGTCATGGGGAGCCTCACAGGGGTTGGGTGAAGCGGGAAATCCTACCTCCCGGCCGGAATTCCGCCAGCCCAGCCCCGCTGAAACGACTGGCTCGCCCAATGCGTCATTGCGAAGAGGGCCTCTGGCCCAGGCGTCCGTAACTGCCACCGCAGAGTCGCAGAGGACGCGGAGGAACCACAAAGGGCCTCCCCGGTTCGATCAGCTCTGAAATCTTTTCTCAGCATCAGCAGATTGTTTGTGGTCTCTGCGTCCTCTGCGTCTCTGCGGTGAAAAAGGCCTTGACCAGCATGACCCCTCGACTCCTCCTCCTGCTCGCCCTGCTCGCCCTGCCCGCCTGCCAACCTGAGCAGACCTGGGGCTACGTCGCCACCCTTGGCAACGACACCACCTCGGTCGAGCGCGTCACCCAGCGCGGCAGCCACATCACCGGCGATGCGGTGGGTCGGTCGCCCACGGTGGTGCGGCGGCACTGGGAGATGACCCTGGCGCCGGATGGCAGCGTGCGCCGGTGGACCATGGAAAGCAGGATCCCCAATGCGCCCCAGGGGGAGCGTGACCTGCATCATGAGATCGAGCGAGAGAACGGCAAGCTCCGCATCGTCCGGCGCACCGGCCAGGGCGGCACCGACCGCACCGGCCCCGAGCCCTGGAGCCGAGTGGTCCCGTGGAATGCCTTCCTGTATTCCACCTATGACCAGCTCATCCAGGACGCGCGCGACCTGCCGGACAGCACCCGCATCGGGCTCTACTTCTTCGAGGGATGGCACGAGGGGATCGTGGGCTACGGCAGGGTGCGGCAGTTTGGCGAGGGTCGCTACTCGATCATGAGTACGGGGCTGGCGGGGTCT
>DASSTP010000208.1:0-5210 GCA_035707845.1 Gemmatimonadales bacterium | reverse complement strand
GCGCCCCCAGATCACCGGGGCACCGACCAGCGTGGCGTACGGATCGAGCTTCCAGGTGCAGACGCCGCAGGCGGCCTCGATTGTCCGGGCCACCTTCATCCGGCTTTCGTCGGTCACCCATGCCTTTAACCAGAACCAGCGGATGAACCGGCTGACGGTCACGCCCAACGGCGCCGGCAGCGTGCTCATCACGGCGCCCTCCGGGCCGACCATGGCGCCTCCGGGTCACTACATGCTGTTCCTGATTGATTCCAACGGCGTGCCCTCGGTGGCGAAGATCGTGAGGATTGGGTAGGAGCTATGAGCTATGAGCTGTGAGCTGTGAGCTATGAGCATGATGCTCGTAGCTCGCAGCTCACAGCTCGCAGCTCGCAGCTCTCAGCTCTCAGCTCGCAGCTCGCAGCTCACAGCTCAGAGCTCACAGCTCATCAAAACCTCACCCCCAACCCCACCACCGTCCGTCCCTCGTGTGGGGCCACGTAGAGCGAGAGCGTCTGGCTGTCGGTGCCCGACTTCTGCCAGCGCTCCGAGTGCGACAGGGCACCGATGCCGGCGCCGATGATGGCGCCCTCCAGCCCCACCGATGCGATGGCGAGAGGCAGGATCTCTGCACCGCCGTCGTACCAGTACTCGTCGGGATCCGACAGGATGGCAATGCCCGCCACGGCGCCGACGATCGCACCGATCCACATCCCCTTCCGGAAGCCGCGGCCAGCGTTGGAGTGCATGCCTCGGCTCACTTCCAGTTTCGCCAGGTCGGCCCGCGCGATGGCCAGGTCTCCTTCCACGGCCCGAAGATGAATCGTGTCGGCATCGAGCCGGGTAATGATGCCGATAGTGGCCTGCCGGGTCCCCGCCAGGCGGACGCGCACCCGCGTCGCCCCGGAATCGGACGCGACGCCCTGGGCGGCGAGGCTGTTGAATGAGATCGCAATCAGGACAAGAACCAGGATGAACCGACGCATGGCGCCCTCCAGGAGAAGGTGACTCCCGGAAAGCTCCAGGCGCCCGCTCAAGTGGGGGTCAAGTGAGCTACGAGCTACGAGCCACGAGCTACGAGCCGAAGTTCTCACAGCTCGCAGCTCACAGCTCGCAGCTCGCAGCTCACAGCTCACAGCTCACTTCACAAACTCCGCGATGAGCCCCGGCGTCGCCGTGTCAAACCCGACCACGTCGAGCATGCCCGCGTCGTTGGGGTCCGCAATCGAGAACCCGTTCGATGCCATGGCGACCACGACCAGCTTCGCCGCAATGCCCGTCCGCTCCCGGTACGCGCGGAGCGCCTGCGCCGGGTGGATCTCGCCGGCCCACGTCTCGTTATCGGTGTAGATGACGAAGACGTCCACCGGCCAGTTCCGCTTCAATGCCTCGGTCATCGGCAGGGCGCAATCCGTCCCGCCGAACGGAAGTGCGGACGTCAGCTTCACAACGTCATCCAGCCGCTGCCGCGGCGAGATGGCCAGCTCGCAGAGCCCGCTCGACATGGGCGAGAACCGCGCGAGGAACCCGGACGCGGCAAACGCCGTGAACCGGTGTTCCGGCTCGGTCGCGGCGGTGACCAGCGCCATCGCCGCCGACGCCTCCCGGCACGAGAGGTACGGCATCCCGTGCACGCCGGCCTTCATCGAGCCCGACACGTCCAGCGCAAGCATGATCCGCTTGCCCGTCGCCGGCACGTTCTCGAAGGCCAGGTAGAACGCGGCGTCGAGCCCATCCACTACCGACGCCACCGGAGTCCAGGCGCCCTCGCCCCGCATGCCGTGCCCCTGTCCATAGGTCTTGAGCGCAGCCAGCACTGCAAGCGGGTGGACCCGCGCCCGGCGGAGCGCGGTCCGGTCCTGCAGCCGCTCCCGCACCATGCGCGCCGCGGGCGTACCGGTCGCCAGCAGGCCCACCTTGGTCATGACGCCGAGGTTCCTGATCATGGCGGTGAGCGGCATCGATTCAAGCAGCGCCGCCCACACCTCGGGCGAGGTGAGCAGTTCGGTCGGCACCATCTCCCGCACCAGCCCATGCGCGCGGATCAGGGTTGCCGCGGGCCCGGGCGTCAGCCCCTTGAGCTGCTGCACCGCTTCCAGCAACTGTAGCCCCTCGAGATCAGCCGACGCCGCGGCAACGCTTCCGCGCGGCACCACCTTTTCCCATCCGTTCACGGCGTACTGGAACAGCATCGCGTGGGCGAGACTGGGCGCCTTCGGGTGCGCCAGCCGCAGCGCGTCACGATGGGCCCAGCCGTCCCGGCTCCGGTACTTGAGGATCTGGTACGCCACCTCGTTCGCCGGCTTCGCCGTGTACCACGACGCCACGGCACGCCGCACGCTCCGGCCCCAGCCACGGAACGCCCGCATGTACTCGATCCAGTGGAACAGGTGGGTGCCGGTCCGCGCCACCTGCGGCAGCGCGGCCAGGGCCGCGGCCCTGGTGCTCGCGTCGCCGAGACCTGCGGCAATCGCGAGCGCAAACAGCGCAGGATCGTTCTTCGGCGCGCGGCCGCTGGTGCTCATGTCGACGATCCGCTGCACCACCCGGGGACCGTCCACCGCCACGGCTTCGATCACTGCATTCGCGTTCTCGCGGGTGAGGGCATGCTCCTCGACGTAGAACGTCCCGCCCTCGCTGCCGAGGATCAGGAACCGGTCCAGCCGGGCCCAGCAATCCACCGGCCAGGCGTGACCGCCGGCCGAGTTGGACACCTGGGTCGTACCGGGAATCGGTTCCGACTGCGGCGTGATCAGGCGCCGGAGGCTGGTCGCGACATGCTGCGCGTAGTTGATCATGGGTCGCCTCCTTTCGAGGCAGGAAGTGGGGATCGGCACGGATAGGGCAGCGCTGCTGGGTAATTCCAGGTAACCCAGCGACTTCGACCCGCGCCGAAGAACAAGAAGAAGAAGGCAGCTCGGTCGGATGCATGGTGCCGCTCGATTCCCGGACTCGCGTGTTACCGGGAGTGATCTTGTGCGATAATCGAACGACGTCGACCCGATCGAGCTGGAAAGGGAGATGACAGGGAGAACGGCCGGATTCGAACCGGCGACCTCGACCTCCACAGGGTAAGCCTCAAGCGTCGGCCCGCGGGTGCGGACAGGAATTGCCGAGGCGTTATCGCGCTCTTCCGTCTGAGCTACGCCCTCCATGTCTATCGTTTCATCGAGGAGAACACCGGCGGCGCGACCGACATGCCGTGCACCGCACGGGAGTCGCGTGACCATATGCGGGCCCGTCACGCCGGCCGGCCGACGGTGTCCTCCTGTACTGCTGACTTCGCTTGTCAATGAGCGGACTGCCGGGCCGGGTGTGGCTCGCAACGAAATCGCCCCGCCTGGCATGGGAGCGCAGGCGGGGCGACTGATCTCGCACCCGGTCCGGGAGACGTGCCCTCACTTCACTCGGCCACGACCTTCCCGTCCCGCACTCCTCGCTGCACCACCTCGTGTGTCGGCTGGCGCCGACGTGCACTCCCTGCCCGTCACGATCCCTCGAGGGGAACGCGGGCTCGCGAACGCCAGGAGGGCGTCCCGATGCCGAAAGGCAGATGAAGTCATCAAGCGCGTATTCATGCGAACCTGGCCATCTCCTGCTGGTTCAGTGTCATGGTGCCGAAAACACGAATCGCGTCACCGATGTGGGGCCGAGCGGCGAGCGCTCGAACCAGGCCGGCGCCCGCCGTGTGCGGGTGGGCCTGACCTTGCAACATCGGGACGCGACTCCCAAGGGCGCACAGGATACGGTGTGCGGCCTGAACTGTCAAGAGGGGGCTGGACGCTGGGCGCTGTGCGCTGTGCGCTGATCCAAACGGTTCGACGACGATCCCCAGGAAGAAAAGCCCGGAGCCGTCGCTCCGGGCATTGCCCCTTCCCTCGCTGCGCTCTGGACAAGCCTGGGCTCGATCCGCAGGCGGCGCAGCCGCCGAAGGACAAGCCCCAACAAAAAAGCCCGGGAATTTCTTCCCGGGCATTGCCCCTCCTGGGCTCGAACCAGGACTCTCCTGATCCAGAGTCAGGCGTGTTGCCAGTTACACCAAGGGGCAGAAAACTTGAATTTTTGATGGAGCTGAGGGGGATCGAACCCCTGACCTCTGCAGTGCGATTGCAGCGCTCTCCCAGCTGAGCTACAGCCCCCGGAATCGGGACGGGAAAAGTAACGATGCAAGCCCGGCACCACAATCTCACCAGGCCCCTGTAAGGGCGGCCTGCGGCCGCCCCCTGACATCCCGATCTCACAGGATGGGCAGGATGGGCAGGATGGGCAGGATGGGCAGGATGGGCAGGATGGGCAGGCCGAAGCTAACCCTGCATCACCCGCCCATCTCGCCCATCCCGCCTATCTCGCCCATCCCGATCCCCACCGGCTCCGCGCTCGACTCATGCACCGGCCCCAGCTCCCCGAACACCCCGTAGCCCCAGCACCAGGTGGCCCCCGCCGAGTCCAGCCCGCAGAACGTCGCGCCCTGGCCGCTCAGCCGCTCCCACGCCCGATGTCCCGCCATCTCCGTCGGCCTGTCATACCGGACATTGAGCCCTGCCGGCGTGACGCCCATCTCGCCGTAGGCATTGATGCCCCAGCACCACACTGTCCCCGCCGCCGTTCTGCCGCACGCCGCCCACGTCCCGGTGATCAGGTCCGTGAAGGCCGGCGAATCCTTGATCGCGACTGGCGTGCTCGAGAGACTGGCGCCCCCGTCGCCGGGCGGCAGGATATCCCGGCCCCAGCACCACGCCTTCCCATCCCCGTCCAGCGCGCAGGTATGCTCGCCCCCCACGGCAATGGCCCGGAACCGGTGATCACCCGCCACCGGCGCCGGCTGTGAGTGCGTCCCGCCCACTACGCCGAGGCCCAGCTCACCCCCGTCATTGGATCCCCAGCAGTAGGCAGTGCCGTCGGGGGTGAGGCCGCAGAGATGCGCGCTCGCGCCCAGCGCCAGCACCCGGAACGCCGGCCCGGCGAGGGCGACCGGCGTCCAGCTGCACAATGTGCCGTTGCAATCGTCCGTCGCGGCGGCACCCAGCTGCCCGCTGCCGTTGCTGCCCCAGCAGTAGATCAGTCCGAGAGTGGTGAAACCGCAGGTGTTGGCGGCGCCCGCGACCAGCGAGGTAAACCGCTGCTGGGTATCGATCGGCCGGGGCCGTGGCACGCAGCGCCAGCCGTGCACCGGTTCGCCGCAATCCTGGTTCTCGGAGATGGCAAATCCCGCCTGCCCGCTGCCGTTCTGT